>VRUE01000015.1:18152-19410 GCA_019456285.1 Solirubrobacterales bacterium | reverse complement strand
CTCCCCCTATGCACGTAGTCGCGATATTTGGGCCGACCGGGGTCGGCAAGACCGGGGTGGCGATCGCGCTGGCGGAGCTGCTTCGGGAGCGGGGGGAGGACCCCGTGGCGATCTCTTGCGATGCGCTTCAGGTCTACCAGGGATTGGGGCTGCTGACCGGAGTCGCGACGGCCGCGGAGCGAGGGAGGCTGGAGCACCGGCTGGTCGGGTTCGTGCCCGTCACCCGGCCGTTCTCGGTCGGCGACTACATGAGGCGGGCTCATCGGGAGGTCGACGCGGCGCTGGCCGCAGGACGGCGACCGATCGTGGTGGGGGGGACCGGGTTGTACCTGCGGGCGGCGCTGGCCGAGCTCTCGCTGGTCAAGGCGCCGCCGGGGGCCGAGGACTCCGAGCTCTGGTCGGAGGAGACCCGGCGCCCGACGCGGATCTTCGGGCTGGACATGGACCGGGTGCAGCTATACGAGCGGATCGACGCTCGGACGGAGGCGATCGTCGCCTCCGGGGCCGCGGACGAGGTGCGCCGGGCCGAAGCGGCAGGCCCGTCGCGAACCGCCCGCAAGGCGCTCGGCTTCGACGAGCTGCTCGGCGGCGACGTCGAGCGGATCAAGAAGCGCTCCCGCAACTACGCCCGCCGCCAGCTCACCTGGATGCGGAAGATCCCCAACCTCCACCCGATCGACCGCACCGCTCTCACCGACGCCGATGTCGCCACCGAGATCGTCGTTGCGCTCGGCGAATAGGCTGGCGGCGTGAAATTCGAGAAGTGGCAGGCGCTTGGGAACGACTATCTGATCCTTGAGGCGGAGGGGCTCCCCTGGGAGCTGAGCGCGGCGCGGGTGCGGCGGCTCTGCGATCCGCACTTCGGGGTCGGGGCGGATGGGGTGCTGCTGCTTGCGCGCAGCGACGACCCGGATTTTGCCGCCGAGCTGCGGATTTTCAACCGTGATGGGTCCGAGGCGGAGCTCTCCGGGAACGGGACGCGGGAGGCGATTCTCTACCTGCGCCGGCATGGCTGGGCCGACGCGGATGCCTTCTCGATCCTCACGGTGGCCGGGCCGATCGCTGCGACGATCGGCTCGGGGCGGACCTGCTCGGTTGAGATGGGGCGAGCCGCCACGGCGTCGAAGGACTTCCCGTCCGGCGGGCCGGAGGGGACGGGAACGCTGACCGCCGGTGGCCGCGAGTGGGCCTTCCAGCACGTCTCGATCGGCAACCCGCAGTGCGCGATCGAGGTCGGCGACGAGATCGAGGAGCTGGA
>VRUE01000015.1:10065-18052 GCA_019456285.1 Solirubrobacterales bacterium | reverse complement strand
GGGGCTCGCAGCCCGATCATGGTCGAGCTGGACGGCGGAGAGCTGGAGGTCGAGGTCTCGGACGACCTCGACGTGCGGCTGACCGGCTGGGCGGAGCCGGTCTGCGCCGGCGAGCTGTCGCCCGAGCTGCTGCGAGCGCTGTCGGGGCTGGACGACTAGATTCCCGCGCCGATGGCAATCGCCGACCCGTCCAAGCGCCTGGAGGCGATGCCTCCCTACATGTTCGCCGAGCTGGAGCGGCGCGTCGCCGACAAGCGCGCCTCCGGCATCGACGTGATCAGCCTCGGGATCGGCGACCCCGACGAGCCGACCTACCCGCACATCGTCGCCGCGATGCGGGAGGCGGTCGCCGACCCGGCCAACCAGAAGTACCCGAGCAACCGCGGCCGGGCCGAGTTTCGGGAGGCGTTCGCCGGCTTCTACGAGGAGCGCTTCGGGGTCGAGATCGACCCCGAGAGCGAGGTGATCCCGGCGATCGGCGCCAAGGAGTGCATCTACAACCTCTGCTTCGCCTTCCTCGACCCGGGCGGCGTCGCGCTCGCCTCCGACCCGGGTTACCCCGTCTACACCGGCGGCCCGATCCTCGCCGGGGCGACACCGGAGCTGCTGCCGCTGGTCCCCGAGCTGGGCTTTGCCCCCGACCTCAGCGCGGTCCCGGCGGAGGCCGCCGCCAAGGCCCGGCTGATCTTCCTCAACTACCCCAACAACCCCAGCGGCGCGGTCGTCCCCGAGGGCTTCTTCGAGCTGGTCGTCTCCTTTGCCCGCGAGCACGAGATCCTCGTCGTCCATGACAACGCCTACTCGGAAACGACCTACGACGGCTACGTCGCGCCCAGCTTCCTCGCCACGCCGGGCGCCAGGGAGGTCGGGGTCGAGGTCTTCTCGCTCTCCAAGGGCTACAACATGACCGGCTGGCGCTGCGCGGCGATCCTCGGCAACGCCGCGGCGATCCAGACCTACTGGCGGTTGAAGACCAACGTCGACTCCGGCCTCTTCGAGGCGGTGCAGCTGGCCGGCGCGGCGGCCCTACGCGGCCCGCGCGGCTCGCTGGAACGGATCAACGAGACCTACGCGCGCCGCCGTGACCTGGTGGTCGGCGCGCTGCGCGAGATCGGGGTCGAGGTGCCGGCGCCGAAGGGGACGATCTACGTCTGGGCGCCGGTGCCGGAGGGGCACACCTCGACCTCGTTCGCCGAGCTGGTGCTGGAGGAGGCGGCGGTGATCGTCTCGCCCGGCTCTATGTACGGGCCGAGCGGCGAGGGCTTCTTCCGGATCTCGCTGACCACCCCCGACGACCGCATCTCCGAGGCGGTCGAGCGGATGCGCAAGCACCTGTCCTGACTGCCTCCCGTACATCGGTATTTCCCGAACGGGAAGATAGCTAGCCGATCAAGCCATTCTCTGGGTAGATTTTCCCGAACGGGAGGATCAGCACGCCTCCTGCCTCATTGTGTCGTATATTTTCCCGAACGGGAAGATGAGTCGCTGGCAGATTCAGACATCTGAAGACCTGGGGGTGCGGGTGCGTAAGCGTCGCAAGGAGCTTGGTCTCACGCAGATCGACCTGGCCGGGGTCGCACGGGTAACGCCCCGGTTTATCAGCGAGCTGGAGAACGGCAAGGCGACTGCTCAGCTCGCCGGCATCCAGCGTGTTCTCGCTGCGCTGGGCCTCGACCTCTATCTGGAGGCGCGGTGACCGCTCTCGACGTCTTTCTCCACGCCGATCGGATCGGGCGGCTGGAGCGGCTTCCGCAGGCCAAGCTCGGATTTGCCTACGAGCCATCCTGGGCCAGTCGTGGCGACGCCCCTCTTTCACTTTGTCTGCCACTTCGCGAGGAGCCCTTCGCGGACGCTGAATGCCGCCCCTTCTTCACCGGTCTGCTTCCCGAGGGAGATTTCCTGACCGCGATCGCCCGCGCCTTCCACGTTCCCGCCGAGAACTCATTCGCGGTGCTGGAGGAGATCGGAGGCGAGTGCGCCGGTGCGGTCTCGCTGGTCCCGCATGGGGCGAAGCCACCCTTCCTCACGCCGCCGCCTCGCTGGCTCACCATTGAGGAGCTTGCGCTCCTCCTCGAGGAGTTGCCAAACCGACCATTTCTCGTCGGCCCGGGTGAGGACGACGAAGGCATCCGGCTTTCGCTTGCAGGCACTCGTGACAAGCTCCCGGTCCTCTGGGAGGACGGGCGCCTCGGCATCACCCGTGGCCAGCCCCCGAGTACTCATATCGTCAAGAAGCCACCCTCCTCACTCCGCGACATGGTCGCGAACGAGGCGTATTGCCTGGCG
Organism: Solirubrobacterales bacterium; assembly: GCA_019456285.1. Lineage (GTDB taxonomy): Bacteria > Actinomycetota > Thermoleophilia > Solirubrobacterales > 70-9 > VRUE01. The sequence continues at coordinate 15,766 of VRUE01000015.1, read as the reverse complement.
CTTGCCGCCGCGGCCGGCCTCTCGGCAGCGGTGGCCGTGCCGATCGACGCCGAGGGGGAGGAAGGCCTGTTGGTGCAGCGCTACGACCGGTCGCGGGACACACCCGGTGGCGCCGTCCACCGAATCCACCAGGAGGACTTCTGTCAGGCGCTGGGGTTCCTACCGGCGGAGAAGTACGAGTCGCATGGCGGGCCGGGCGTGGCCGCCTGCGGGGCGCTTATCCGCAAGCATGCCGCCGCTCCCGCCGTTGACCTGCTCGCCTTCCTCGATGCGCTCCTCTTCAACCTGCTGATCGGCAACTGCGACGCGCACGCGAAGAACTACTCACTGCTGCTCGAGGGCGACGGATCGCCGCGCCTTGCGCCGCTTTACGACCTGCTCTCGACTCGCGTCTACGGTCGTTCCTTCAGTCGTAAGCTGGCGATGAAGTACGGAGGCGAGTACCGAGCCGACCGGATTCGTGGTCGACACCTCGACCGGCTGGCTGCCGATCTTGAGGTCTCCCCACGCACGGTGCGGGCGCACGCCCGGGATGTCGCCGGGCGGGTCGTCGAATCGACCGGCGCCGCCCGCCTTCGCCTTCCGGAGCGGTTGCAGGCCGCCGCGGTGATCGACGGAATCGGAGGGATCGTCGGCGACACGGCCGGAATCCTCCACCGGGCCGCCGCCGAGCCTGCCTGAGCGCCGCGGGTGCGACCTCGCCCCCACCAGAGGACCTATCCCGGTAGGGAGAGGTCCTGAGGGCGCTTGCGCCAGTAGCGGTCGAGGCCTCGCCACTGATACTCCGGCGGGACACACTGGAGCAGCTCGGCGGCCGCGTCCGGATTGGCCGCGTGCTCAGCGACCCGCTCGCGGTGGCGCCGCTCGTAGTCCGCCTCGGACAGCTCGCGGGCCAGCCGGGCCTCCTCGCGGAGGCGCTCGCGGACCCGTCCCAGGTGCCCGGCGGGGGCGTCGACTGCCCCGAAGTGGGTCAGGGCGAGGCGCTCGGGGCGCCAGCCTTCGACGATGCCGATCGACTCCTCCCACCGCTCGATGTCGATGTCCGGTGGCGGGGTCGGGGGGACGATCAGGTCGGTGCCGGGGATGAGGACGGCGGCGACGTCGCCGACGAAGGCGGTGCCTGACTCCTCGCGCAGGTAGCAGACGTGGTGGGAGGCGTGGCCCGGCGTGTAGGCGACCCGCATCCCCAGCACCCGCTCGCCGCCGACCAGCGGCTTCACGTTGGCCTCCGGCACCGGCACGATCTCCCCCCAGAGCCGCTCCATCTCCTCGCCGTAGAGCCGCGAGGCGCTGGCGAGCAGCTTCGAGGGGTCGATCAGGTGGGGCGCGCCGCGCTCGTGGACGTAGACCTCCAGCTCCGGCCAGCGCCGCACCAGGGCGCCGGTCGCGGCGGCGTGGTCGAGGTGGATGTGGGTGAGCAGCAGGGCTCGCGGCTGCTCGTCCCCGAGCGCCGCCAGCAGCGTCCCCAGAGACGACTCGGGCCCGGGGTCGACCAGGGCGCCGTCGACCTCCCAGCAGCCGATCACGTGGGGGCGGCCGAGGTGCTCGACGTCGATCAGGCGCATCTTGGGGCCGGCGGTCCGCCGGTCAGGCGGCGACGGAGTCGGAGAGCTTGCCTTCGGCCTCCAGCATCTGCCGCAGGCCCTCCTCCAGGCCGCGCGGCGCGTAGCCCAGCTCGCGGCTGGCCTTCTCGTGGCTGGCCCAGAAGGTGACCCCGTCGGCGGAGGAGATCAGCTCGCGCAGGTTGGGCGACTGCCCCATCATCTTGCCGACCAGCGGCCCGATCGGCGTCAGCGCCTTCATCACCGGGGTCGGCAGGGCGTGCTTGGGGGCCTTGCGGCCGGTGATCCCGGCGACGGTCTCGATCGCGTCGCGCATCGTCGTCACCGGCCCGCTGAGGACGTAGGCCTCGCCGACCCGGCCCTTATCGAGGGCGAGGAGGATCCCGGCGGCGATGTCCTCGACATGCGAAAGGCAGATCCCCAGCTCCGGGAAGGGCAGCAGCGGCATCTTGCCGGAGAGGAACTGGTCGAAGATCGCGGCGATCGCCGAGGCGTCGCCGGGGCCGTAGACGCCACCCGGCTGGACGATCACGCCGGGCAGGTCCTGCTCGGCGATCGCCCGCTTGGCGATCCTGTGGGCTTCCAGCTTCGTCTCCTCGTAGTAGGAGGTGAACCCCTTGCCGGGATGCTCGTGGGACTCGTCGACCACCTTGTGGTGGGTGTTGCCGAAGGCGCCGACGGTCGAGACGTAGACGACCTTGGCGATCCCCGCCTCGAGGGCGGCCCGCAGGACGTGTTCGGTGCCGCCGACGTTGGCCTCGCGCATCGCCGGGCGCTGGGACTCGGGGATCCCCACCTCGTACATCGCGGCGGCGTGGACGACCGCGTCGCAGCCCTCCATCCCCGCCCGGATCGCCTTGGTGTCGCTGAGGTCACCCTGGGCCAACTCGCAGCCGAGCGTCGCGACGGCCTTGCCCTTCACGGGGTTGCGGACCAGGCAGACGACCTCGTCGCCGCGCTCGCGCAGCTGGCGGACCACCTCGCCGCCGATGAAGCCCGTGCCTCCGGTCACGAACACCTTCACGGCCCGTAAGCCTACCTGGAGACGGCTACCGCCTACAATTAGACAAAGTGAAACAGTCGAGGAACGGACGCAACGCGCAGACGCGCTACGGCGCGAACGACGCCGGCGTCTCGAACTCGAGGGCGCGCCAGCGGGCGCTGGCGATCGGCATCGCCGACGGCCGGAGGGAGGGCGACCCCCTCGCCGAGCTGAAGGAGCTGCTGCGCACGGCGGGCGTGGCGGCCGCCGGGGAGATGCTCCAGCAGCGCCCGGCGCCCGACCCCAACCGCTATTTCGGCAGGGGCAAGCTGTCGGAGCTGAAGGCGGCGATCGCCGCGACCGGCGCCAACCTGATCGCCTGCGACGACGAGCTGGCGCCGCGCCAGGAGCGCGGCCTGGAGGCGGCCCTCGACGTCCCCGTGATCGACCGCACCGCGGTGATCCTCGACATCTTCGCCGACCACGCCCACTCGGCCGAGGGCAAGCTCCAGGTCGAGCTGGCGCAGCTCGAATACAACATGGCGCGGATGCGGGGGCTGTGGACCCACCTCGACCGCCTCGACGGCGGCATCGGGACCCGTGCCCCCACCCGAGGCCCGGGCGAGACCCAGATCGAGACCGACCGCCGCCTGGCGCGCGACCGGATCGCGGCGCTGCGGCGGCGCCTCACCCAGCTCGAGCGCAATCGCGGCGTGATGCGGGCGCGCCGCGAGCGCGCCTCGTTGCCGCGGGTCGCTCTCGCCGGCTACACCAACGCCGGCAAGTCGACCCTGCTGAACGCGATCACCGGCGCCGAGGTGGGGGTGGGCGGCAGGCTCTTCCACACGCTTGACCCGACCACGCGCAGCTTCGCGCTCTCCGGCCGCGGCTGCCTGCTGACCGACACGGTCGGATTCATCGAGAAGCTGCCGCACCAGCTTGTCGAGGCTTTCAAGGCGACGCTGGAGGAGACGGTTCTGGCCGACCTGGTCCTGCAGGTGGTCGACGTCGCGGCGCCGGAGGAGCGACGGCTGGCCGACATGCGGGCGGTGGACGAGGTGTTGGAGGAGATCGGGGCGGGGGGCAAGCCGCGGCTGCTGGTCCTCAACAAGGCGGACCTGCTGGCCGAGGACGAGCGGAGCGAGGCGCTGCTGCGCCACCCCGGCGCGGTGCTGGTCTCGGCGCTGAGCGGCGAGGGGGTCGGCGAGCTGCGGGAGCGGGTCGAGGCGGCGTTCGAGGACACGCTCGCAGAGGTCGAGCTGCTGGTGCCGCACGCGGAGGGCAGCCGCCTTCACGAGCTGCACGAGGTGGCCGGCGACCTGGAACGGACCGAGCGAAGCGATGGCGTGCTGGTGCGCGCCAAGGTGCCGGTCGCGGAGCTGTACCGGTTCGAGGACCTCGAGGTTGCCGCCGACCCGGGGTAGGGGAGCGTGGGGGTGTCCGGCCGCACAAGGGTCGGTAGGGTGGCGGCTGTGGAGCTTCCAGTTTCCAAGCTGAAGGCTGGGGCGACGCTGCCGACGCGGGCGCATCCGGGGGATGCCGGGCTGGATCTGTATGCGTGCGAGGCGGCTCATCTCGGGCCCGGGGAGCGGTGGAACGTCGGGACGGGGATTGCGGTGGAGATTCCCGAGGGGCATGCCGGGCTGGTGCTGCCGCGGTCGGGGCTGGCACGGGAGCACGGCATCGCGCTGGTCAACAGCCCCGGGCTGATCGACTCCGGCTTCCGCGGCGAGGTCCGGGTGCTGCTGCTCAACACCGACCCCGCCGAGATCTTCCGGATCGAGCCGGGGGACCGGATCGCCCAGCTCCTGATCGCACCGATCTCGCTGGCCGAGCCGGCCGAGGCCGAGGCCCTGGCCGAGTCCGCCCGCGGCGACGGCGGCTTCGGGTCGAGCGGGCGCTAGCTAGGCGTCCAGCGCCGCCCGGCGGGCGCACTGCTGAGCGGCCAGCTCCATGCGGTCGTCGAGGAGCTCCAGCTCGGGGAAGGCGCCATAGCGGCGCTCCAGGGCGAGGGCGATCAGGCGGTCCGCCAGCCAGGTGTTCTTGGGCAGCAGGGGGCCGTGCAGGTAGGTGCCGATCAGGTTGTCGCGCTGGACTCCCTCGAGGCCGTCCTCGCCGTTGTTGCCGAAGCCCTTGACGACTTCGCCGAACGGCCGGGCGTCGCCGCCGAGGTGGGTGCGACCGCCGTGGTTCTCGAAACCGGCGATCACGCGAGGGCCGTCGTCGAGGTCCGCCCTGACGGCGGCGTTGCCGATCAGCCGCGGCCCCGGCTCGCGCACCGTCTCCAGGTCGGCCAGGCCGAGGCCGGGAATCCGCTCCTCGCCGAGCTGGTAGCTGTGCCCGAGCAGCTGGTAGCCGCCGCAGACGGCGAGCAGGACGGCGCCGTCGTCGACCGCCGAGGCGAGCGCCTCGCGCTTGGTCTCGACCATGTCGGCGGCGACCATTCGCTGGTCGCGGTCCTGGCCGCCGCCGAGGTAGAAGAGGTCGTGCGCGGCCGGGTCGACGCGGTCGCCTGGCCCCGCCCCCGCACAGGAGAACCCGATCCCCCGCCACTCGCAGCGCCGCTGCAGGAAGAGGATGTTGCCGCGGTCGGCGTAGATGTTCATCTGGTCCGGGTAGAGGGCGAGGACGCGCAGCTCCATCAGGACTCCTTCCCCAGCAGGACCGCGGTCGAGCCGACGTGGGCATCGGTGGCCGGGATGGCGCGACGCCCGATCGGCCGCAGCCCGGCCTCTTCCGCCTCGCCCTCCAGGGCGCCGGCTGAGAGCATGCGCAGCCGCAGCTCGCTGACCTCGTCGCGCAGCCCCCCCTCGGGTGAGACCGTCTGGCGCAGGCGGCGCACCGCGATCGTCCCGGCATCGAGCCCGGCGTCGAGCGGCAGGCTGGAGTAGACCCAGCCGCCGATCTCCCGGGCATCGGGCAGGGGAGGGGGCGCCTGCTCGCTCGCTGCGGCGACGGCCTCCTCGACGATCGCAAACGCGGCCTTCCCCCCGGGTCGAAGGTGCGCCGCGGCACAACGCAGGCAGTCGACGCGCTCACCCGCATCCGCGAACAGCTGCACGAGCTGCATCGGAGCCAGCACCAAGCCGAACGCTCCTTCGACCTCGAAGTCCCGCGCATCGCCGACCTTGGCGTCCGCCGGCAGTTCCTCGGCCCG
>VRUE01000015.1:4867-9965 GCA_019456285.1 Solirubrobacterales bacterium | reverse complement strand
GCCAGAACTCCTTGGCGAGGCCGCGCGACGCCAGCAGCTTGCGCAGCTCCAGCAGCGCCGTGTATGTCGGCAGCGCGAAGAGCCGGCTCGGCGCCGCGGCGACGGCCAGGTCGAGCGAGGCCTCGATCTCCGGCTCGACCGCGATCGCTTTCTCCGGCCACCCCGCGTACTTCAGCCGCAGCGCGATCTCCGCCGCCCGCGTCCCGGCGCAGGTGACCCGACGCACCGTGCCCTCCAGCAGCTCGAAGTCGGCGTCCCAGACCCAGGAGACGTCGCGCCCGTCGGCGGTCCCGTCGTTGAGCGCGATCCAGAGGTCGAGCGCGTCGCCGCCCGCCTCGAGCGCCAGCGTGCGCAGCACCTCATTTGCCCCCGCCGGGTTCTTGATCAGCAGAATCGAGACCGGCTTGCCCGCCACCTCGATCGTCTCGACCCGGCCGAAGGCGGCGCGCATACCGCCCAGCGCGGCGGCGATCCGCGCCGGCTCGACCCCCAGCTCGATGCACGCCGCGACGGCGGCCAGCGCGTTGTAGACGTTGTAGAGGCCGGGGAGGGGCAGCTCCAGCCGGATCTCGCCCTGCGGGGTGCGGACGGTGACCCGGGAGCCCCGCATGCCGCGCAGCTCCACCTGCGTCGCGGCGACATCCGGCGTCGGCCGCTCCGCTCCGCAGCTCGTGCACGAGTAGTGGCCGAGGTGGCCGACGAAGGCGCGCTCGTAGGAGTAGGGATGACCGCAACGGCGGCAGTGCTTCGCGTCGAAGGCGTGCTGGAGCTCGGGTAGCGCCTGGGCTGGGTCGTCGACCCCGAAGTAGACGACGCCGTCGCGCCCGCGGCCCTCCACGTCGCGGCCGAGGTCGGCGATCAGCGGATCGTCGGCGTTGAGGACAAAGTTGGTGCGGCCAGTCCGCGCCTCGACCGTCTTCGCCCAGTCCCCTGCAAGCGCCTCGACCTCCCCGTAGCGGTCGAGCTGGTCGCGGAAGAGGTTGCCGAGGACGATCAACGAGGGGTCGAGCTGCGCCGTCACCCTGGGCAGCCAGGCCTCGTCGACCTCGAACAGGCCCTCGTGGCCGCGCTGCTCGAGCAGCGCGGTGGCGACGCCCCAGGTCATGTTGGAGCCGGCTCGGTTGTGGACCGGGGTGCGCCCGGCGCCGCCGAGGACGGCGGCGATCATCCCCGCGGTGGTCGTCTTGCCGTTGGTGGCGCTGACGATCGTCACGCCGCGATCGAGCCCGGCGCCGAGGCGGGCGATCGCGTCGGGGGCGAGGCGCAGCAGCACCCGGCCGGGAAGGGTCGTGCCGCCGCCGCGGCCGCTGGCCCGGCTGGCGGCGCCGATCGCTCGCGCGGCGACCCGCTTGGCGCCGAACAGCGCCCGGCTCGGTTTGACGCTCAAGCGGCGCCCTGCGGCGGCACGAGGACGCTCAGCGCGCGCGGCAGCAGGTGCAGCGTGGCGGGGAGATCGGTCAGGTGCTCCCCGTCGGCGTAGACGGCGAATGGGCGGCTGGCGCTGAGCTCCAGCCGGGCGGCGCGGAAGACTCGGATCTCGTCCTCCTCGACGTGGGTGCCCTTGAACACCTTCGGCAGGTTACCCAGGAACCGCAGCTTGCCGGTTTCGCCGGCCATCACGACGTCGAACTCGCCGTCGGCGAGGTCCGCGTCGGGGGCGAGGAACATGCCGCCCCCGTAGGCCCGGCTGTTGGCGGCGGAGACCGAGAAGCCGGTGAAGTGGATGCGCTCATCGCCCACCCGCACCGTGAAGCGGGCCGGCTTCCAGCGCATCAGCGTGCGAATTCCCGCGTAGGCGTAGACGAGGTTGCCGCGCAGCAGCTTCGTCTCGTTGGCGAGTCGGTTCGCCTCGGAGTCGAAGCCGGCGCTGGCGATCCCCAGGAAGCGCTTGCCGTTCGCCACGCCGACGTCGATCTGGCGGCTATGGCCGGCCGCCAGGACCCCGACCGCCCCCTCCGGATCCTCGGGGATGCCGAGAACCCGCGCCAGGTCGTTGCCCCGCCCGGCGGGGACGATTCCCAGCGGCGTCTCGGACCCCGCCAGGGCGCCGCCGACCGCCCCGATCAGGCCGTCGCCGCTGATCACCACCGGCACCTCACCGGCCTCGACCGCCCGCAGGGCCCGCTCGACCCCGTCCTGCAACCCGCGCGTGCGCTCCACCCGGAAGACGATCCGCCGCGCGTCCAGCTCCTGCTCGACCCGGGGCAGCAGCTTCAGCGTGCGGCCATGCGCCGAGGAAGGGTTGACCAGCAGCGCCAGCGGCATTCCCTCGATTCCCATCGGGCGAGCAGCCTAAGCGACTATCCGAAAACCCGCGTGTGTGGCTGGCGAGCGCCGGACCAAGCGGGGCCAGGACGCAGGGAGGCCGAATAGTCAGGCGCTATTTGGCCGACTGAGGACGCAGCCCCGCGCAGCGTCCGCCGCCGCCGGGCGTGCGTGGGGGTGTTCGGATAGTCGCTAAACGCTTCGCTCAGTCGCCACCTTCGAGTCGGCCGACGTAGAACGTGCCGGCGCCTGCCGCGCCGATCTCGACCGGCTCGACGCCGCGCTCGAGGAATTTCCAGCGCAGCAGACCCGGGCGTGTGTAGAAGGGGGTTCTGGATCCCCAGCTGGAGACGACGATTACGTAGCCCCCGGGACGCAGGACCCGGACGAGCTCCTCGAAGAACGGCGGCATGTTGAGCTGCGCGACGAGGTCGAAGGAGTCGTCGGGGTGGGGGAGCGCGGCGGCGTCGCCGACCTTGAAGGCGATTCGCCCCTCCGGATCGAGGCCTACCTTCGCGACAGCGGCGGCGATCATCTCCTCGGAGAGGTCGACGCCTCGCACCCGCGCCTGCGGGAACTCGCGGGCGAAGAACAGCGTGCCCTCACCGGTCCCGCAGCCGACGTCGAGGACCCGCTCGGGGGCGCGACCGACGCGCAGCGCCGCCGCCGCAAGGGGGGTGAGGTGCTCGACGCCGCCGGCGCCGGTCCGCTCGTCCCAGCCGCTCGCCCGTGCGGAGAAGAAGCGCCGGGTCGGGCTTCGCAGCAGCGGCCACAGCCAGGGCGCGCGGGCCACGAGGTTACCGAGGGCCCGACCGACGATGCGGTCTCGACTGCCGGGAGGGGGGAGAGCCACGCTCCGATCATCTCAACCGGCGGGCGGCGACGATCCTCTAGGCTTCCGCGCCGATGGAGCAGTCGACGAACCACCGCCTAATCGTCCTCGTTGTCTTCGCGCTGATCGCGGTCGGCGTGGTGGCGGCGATCCTGATCGGCCGCAGCGGCGGCGACGAGGATTCGGCCACCACGGCGAGCGCCGCGGGCTGCCAGGAGGTCGCAGCGCCGCAGCCGAAGCAGGTCAGCTTCGAGGCGCCGAAGCAGACGGTGAAGAGAGGCGAGAAGCTGACGGCGGTCGTCGAGACGAGCTGCGGGACCTTCGAGATCGCGCTCGACACGACGGGCGCCCCGAAGACCGTCAACTCGTTCGTCTTCCTGGCCCGCAAGGGCTTCTACGACGGCCTCGTGTTCCACCGGATCGCCCCCGGCTTCGTGATCCAGGGGGGCGACCCGCTGGGCAGCGGCACCGGCGGGCCCGGCTACAGCGTCGACGAGGAGCCGCCGGCCAACCTCGCCTACACGAAGGGCGTCGTGGCGATGGCCAAGAGCTCGGCCGAGCCGCCCGGGCGCTCGGGCAGCCAGTTCTTCGTCGTGCTCGGGGCGGACGCGGGGCTGCCGCCGGAATACGCGCTGATCGGCCAGGTCAGCGAGGGGCTCGACATGGTCGAGCGGATCGGCGAGCTCGGCACCCCGGCCGAAAAACCGAAGCAGACCATCGTGATCGAAAAGATCACGATCGAGAAGGGCTAGACGGCCCGGTCCGGCCGATGGCGAAGATCAGGACAGGAGACCCGGCTCCCGACTTCGAGCTGCCCGGCACGGGCGGCAAGACGTACCGGCTCTCCGACTACCGCGGACGAAAGCTGGTCCTCGCCTTCTACCCCGGCGACTTCACGACGGTCTGCACCAAGCAGTTCTGCTCCTACCGCGACGAGGGCGATCGGCTCGACGGCCTCGGCGCCGAGCTGCTCGGCATCTCCCCCCAGTCGGTCGGCTCCCACGAGCGCTTCGTCAAGGAGAAGAGCCTCAACGTGCCGCTGCTCGCCGACGAGGACAAGGCGGTCGCCCGCGCCTACGGCGTCGTGGCCGGCCCGCTGGTGCGCCGCGCGATCTTCGTGATCGACGAGGAGGGCGTGGTCCGCCACCGCAAGGTGAGCGTGGTCGGGCTCAGCTTCGAGACGGTCGAGGACATCGAACGGGCCGTCGCCGCGCTGGGTTGATGCCCGAGCGGCGCGTTCCGCCCCTCGGAGAGCACGGCCGCTAGCCTTCGCGACGATGGTCGACATCGGTCACGCAGTCCACTATTCCGCCGTCCGGCCCGGCATGCCCGTCTACAGCTCCGACGGCGCCGAGGTCGGGCGCGTCGAGGCGATCCTCGACAACTACCGCGAGCACATCTTCGACGGTGTTGTGTTCGTGGACGGTGGTGGCGAGCTGCGCTTCGCCGACGCACCCGAGGTGGAGCGCACCGCCGAGCACGGTGTGGTCCTCAGCATCGAGGCGGAGAAGGCGCAGCGTCTCGGCCCACCGGAGAGGGGTCACCCCAAGTTCAAGCCCAGCCGGCGCAGCGGCCGCCTCGGCCGCCTCGGCCGCCTCTTCGGCGGCGGCTGGAAGCGGCACTGACCCAGTGAGGGCACCGGGGGAGGGAACGCTGCGCAGGAACGCGACCTTCGTCGCCGCGTTCGGCATCGGCGTCGCCACATACATCGCGATCGCCGCGGCGGAGGGCGGCGCCCCGGCCTGCTTGGCTGGAGGCGGGGGCTGCGAGGCCGTCGCCTCCAGCCCCTACTCGGAGCTGGCCGGGGTCAACGTGGCGATCTTCGGGATCGTCGGATACGCGCTGCTGCTCGGCGCGGCGCTGCTGCGGGGCGACGGCGCCCGCATGGCCGGCTTCGGCCTGGCCCTCGCCGGCTTCGGCTTCAGCGTCTACCTGACCTACCTGGAGCTGTTCGTGATCGACGCGATCTGCCAGTGGTGCGTCGTCAGCGCCGTGCTGATG
>VRUE01000015.1:0-4767 GCA_019456285.1 Solirubrobacterales bacterium | reverse complement strand
GCGTCTACCTGACCTACCTGGAGCTGTTCGTGATCGACGCGATCTGCCAGTGGTGCGTCGTCAGCGCCGTGCTGATGATGGTGCTCCTCGGCTTGAATACGGTTCGCATGGTCGGATACATTGGGAGGTGCACATGAGCGGCAAGAAGGAGCGGGAAAGGCGCCGCGAGCAGCGGCTGAGCGAGGAGAGCGGCGTCGAGAGCCAGGAGGCGCGGCGCAAGCGCCTCCTGCAGTTCGGCAGCGCCGCCGCCTTCCTGGCGATCGCCGCCGTCGCGGTGCTGATCGTGATCAGCCAGAGCGAGAGCGGCGGCGGGGACACGAACCTGGACGGCGTCGCGGCGGTGGAGGAGGAGCTGAGCGGGATCCCGCAGGAGGGAATGGTCCTCGGCGAGCAGGACGCGCTGGTGGCGCTGATCGAGTTCGGCGACCTCCAGTGCCCCGCCTGCGCAGCGTACGCCGAGCAGGTGCTGCCACAGCTGATCGCGGGGCCGGTCAGCCGCGGCGAGGTCACGCTCGAGTTCCGCAACTTCACGATCATCGGCCCCGATTCGACGCCGGCCGGGGCGGCGGCGCTGGCCGCCGGCGAGCAAGGGCGCGGCTGGGACTTCGTCGAGCTCTTCTACCGCAACCAGGGCTTCGAGGGCTCCGGCTACGTCACCGACTCCTTCCTGACGGCGATCGCCGAGGGGGCCGGGGTGCCGGACATCGCCAGGTGGAACGCCGATCGCAAGGGCACCCGCCTGCTGCGCCGGGTCTCGCGCAGCACCGCCCAGGCGAAGCGGCTCGGCCTCAGCGGCACGCCGTCGTTCTTAGTCCGCGGCCCGACCGTCGTCGGTCTCAGGCTGCTGGGATCGCCGGGCTCGGCCGAGGCGCTCGAAGCGGCGGTAGCCGAGGCGGGCTGAGGTCCTGAGAGCCTCGGGACCCGTGCCGCGAAGCGGGTCCACGCGGCTTCGCTGCCCGTGAGGCTACATAACCACCATTATCGTGCGTTGAATCGAGCCGAGGCGGTGGACTGACGCTCAGCCGGGCAGGACCGCGCCGCCCCGCGCCAGGGGCCTGACCAGCGGCGGGGCCTTGGGCACGCGGCCGTGCTCCACCTGCTCCAGGCTGAGCGGCGAGGCCTCGATCGTCGCCACCGTGTCGCGGTTGCAGTGGCAGCCGTCGGCGAGGAAGCGCCACGGCTTCTCGAGGCGGTCCTGCCAGCGAGCCAGGCCCTGCTCCTCGGCACGCACATGCTCGACGAACAGCATCTTCCCGCCCGGGCGCAGCACCCGGGCCGTCTCGGCCAGCGCCGCGGCCGGGTCGGGCACCGTGCAGAGGACCAGGGTGAAGACGGCGGTGTCGAAGCTGGAGCCCTCGAAGGGCAGGTCTTCGGCCGACGCCTCCACTGCTTCGACGTCCATGCCCACCGCTCCTATTTTTGATCGAAGCCTTTTGATCATATGCCGGTCGGGCTCGGCGAGGACCAGCTCGGTGACCGCCGGCGGGAAGAGCCCGACGTTGGCGCCGGTGCCGGCCCCCAGGTCGATCGTGCGCCCGCTGGCCGCGGCCAGCGCCTCGCGCCGCATCTCCCGCAGGCCGCCCTCTTCGGGCGCCTTCAGCCCGCGGTCGTAGAGCGCCGCGAACCCCCGTCCCCAGGTCGCGTCGTAGATCCGTCCCACGCCTACACGGCGTCGCGCTGCGCGGCGGCCGGCTCGGCCTCGGAGCCCGCGTCGGCCTTGCTGTGGGCGGCGCGCTCCTCGTAGTCGCGCCGGGCGCCGAGGTCGGCTTCGGTCATCACCTTGTCGACTCCCATGAAGCGTCCGAACGCCTCGCGAGCGCGGCGCGGCATCAGGCTGGAGAGCACGACCGAGGCTTTCAGCGAGCGCGGCACGTAGACGTCGAAGCGCGGGACTTCGAGCGCGTCGACTATCTCGTTCGCGACGTCCTCCGGCTCGACGAGTTTGACGCCGCGCTGGTAGGCGAGCCCGTGGGCCAGCGCCGTGTTGACCGGGACCGGCATCACGCAGGAGACCTCGACGCCGCTGCCGCGCAGCTCGGCGCGGACCGCCTCGCTGCAGCCGACCACCGCGTGCTTGGTGGCGCAGTAGGTGGCGATGTTCGGCACAGCCACCTTGCCCGCCGAGGAGGCGATGTTGACGATGTGGCCCGAGCCGCGCGGGCGCATCCGCTTCAGCGCCAGCTGCATGCCGACGAGCACGCCGTAGACGTTGATGTCGAGCTGGCGGCGGATCGAGTCGTCGGCCTCGGCGTCAAACGCGGTGATCGGCATGATCCCGGCGTTGTTGACGATCACGTCGAGTGGGCCGAGCTGGCGCTCGGCCTCGTCGAGGAAGGAGACGAAGGAGGAGCGGTCGGTGACGTCGAGCGAGACGGCGATCGTGCCGCCGCCCAGCTCCGCGGCGGTCTGCTCGGTGAGCGCCAGGTCGAGATCGCCGATCGCGACCCGGCAGCCCTTGCGGACCAGCGCAGTCGCGGTCACCTTGCCGATCCCCCGGGCCCCCCCGGTGATCGCGACTACCTTGCCATTCAGTGAGCGTCGCTCCTTTGCCATCGTGCTCCTCTCCTCCAGCCGCGGCTCAGGCCGGCGGCTTGTAGACGGTGACCACGGCGGCGCCGCCGAGGCCGATGTTGTGCTGCAGCCCCACCTTAGCGCCGTCGACCTGGCGCTTGTCTGCCCGACCGCGCAGCTGCCAGGTCAGCTCCGAGCACTGCGCCAGGCCGGTCGCGCCGAGCGGGTGGCCCTTCGAGATCAACCCGCCGGACGGGTTGACGACGACGGCGCCGCCGTAGGTCGTCGCCTCCTCCTCGACCAGCTTGTGCCCCTCGCCCTCGGCGGCGAAGCCGAGCGCTTCGTAGGTGATCAGCTCGTTGGCGCTGAAGCAGTCGTGCAGCTCGCAGACGTCGACTTCCCCGGCGGCCACGCCGGCCTCCTCGTAGGCTCGCTGCGCCGCCGTCTTCGACATCTCGGAGCCGACGATCTTCATGCAGTCGGCGTCCTCGTCGAACGTCGAGCTGAGGTCGGTGACCATCGACTGGCCGACGATCTCGATCGCCTCGCCCCAGAGGTCGTGCTCGTCGACGTAGCGCTCCGAGGCGACGATCGCGCAGGCCGAGCCGTCGGAGGTGGGCGAGCACTGGAGCTTGGTCAGCGGGTCGTGGATCATCCTCGCCGCCTTGATCTCCTCGATCGAGTACTCGTCCTGAAACTGGGCGTAAGGGTTGTTGACCGAGTGCTTATGGTTCTTCCAGCCGATCCAGGCGTAGTGGTCGGGGCTCGAGCCGTACTTCTCCATGTGGTCGCGGCCGGCGTTGCCGAACATCTGCGGCGCCGGCGGCGAGGCCTCGGGGTCGCGGATCTCGAACATCCGCTCGGCGTGCTTGTCGATCGCGTTGGTGCGGTCGGTGTACTTGACGCCGAGCGAGCCCGGCTCCATCTTCTCGAAGCCGATCGCCAGCGCGCAGTCGACGAGGCCGCCCTTGACCGCCTGGCGGGCCAGGAACAGCGCCGAGGAGCCGGTCGAGCAGTTGTTGTTGACGTTGACGATCGGGATCCCGGTCAGGCCGAGCTGGTAGAGCGCCCGCTGCCCGTAGGTCGAGTCGCCGTAGCAGTAGCCGGCGTAGGCCTGCTCGACGTCCTCGTAGGGAACGCCGGCGTCGGCGAGCGCCTTCCCCCCCGCCTCCTTGGCCCAGTCCGGGTAGTCGCCCTCCTTGGTGCCGGGCTTCTCGAACTTGGTCATCCCGACCCCGATGACGAACGTGCGGTTGCTCAAAGCCTGCTCCCGTTGTCTCCCGCGTGCGCGGTGTTTGGCTACCTGGCCAGAAAATCTACCGGAGGCGGCGCCAAAGGGGGCCATGCGCGGCAGTTTCCCCCGCTCCACAGGCCACTGGAGAGGCGATCGCCGCCGGTATCCTGAGAGGCCGTGATCGCCGCTGCCTTGAGCACCGACCCGACCGTCGGGGTCGGGATCTTCGCCGCCCTCGCCGCCGGCGTCGTCTCCTTCCTCTCCCCCTGCGTGCTGCCGCTCGTCCCCGGCTACCTCGCGGCGGTCAGCGGCGTCTCCGCGGCGGAGCTGGACAGCGCCGGCTGGCGGCGCGTGCTGGGGCCGAGCCTGCTCTTCGTCGCCAGCTTCTCGGCGATCTTCATCGCGTTCGGGCTGACCGCGACCGCCCTCGGCTCCACCCTCCGGGGCCACGAACAGCTGCTGACCAAGATCGCGGCGGCGCTGATCATCGCGATGGGCGTCCTCTTCGTCGCCTCGCTCTTCGTCACTCGGCTGAACCGCGAGTGGCACGTCGACGCTCTGCTGGAGCGGGCCGGCAAGGGCGGCCCGATCGTCGTCGGCGCCGCCTTCGCGATCGCCTGGACGCCCTGCATCGGCCCCACCCTCGGCGCCATCCTCACCGCCGCCTCGCTCTCGGAGTCGACCGGCCGCGGCGCCTTCCTCCTCGCCGTCTACTCGGCCGGCCTGGCGATCCCCTTCCTGCTCACCGCCGTCGCCTTCTCCCGCATGACCACCGCCTTCACCGTGGTCAAGCGCCACTATCAGGCGATCGTCGCCAGCGGCGGCGTGATCCTGATCGCGATGGGCGTCCTGATCTGGACCGGCGAGCTGACCCAGCTCAACAGCAACGCCCAGCAGTGGCTCAGCGGCCTCGGCCTCGACTTCTGGAGTGAGATCTGACCCTCCTACTTGCAGGGCACGAACGCGATGTCCCAGTCCACGCCGTCCGACAGCCGCGTCAGCGCCGTGAGCGCCGCCTCGAC
>VRUE01000099.1 GCA_019456285.1 Solirubrobacterales bacterium | reverse complement strand
GGCTCAGCACCACGCCGGGGTGGGCGAGGAGCGCCGCCAGCAGGTCGAACTCGCGCGAGGTGAGCTCGACCGGCTCGGCGCCGGATCGTCTCGCGCACCGCGTCCCTGGTCAGCACGACGCCGAGCGCCAGCGAGGCGCCGACGCCGAGCAGGACGGCGCCGAGGATCGCCAGGAACAGCCGCGCCCGCAGCGAGCGCATCAGGGGACGACCTTGTAGCCGGCGCCGCGCACCGTCTCCACCAGGCCGGGGCGCCCGAGCTTGCCGCGCAGCTGCGCGACGTGGACGTCGACGGTCCGCGTCCCGCCGGCGAACTCGCCCTGCCAGGCGAGCTCCAGCAGCCGGTCGCGGCTCAGCACCACGCCGGGGTGGGCGAGGAGCGCCGCCAGCAGGTCGAACTCGCGCGAGGTGAGCTCGACCGGCTCGCCGCCGACCGTCACCGTGCGCGAGGCGCGGTCCAGCTCTACGTCGCCCACCGCCAGCGGCCCCTCGCCGACCGTCGCGCCGCCGCCCGGGGCGCGGCGCAGGATCGCCTTCACCCGCGCCACCAGCTCACGCGGCGAGAAGGGCTTGGTGACGTAGTCGTCGGCGCCCGCCTCCAGACCGGCCACCCGGTCGACCTCGTCGTCGCGGGCGCTGAGGATCAGGATCGGGACGCCGGTGCGGCTGCGCAGGCGCCGGCAGACCTCGAACCCGTCGATCCCCGGCAGGCCGATGTCGAGGACGACGAGCCGCACCGGGTGACGGGAGAGCTCCTCCAGCGCCTGCTCGCCGCTGCGAGCCCAGACGACGCCGAACCCGTCGCGGCGCAGATAGGCGCGAACGAGATCGGCGATCGCCTGCTCGTCCTCGACGACGAGGATGGCTCCCTTCATGCGCCCTAGCCTCTCAGTCGCGCCCGCCGGCAAGCGGACGGGACGGCCATTCTCCTCATGACCGCCCCGCGCCGTCGCCATTCGGGCTAGTTGTTGTAGCCGCCCCGGGGACCGCCCTGGGGACCGCCCTGGGGACCGCCCTGGGGACCGCCCTGCGGACCGCCGAACCGCGCGCCCGGAGGGGGCGGGTGGTGGCCGCCACGCTGGCCGCCTTTCTGCCCGCGGTGCTGCTGTCCCTTCTTCGGCGGGACCATGATCGCTTTCGCGGTGCCGCCCTCGGGACCCGCGACGAGCACCTTCTGGCCCGTCTTCAGGTCGCTGACCTCGGTCTTGCGACCGGGGCCGGCCAGCACCTTGGTCTTCTCGTCGACCGCGATCGTCACCTCGTTGCCGTCGTTCTCGCGCAGGGTGATCGAGCTGTCGTCGACCGAGACGATCTTGCCGCGGTCGAGCCTCAGCACCTTCCCCTGCCCGTTGCGCTGCACGTGGAACTCGGCGTAGGTGAGGTTCCTCGCCATCGGGCCGCCCGGCGGATGGGGAGGCGGCATCCGTTTGCCGCTCCGCTGCTTGCCCTGGTTGGACTTGCCGTCGCCGGAGTCGTTCTGGGCCACCGCGACGCCGCCGATCGCGAGCGCCGACGCGACCGCGAGCGCCGCCACCGTGCGGGCGCGCTTTCGCAGTGAGTTGAACATCTGGACCTCCTTGTCGTTTACTGGACAAGGCGATCCTCGGCCCAATGCGTACGGCCCCGATCAGGGATTTGTAAGGGGTGTGTAAGGCCCTGGCCGGCGGGTCACGGATCGATGAGGACGCCGGGGTTGAGGATCCCGGCGGGATCCAGCTCGGCCTTGGCGGCGCGCAGGGCGGCGGCGAACGGCGCCGGCCGCTGGCGGTCGTACCAGGGGCGGTGGTCGCGGCCGACGGCGTGGTGGTGGGTGATCGTGCCGCCGTTCTCGATCACGGCCTCCGAGGCGGCGGCCTTTATCTCGTCCCATTGCTCCACCTCGCCACCGCGGACAGCGGGAGCCATGACGGTGTAGTAGGGAGCGGGTCCATCTGGGTAGACGTGGGTGAAGCGGCAGGTGACCCGTGGCGCGCCCGGGCCGTCGGCCGGGGCGCCCGAGACCTCCGCCACCTTGGCCCGCGCCGCCTCCATCGCGGCGGCGTGGAAGTCCTCGAAGCGGTCCCAGGTGATCGCCGTCTCGAAGGTCTCCGAGAGGACGCCGCAGGCAACGAAGGTGTCACGCAGGTAGGGAGCGAGCAGGAAGGCGCTGCGCCAGGCGCCAACGGCGTCGGAGCCCTGACCGCCGCCACTCACCTCTCCCGGGGCGCCGCCGTGCTCGCGGGCGATCGCCAGCGCCAGCTCCATCGGGGCGTCGACCGGATGGTGGGCGGACTCGAACCCCAGCACCAGCAGGCTCTTCTCGCCCGAGCCGGCCCCGGTCGTGCCCGCCTCCAGCGCGTCGAGCAGCCGGCAGTTGGACGGGTACAGGCCCGACTGGGAGACCTCGCGCACCGCCCGCGCCGCCGCCAGGAAGTCGTCGAACTCGACCCCGCAGGAGACCTTGAACCGCGGCCGGGGGCGGACCCGCACCCAGGCGTCGGCGATCACGCCGAGGATGCCCTCCGAGCCGATCAGCGCCCGGTCCGGCGAGGGCCCCGCCCCGGAGCCCGGCAGCCGCCGGCTCTCCCAGGTGCCGCGGGGCGTGATCGCCCGCACCGACTCGACCAGGTCGTCGATGTGGGTGTAGAGCGTCGCGAAGTGCCCTCCGGCCCGGGTCGCGATCCAGCCCCCCAGCGTCGAGTACTCGAAGGACTGCGGGAAGTGGCGCAGCGTCAGCCCGCGCTCGCGCAGCTGCTCCTCCAGCCGCGGGCCGGTCGCCCCCGCCTGGATCCGCGCCGCCAGCGACTCCGCGTCCACCTCCAGCACCCGGTCCAGCCGCCGCAGGTCGAGCGAGACGACGGGCCGGTCCCCGAGCCGCGGCTCGACCCCGCCGACGACGCTCGTCCCGCCCCCGAACGGGACCACGGCGGCGCCCTCCGCCTCGCACCAGCTCAGCACCACCTCGATCTCGGACTCGCCGCGCGGGTAGGCGACCAGGTCGGGTGGATTACTGAACTCGCCCCTGAATCCCCGGACCACGTCCCGGTAGGCCTTCCCCAGCGCGTGGGAGACGCGCTCGTAGCGCTCGTCGGTGAACAGATCCCCAAGCTCCGCCGGCGCCTTCAACCTCGACGCCCGCAGCTCCACATCGCTCAGCGGAACCGCCTCCTCGATGTCACCCCCGAACCCGAACCGCTCCCGAATCCCGGCCGCAGCCTGCTCCAGCTCAGCCCTCGAGGGCGCCTGGTCCTCATACCCCCACCCCCAGTGCTTGAGCCGACGCCCGGTCATCGGCGCGAAGAATCGCAGGCGCCGCAATTCGATGGGGTTTCTTGCCCCCTATAGGGCACACAAAGCTTCATCGAACGGGCAGGGAGAAGAGCCGGCCGGGGACGCGGGGTGTCTCCCCGACCGGCAGATACTCAGAGCGGGAGAAGCCGCGAGTCGGGTGGGGCCACAGGGTGTCTCCCCCGACCGGCGGATACTCAGAGCGGGAGAAGCCGCGAGTCGGGTGGGGCCACAGGGTGTCTCCCCCGACCGGCGGATACTCAGACCCAGATCAGTGAGTAGCGCCCACTCGGACTGAATTCGTCGCCCGAATGGGTGTGCGAACACT
>VRUE01000014.1:31722-35774 GCA_019456285.1 Solirubrobacterales bacterium | reverse complement strand
GGCTGATAGGCGTCGCGCACCGCTGCGAGACGAGCCTGGCGGGCCGCCCGTACAGCCGGGTCGGTCGCCAGCAGCACCCCCGCTCGCAGCTCGCCGAGGGTGATGACTGCGATCGCTGTCGTCGCCGGTGGGTCAACCGCACCCTCGCCGGCGATCACGACCGAGGTGTCGAGGAGGGCGTCGCTCACCCGTGTCAGTCAGTCTGCCCAGGGGTCGCCGGGCTCGGCCTCCGCGGCTCGAAGCTCCGCGATGTCGCTCGCGAAATCCTCGTCAACCGGAGTCGCGGCAAGGATCGCGCGCAGGGTTTCCCCGTCGACGTTGGTCCGCCGCGCCGGTTTCTCCTCGGGCGGGCCGAGATGGGCGACGGGCCGCCCGCGCACAGTCACCGTGAACTCCGCGCCCGCCTCCGCCTCGCGCAGGATTCGAGCCACGTCGTTGCGCAGCTCCCGCTGTGGAATCGTTCGCCTAGCCATCTGCTACAAGCGTAGCAATCGCCAACTGCGCCAACCCGGTCGAGGATGTCGCTCGCCTGGACGACGCTCTGTGTTTCGCCCTTCAGCTCGACTGAGCCGGTTCAGCCCAGTTTCGGGCTGCGCCAGGGCCGGTCGAGGCGGGCGGCGAGGTCGTCGGCGAGGTCGGCGATCGGGACGCGGATCTGCTCGAGGGAGTCGCGGTCGCGGAGGGTGACGGTGTCGTCCTCCATCGTCTGGCCGTCGACGGTGACGCCCCAGGGGGTGCCGACCTCGTCCTGGCGGCGGTAGCGCTTGCCGATCGAGCCGCCCTCGTCGAACTCGGCCGGGATGCGGCGGCGCAGGTCGTTGAAGATCTGGCGCGCCCTCTCCGGCATTCCCTCCCTGGAGACGAGGGGCAGGACGGCGACCTTGACCGGCGCCAGGCGGGGGTGGAGGCGCAGCACGGTGCGCTTGCGACCCTCGACCTCCTCGACGTCGTAGGCGTCGACCAGGAAGGCGAGGACGGCGCGGTCGGCGCCGGCGGCCGGCTCGACCACGTGGGGGACGTAGCGCTCCTTGGTCGTCTGGTCGAAGTACTCGAGCTTCTCGCCGCTGAACTTGGCGTGCTGGGTGAGGTCGAAGTCGCCGCGGTTGGCGATCCCCTCCAGCTCCGACCAGCCGATCGGGAACAGGTACTCGATGTCGCTGGTGGCCGAGGAGTAATGGGACAGCTCGTCCTCGTCGTGGGGGCGGACGCGGAGGAGGTCGGGGCGGATGCCCAGCTCGGTGTACCAGCGCTGGCGCTCCTCGATCCAGGCCCGGTACCACTTCTCCGCCTCGTCGGGCGGGACGAAGAACTCCATCTCCATCTGCTCGAACTCGCGGGTGCGGAAGATGAAGTTGCCGGGGGTGATCTCGTTGCGGAAGGACTTGCCGATCTGGGCGATCCCGAAGGGCGGCTTCTTGCGGGCGAAGCCGAGCACGTTCTTGAAGTTGACGAAGATGCCCTGCGCGGTCTCCGGCCGTAGGTAGACCTCGGAGCCCTCGCCGGCGACCGGGCCGATGTGGGTCTCGAACATCAGGTTGAACTGGCGCGGCTCCGACAGCTCGCCGCCGCACTCCGAGCAGCGCAGCTCGGCCTCGGGGTCGCCGCCGGCCTCGGCGACCGCCTCGCGCAGATGGTCCTCGCGCCAGCGCTTCTTGCACTTGCCGAGGCACTGGACGAGCGGGTCGGTGAAGCCCTCGAGGTGCCCCGAGGCCTCCCACACCCGCGGGTGCTGGAGGATCGCCGAGTCGAGCGCCACGATGTCGTCGCGCTCCTGCAGCATCGCCCGCCACCACTCGGCCTTGACGTTGTTCTTCAGCAGCACGCCGTAGTGGCCGTAGTCGTAGGTCGAGCCGAGGCCGCCGTAGATCTCCGAGGAGGGGAAGACGAAGCCGCGCCGTTTGCAGAGCGCGACGATCTCCTCCATCGAAACCTCCTCGGGCCGCGTTCCCTGCTCGGCGGTCGCCATGCGGGAACCGTATCGGCTGCGATAATCCCGCAGCCCGTGCCCATCTACGAGTACAAGTGCACCGACGGCCACGTCTTCGACGTGATCCAGAGGATGGCCGACGACCCGTTGACCGAGTGCCAGGAGTGCGGCGCCGAAGCCGAGCGCGTCCTGCACCCCGTCGCCGTCCACTTCAAGGGCTCCGGCTTCTACAGCACCGACTACGGCAAGCAGAAGGCCGCGAGCAACGGCGCCGCCGAGGAGGGCTCGAAGACGTCGGACTCCAAGCCCTCGGAGTCGAAGAAGGCGGGCGACTCCAAGGCGGGCGACTCCAAGGCGAAGGCATCCACCGCCGAGTCCTGACCCTCGCCCCCGGCGGCCCGCAGCGACTGATGAGTTGACCACACCATGGTGTGGTCAACTCATCAAACGTCGGGATCCTCCCGCTGCGGGACTCACTCTCCGAGCAGCCGCTTCACCGCCCGGCGCCGCTCCGACTCCGGCACCTCGATGCTGCCGCCCGGTCCCGTCCCGCAGCCGGAGTTGGCCCCGCCGCAGAGGACGTTGGCCGGGGCGTCGCCGCCGATAGCCGCCGCCAGGATCAGCTGCGGCATCGTCAAGAAGCCCATGTCGCTGACGAACGCCTTCGGCGCGTTCCAGCCGATGATCGGGCCCCTGACGAAGTTGAAGGGGAGGCGGAGGGGGTCGGTGAGGCGTCCCTTGATGCCGCCGATCACCGCCTGCTGGGCCTGCTCGCGGTCGAGGTCGTCGTAGCCGAGGGTGTAGGCGCTGCGGCCGGGCCCCGGGCAGGGGCTCGGCTTGCGGAGCCGCGAGTAGGTCAGCGCTTTCTCGCCGTCCAGGGTGTTCTTCCCCTTGCCGAGCCGCAGCGTGAAGCCGCCCTGGCCGCCGCCGGCGCCGCCCGAGATGTCGGCGCAGATCTTCTGCGGGACGTCGACCTTCACCCCGCCGACCGCGTTGATCAGGTCTTCGAAGCCGGTGAAGTCGACGATCGCGACGTGGTCGACCTCGATCCCGAGGAAATTCTCCACCGCTTCGATCTCCGCCGCCGCGCCGCCGAAGGCGTAGGCCGCATTGATCTTCTGCGGGCCCTGGCCGGGGATCTCGGCGTAGCTGTCGCGGGGGATCGAGAGTTTGCGGAAGGCGCCGCCGCCGGCCCGGATCAGCATCAGGGTGTCGGCCCGGAACTGGCCGACCGAGCATTCGCCGTGCGGCGCGTCGCCGCGCGCCTGCTGGTCGAAGCACTCCTCGGAGGGGGCGGCGCCCGGCTCCTTGGTATCGGGTGGGCGGGCGTCGGTGCCGAGCACCAGGATCGTCTGCGCGCTTGGCAGCAGGAAGGGGTTGCCGTGCAGGGCCGCCTTCGCCTTGCCGGAGAGCTTGAAGGCCTGCAGCTGGGCGGAGACCGCGAAGGCGAGGAAGCTGAGCAGGATCCAGCCCAGGGCGGCGAGGCCGACCCACTTCAGTGCTCGCCTGGCGGGGGTGCGGGGCCGGGGCCGGCGGCGGCGTTCGCGGTCGCCCCGGCCGGGCCGCTTCGGCGCTCGCCCGCTCCGCTCCCGCAGGCCGGAGAGGTCGGGGGACCGGAACCTCGAGAAGATGCCCCGCCGGGACCGGTAGACCTTGTACTCGGGGGGCCCGGAGGGCCGCTGCTCACCATCGTTGGCCATGAAAGAGTTAGAGATCATGCCGATGCCCGCGGTCGACTGCCCACAGACGGATTTCAGACGATGAACTCGACCGAGGCGATCGGCGTCGACCTGGGCGGCACGAAGATGCTCGTCGGCGTCCTCGATCCCGACGCCAAGGTGGTCTGGGAGAGCCGCGAGTGCTCCACCGGCCAGAGCGAGGACGAGCTGGTCGGGCTGCTGGCGCGCGAAGTCGACGAGGCTCGCAAGGCCCGCCCCGGCGCGGTCTCCGTCGGGCTCGGGATCCCGGCGACGATCGACCACAGCCGGGGCGTCGCGGTGTCGGCGGTCAACCTCCCGATCGAGAACCTGCCGATTCGCGATCTCGCCTCGGAGCGGACCGGCCTGCCCGTCTTCGTCGACAACGACGCCAACGTCGCGGCGCTCGCCGAGCACCTCTACGGCGC
>VRUE01000014.1:10968-31622 GCA_019456285.1 Solirubrobacterales bacterium | reverse complement strand
TCGGAGCGGACCGGCCTGCCCGTCTTCGTCGACAACGACGCCAACGTCGCGGCGCTCGCCGAGCACCTCTACGGCGCCGCGCGCGGGGCGGAAAACGCGGTGATGCTGACGATCGGGACCGGGATCGGAGGCGGCCTCATCCTCGGCGGCGAGATCTACCGCGGCGCGACCGGCGCCGGCGCCGAGCTTGGCCACACCGTGATCGAGATGGACGGCCCGCTCTGCCAGGGCAACTGCCCCGGCCGCGGCTGCGTGGAGATATTCGCCTCCGGCACCGCCCTCGGCCGCGAGGGACGGGAGGCGGCCGAGCGCGAGCCCGACTCGGCTCTGGGCAAGATGCTCGCCGGCGGCCGCGAGATCGACGGCAGGGCGATCACCGAGGCGGCGCTCGGCGGCGACGCAACCGCGGTCGGCGTCTTCGACCTGGTCGGCGCCCGGCTCGGCGTCGCGCTCGCCAGCTTCGCCAACATCTTCGAGCCGGAGGTGATCGTGATCGGCGGCGGGGTGATCGCCGCCGGCGACCTGCTGCTCGAGCCGGCCCGCAGCGAGCTGCGGGCGCGGGCGCTGCGGCCGATGAACCGCACGCCCGTGGTCGCCGCCGAGCTGGGCGAGGACGCGGGGATGATCGGCGCCGCTGCGATGGCGCGGATCGAGCTGGGGCGGAGCTGATGCCCGGCTCGCTGATCGTCTGCCCGACTCCGATCGGCAACCTCGACGACATCTCGCCCCGGGTCCGCGATGCGCTGGTCGCCGCCGACCAGATCGCCTGCGAGGACACGCGCCGCACCGGCGGGCTGCTCGACAAGCTTGGCATCCACCCGGCGCCGCGGCTGGTCTCCAACCACGAGGGCAACGAAGCGGCGCGGGCGACCGAGCTGGCCCAGAGGGTCGAGCGCGGGGAGACCGTCGCCCTCGTCTCCGACGCCGGGATGCCGGCCATCTCCGACCCCGGCTTCCGGCTGATCCGCCGCTGCATCGAGCGCGACCTCGAGGTGACGGTGCTGCCCGGGCCCTCGGTCGTCCCGGTGGCGCTGGTCGCCTCGGGGCTGCCGACCAACCGCTGGCGCTTCGAGGGCTTCCTGCCGAAGCGGGCGGGGGAGATGGAGCGGGTCCTGCGCTCGACCGAGACCGTGGTCGCCTTCGAGTCCCCGCGCCGGGTCGGCGAGTCGCTGGCGGCGCTGGCGGCGATCGCCCCCGACCGCCCGGCCGCCGTCTGCCGCGAGCTGTCGAAGCTGCAC
The DNA here is from genome assembly GCA_019456285.1 of Solirubrobacterales bacterium. Classification (GTDB taxonomy): domain Bacteria; phylum Actinomycetota; class Thermoleophilia; order Solirubrobacterales; family 70-9; genus VRUE01. Next base: position 30,384 of record VRUE01000014.1, on the reverse strand, counting down.
GAGGAGGTCTCGCGCGGCTCGCTGGCGGAGCTGGCGCGGCGCTTCCGCGGCGACGTCAAGGGCGAGATCGTGCTGGTGATCGGGCCGGCCTCCTCCGAGGAGCACGAGGGTGACGTCGGCTTCGCCGTCGACGCCCTCCGCCACCTGGTCCAGTCGGGGGCGCGGCCGCGCGCCGCGGCCAGCGTCGTCGCCGCCCTGACCGGCACCCGCGCCAACGACCTCTACCGGGCGCTGACCGGCCGCGAGCCCCGCAAATAACCTGCGCCCGTGGCCTACTACATCACGACGCCGATCTACTACGTCAACGCCGAGCCGCACCTCGGCCACGCCTACTCGACGATGGCCGCCGACGTGCTCGCCCGCCACATGCGCCAGCGCGGCGAGGACGTCTTCTTCCTGACCGGCACCGACGAGCACGGCGAGCCGATCGAGATCGCCGCCGAACGCGAGGGGATCCCGCCGCAGGAGCTGGCCGACCGCAACGCCGAGAAGTTCCGCGAGCTGATGCCGATCATCGACGTCACCAACGACTACTTCATCCGCACCTCCGACCCCCGCCACGTCGAGCGGGTCGCCGAGATCATGCAGCGGGTCTACGACAACGGCTGGGTCGCCGAGGGCGTCTACGAAGGCTGGTACTGCCCGCGCTGCGCCGACTTCAAGAAAGAGCGGGAGCTGGGCCCGGGCCAGACCTGCCCGATCCACGAGATCGCCCTGGAGCGCGAGCGCGAGGAGAACTGGTTCTTCCGGCTTTCCGCCTTCCAGGAGCGGCTCGAAGCCCTCTACGAGGAGCGGCCCGACTTCGTCGTCCCCGAGTTCCGCCGCAACGAGGCGGTCTCCTTCATCAAGGGGGGGTTGGAGGACGTCTCGCTCTCGCGGCCGAAGCTGAAGTGGGGGATGCGGCTGCCCTGGGACCCCGAGCAGCGGATGTACGTCTGGTTCGACGCGCTGCTCAACTACGTCACCGCGCTCACCTTCGCCCGCGAGGGGGAGGACCTGACCGACCGCTACTGGCCGGCCGACCTGCACGTGATGGCCAAGGACATCCTCAAGTTCCACGCGGTGATCTGGCCGGCGCTGCTCTGGGCGGCCGACCTCGAGCCGCCGAAGCGGATGGCGATCCACGGCTACCTGCTGATGGGTGAGAGGAAGATGTCGAAGTCGCTCGGCAACGTGCTCGACCCGTTCGAGGCGATCGAGCGCTTCGGCGCCGACGCGCTGCGCTACTACTGCTTCCGCGAGGTCAGCTTCGGCCAGGACGGCTCGGTCTCCACCGCCGGGTTCGAGGCCCGCTACGAGACCGAGCTGGCCAACGAGTACGGCAACCTGGCCAGCCGGGTGCTGGCGATGGTCGACCGCTACCGGGCGGGGGTCGTGCCCCGGGGCGCGGTCGACGCGGTGCTGGAAGAGGACTTCGAAGGCGTGGTGCCGCGCTTCTGCGAGCTGCTCGACCGCGCCGAGCTGACCCAGGCGCTGGAGGAGGCCTGGAAGCTGGTGCGCCGCCTCAACCGCTACGTCGAGGAGACGCGGCCGTGGGAGCTGGCCAAGGACGAGGCCGACCCGGAGCGCCTCGACGAGGCCCTCTACAACCTCGCCGAGGGGCTGCGGGTGACGACGCTGCTGCTCGTCCCGTACCTGCCGCAGGCCAGCGAGCGGCTGCTGGCGGCGCTCGGCGAGGAGTCCCGCGAGCTGGCCGAGCTGGGCTCGCGGCCGGGCGGCCAGCGGGTCGAGCGGGTGCCGCCGCTGTTCCCGAAGATCTAGCCGCGAGAATCGGCCCGACCGTCACAACCGCCGGATGCCGATCCGACGAGGATAGGCTGAGGCTCGCCGATGATCGACTCCCACGCCCACCTCTTCCTCTGCGAGCGGCCCGAGGCCGAGGTGGTGGCGAGCGCGCTCGAGGCCGGGGTCGGGCGGCTGCTCAACGTCGGGCTCGGCCAGGACTCCAACGCCGAGGCGATCGCCGGGGCGGAGCGGCACCAGGGGGTGTTCGCGACGGTCGGCTGCCACCCGACCTCGGCGGCGGGGTTCGACGACGCCGCGGCCGCCGAGATCGCCCGGCTCGCCGCCCACGAGAAGGTGCGGGCGGTCGGCGAGACCGGGATCGACTACTACCGCGATACGGCCAGCCCCGCCGAGCAGCGGCGCGCCTTCGAGGCGCAGATCGAGATCGCCCGCGAGCGCGGCCTGCCGATCGTGATCCACGCCCGCGACCCGGACGGCGAGACCAGGGCCAGCGACGAGGTCTTCGAGATCCTCGACGCGAGGGCGGCCGGCCACCCGGTGATCCTGCACTGCTTCTCCGCGCCGCAGCGCGTCGCCGACGCAGCGGAGCGCGGCTGGTTCTGCTCCTTCGCCGGCAACCTCACCTATCCGAAGTCGGATGCGCTGCGCGAGGCGGCGGCGAAGCTCCCCGACGACCTCCTCCTGGTCGAGACCGACGCGCCGTACCTGGCGCCCCAGCCGGTGCGGGGCAAGCCGAACGAGCCGGTCCACGTCGTCGCCACCGCCCGCGCCGTCGCCGCGGCCCGCGGTGTCTCCTACGAGGCGCTGGAGCGGACGGTCGGGGCGAACGCCCGGGCGGTCTTCGGCTGGTAGCCAGTGGTCCGTCCGGTAAGTCCGGTGTCGATTGGACGAGCGAAAACCGAGTCGGCCGCGGACGCAGGGAGGCCCAATAGTGGGCACTATTGGGCCGACCGAGGACAAAGGCCGGCGAAGGTTTGCAGCCGTCCAATAGGTGCTGGAATTTGCCGGACGGGCCACTAGCTTGACGCGGCTCGGGCAGAACTTCCTCGCCGACCCGAACCTGCTCGACGCGATCCTCCGCGACGCCGGCCTCGCCCCCGCGGACGTCGTGCTCGAGGTGGGAGCGGGCGAGGGGGTGCTGACCGAGCGGCTGGCAGCCGCCGCCGCCCACGTCCACGCGGTCGAGATCGACCGCCGGCTCGAGCCGCGGCTGGCGCCGATCGCGGTCCGCCCCGACGTCGACCTGCACTGGGCGGACGCGATGAAGCTCGATCTCACCGCGCTCGACCCGGCGCCGACCGCGGTCGTCGCCAACCTGCCCTACTCGGTCGCCACGCCGGTGATCCTGCGAACGATCGAGCAGCTGCCCTCGCTGCGGCGGTGGACGGTGATGGTCCAGCGCGAGCTTGCCGACCGGCTGCGGGCGGCCCCGGGCAGCCGCACCTACGGCTCGCCGAGCGTGCTCGCCCAGCTCGCCTGCGAGGTGAAGATGCTGCGCACCGTCGACCCCGCGGTCTTCCGCCCCCGCCCCCGGGTCGAGTCGGCGATCCTCGGGCTGCGCCGCACCGGGCCGGGCGCCGACGCCCCGACCCGCGACCTGGTTCGCGCCGCCTTCGCCCACCGCCGCAAGGCGCTGCCGCGCTCCCTGGAGCACGTCCGGCCAGGGTCCCTCGCCGCCGCCCGCGCCGCCCTGGTGGCGCTGGGCCTGCCCGAGGACGCCCGCGCCGAGGCGCTGGCGCCCGCGGACTTCGCCGCCCTATCGGCGAAGCTGCGCTCCGACGGCTGACGCCCGACCCCGCGATGACGATCCACGCCCCCGCCAAGCTCAACCTCTGCCTCCACCTCGGGCGGCGCCGCGAGGACGGGCTCCACGAGCTCTGCTCGCTGTTCGAGCCGCTGGCGCTCGCCGACCCGATCGAGGTCTCCGAGGCGGAGCGCGACGAGGTGGTCTGCGCCGGCGTGGAGGGCGAGAACCTCGCCGTGCGGGCGCTGGCGGCGCTGCGCGACCGCGGCTGGGACCGGACGCCGCTGCGGGTCGAGATCGAGAAGCGAATCCCGGTCGCGGCGGGGCTGGGGGGCGGCAGCGCCGACGCCGCGGCGGTGCTGCGCCTGGCCGCGGGCGAGGTCCCCGACCTCGAGGCGCTCGCCGCCGCGCTCGGCGCCGACGTGCCGTCCCAGCTGAGCCCCGCCCTGGCACTCGTCCGGGGGGCGGGGGAGCGGCTCGAGCGCCTGCCCGATCCCGCACCCCACGCCGTCGTCCTGCTGCCCGGCGGCGGCGGCCTCGGCACCGCCGCGGTCTTCGCCGAGGCCGACCGCCTCGGCCTTGGCCGCGACACGGCCGAGCTCGACGAGCTGGCGGCCCGCCTCAGAGCCGCGGCCGGCGCCGGCGCCTCGCCGCTCTCCTACGCTGGCCTCCTCGTCAACGACCTCGAGCCCGCCGCCCGGGCGCTGCGCCCGGAGATCGGCGAGGCGCTCGACGCGCTGCGTGCGGCCGGCGCTCCGCATGCCCTGCTCACCGGCTCCGGCCCGACCGCCTTCGGCCTCTTCCCCGACCTCGGCGCCGCGGCGCGCGCCGGCGAGCGTCTCGGCCGCGACGACGCGATCGTCTGCGAAGCTGGCCGCGTCCCGTGACGCTTAGAACCTGTTTCAAGATGCCGGCGCTCGCCAGTCACGCACGCTGATCGTGAAGAAGGTTCTCCAGCTCCCAGAGGACCGCCGCCGCCGCCTCGTCCTGGCGGCGATCGCGGCGGCGATCGCGGTCGGCTACTACCTGCTCAGCCGCGTCGTCCCCCACGAGGACCTCCAGCGGCTGCTGGAGGACATCTCCAACGCGCTCGGCGCCTGGACATACCTGCTGGTCGGCGTCTTCGCCTTCGCCGAGACCGGCGCCTTCGTCGGCCTCGTCGTCCCCGGCGAGACGGTGATGCTGATCGGCGGCGCGGTCGCCGGCCAGGGGGCGGTGGACGTCTACCTGCTGATCGCGGTCGCCTGGTTCGCGGCGTGGGCGGGCGACACGACCAGCTTCTTCGTCGGTCGCCGCCTCGGCCGCGGCTTCGTGATCCGCCACGGCCCCCGCGTCGGCGTCGGTCGCGAGCGCTTCGAGCAGGTCGAGGACTACTTCTCCCGCCACGGCGGCAAGACGATCTTCATCGGGCGCTTCGTCGGCGTCGTCCGCGCCCTCGCCCCGTTCATCGCCGGCAGCTCGGGTATGCGCTACCGCGCCTTCGTCCCCTACAGCATCCTCGGCACCGGGATCTGGTCGTCCGCCCACATCCTGATCGGCTACCTCTTCTCCCGCAGCATCGACACCGCCGCCAAGTACGCGGGGCGGGGGGCGTTGCTGCTCGGGGCGCTGATCGTGGTCACGGTCGGGACTGTGCTGCTGGTCCGCCGCTTCCGGGTCGAGGAGAACCGGCGCGCCGCTGTGCGCTGGATGGAGGGCCGCGCCGTGGCCCGCTGGCCGGTCGTCCTCGGGCGGCGCTTCCGCCCCCAGCTCCGCTTCCTCTGGGACCGGGTCACGCCGGGCGGCACCTTCGGGCTGGAGTTCATCTCGCTGATGGCGATTCTCGCCGTCGCCGGCTTCGTCCTCGTCTCCTACACGGCGATCGTCAGCGGCGACGCCGGCCCAACCCCGGGCGACGTCACCGCGCTGGAGATCGCGTCGACGCTCCAGACGGGCTGGCTCGTCGACGTCGTCAAGGTCGTCACCGACCTCGGCGCCGGCGCCGTCGTCTGGGCGCTCGCCGTCGTCTGCGCCGCGCTGCTCGCCGCCCGCCGCCGCTGGGCGGAGCTCGGCGTGCTCGTCGCCGGGATGGCGATCCTCACCCTCGGCGTCCACGAGCTCAAGGACGCGGTCGACCGCCCCCGGCCGGACGGCGGCCTGGTCGCCGCGGCGGGCCCCTCCTTCCCCAGCGCCCACGCCGCCTACTCGACCTTCTACGTGTGGCTCACGGTGACGATTGTGATGCGCCTGCGTCCCGGGATGGCGCGCGGCGCCGCCGTGGTCGCGGCGGGGATCGCGCTGGCCGCGCTGGTCGGGCTCTCCCGCGTCTACCTCGACGTTCACTACCTCAGCGACGTCAACGCCGGCTGGGCGCTGGGCGCCGCCGCCTTCTCGCTCTGCGCGGCGGCTTCCCTGGTCATCTCCGCCTTGCGCCACAATGGGTTTGGTGCAATTGCCGCTGGCGCTGCAGAAGATCGAGAATGAGTACATGCTGTTCGGCGTTGCCGGGCTGGTCTGCCTGGTCGCCTTCGTCAGCCTGATCCTGGTTCCGGCGGTCAGCTCCTACGGGCGGCTCTGGGAGAAGGCCGCCGCCGGCTTCCTCTCGCTCTTCGTCCTCGTTGCCCTGGTCTTGGTCGGCGTCGTGATCGGCCTCGCGGTCGTCTTCTACTACAACGACATCGTCGAGCTCGTCAACTCGGGGTAGCGCCGGGGCTTGATCTACAGGACGCTCTTCGATCGGCTTCTTGCGCGGCTCGAGGCCGAGCGCGTCCACAGGCTGGCGTCCCGGGTCACGCGCGCCGCGATGGCGATCCCGGGCCTCCGGGCGGCCGTGGACCGGTTGCTGCGCCCCCGCGACGGGGCGCTTCGCGTCAGCGCCATGGGACTCGACCTCCGCAGCCCGCTGGGACTGGCGGGCGGCGTCGACAAGGATGCGACCTGGTTCAAGGGGCTGGGGGCGCTCGGCTTCGGCTTCCTCGAAGTGGGAACGGTCACCGCGCTGCCCCAGAAGGGCAACGAGGAGGCTCGGCGCCGGCTCTCCCGGCTGCCGGCCGACCGGGCGCTGCTCAACCAGATGGGCTTCCCGAATCCCGGCGCCCGCGCCTTCGCCGAGCGGCTGCGGCGGCGCCCCCGCGTGCCGGCGGTCGGCGTCAACGTCGGCAAGACGAGGATCGTGCCCCTCGACGACGCCGTCGCCGACTACCGGGAGTCGGTCCGGATGCTGGCGCCCGTCGCCGACTTCGTCGTGCTCAACGTCAGCTCGCCGAACACCCCGGAGCTGACGCAGCTGCAGGCGGTCGACCGCCTCGGGGCCTTGATCGACGCAGTGCGGGAGGAGATCGAGAAGGCGCCCGGCCCGGTGCCCCTGCTGATCAAGATCGGCCCCGACCTGTCCGACGCGGAGATCGGCGCGATCGCCGGCCTCGCTCTCTCCCGCGGGCTGGACGGGATGGTCGCCGTCAATACCACGGTCGATCTGAGCGTAGCCGCGAACAGCGGCGAGGAGATCGAGGCGGCCGGCCACGCGGGCGGCATCTCCGGTAGGCCGCTGAAGGCACGCGCCCTGGAGGTCCTGGTGCTCCTGCGCGCCCAGGTCGGGGACGCTCTGACGCTGGTCTCGGTGGGCGGCGTCGAGACCCCGCAGGACGCCTGGGACCGGATCCTGGCCGGCGCGACCCTGGTGCAGGCGTACACGCCCTTCGTCTACGAGGGGCCCCTCTGGCCGCACCGAATGAACAGCGGGCTCTCGCGACTGCTGGCGGAGTCCCCGTGGCCGACGATCGAGGACGCCGTCGGCAGGGGCCCGGCCCGGCCGCGATAATGCGTCGGTGACCGCAGCCGGGAAGCAGCAGAGAAGCCCTGTAAATCCGCCCGAAGCCGGGACGCTCGACGCGCTTGCCGAGGCGATCGAGTCGGGGGCTGGGCTGCCCGCCGTGGCGCGCGCGGCGGCCAAGGTGCTGGGCGCCAGCGTCGCCCTGATCGACCGCTCCAGCGCGGTGCTCGCGGTCGCGGGCGCCGCGCTGGACCAGGAGCGGAAGCTGCTCGCCGGCGGCGAGGATGTAACCGCGGTCGAGCTGCGCGTCGCCGGCAGGGCGGTCGGTGAGCTGCGCTACCGCGGCAGGGCCGCCCCCGACCCGGCGATCGCCCGCATGGTGACGACGCTGCTGGCGCTGGAGCTGGAGCGCTCCCGCTCGCCCGAGTGGGAGAGCGAGGAGGTGGCGGGAGCGTTCGTCGGCGCGGTGCTCGCCCGAGAGGTCACCGACCGCGGCGACATCGTCGCCCGCGCCGCCGAGCTGGGCGCCGACCTGGAGCGGGGCGCCGGGGTGCTGATCGTCCGCGCTGCGCCGCGCGCGGCGCAAACGGGCGAGTGGCGGGCCCGCGTCCTTACCCTGGCGATGCGGGCGCTGCGGGCGCTCGCTCCCGGCGTGCTGGCGACCGCGAACGATGGCGAGGCCGCGGCGGAGATCGCGGTGATCGTCCCGGCCGAGGACGGCGAGCACCTGGCGCGCGCCGCCACCGGGCTGGATCGGGAGCTGCGGGACAGCCTCTCGGGATTCCACCTGACGATCGGCCGCAGCCGCCGCGCCGCCGACCCGGTCGACCTCTACCGTTGCGGCAGCGAGGCGCGGCTGGCGGTCAACGTCGGCGAGGCCGAGGGCCGGCGGCTGCTCGCCTTCGAGGACACCGGCGCCTACCGCCTGCTGCTGCCGGCGATGAGCGATGACCCTGGCGAGCTGGAGCGCTTCTACGCCGAGACGATCGAGCCCCTCTCCGCCTACGACGATCAGTACGAGACCGAACTGGTGGCGACGGTCGAGGCCTACCTCGACAACGACGGCAACGTCGCCGCCACCGCCAAACAGCTCTTCACCCACCGCCACACGATCCGCTACCGTCTCGAGCGGGTCAGGGAGCTATGCGGGCACGACATCTCCGCGACCGAGGGCCGCGAGAAGCTCGGCCTCGGCCTCAAGGCGATGCGGGTCCTCGGCATCGCCTCGCCCCGCGGCCCGGCCCTGGAGCCCGGCGCCGAAGCGGGCAAGGTGCCCCGCTCCGCGGAAGAGTGACGGAGCGCGCAACTAAGGTCCTAAGCTTCAGCCCGCTGCGTTGGGGAGTCGGCTAACTGGCAAGCCTCTGGCCTTTGGAGCCAGCAATCCCGGTTCGACCCCGGGCTCCCCATCTCTGTCTTGACCGCGTCCGGGCGGGCGCTTAGGGTCCACGGCATGGAGATGGGTGGAGTGTCGATGGACCCGGCGGTTCGCGAGGGGCTGGCTCGCGACTGGAAGAGCTTGATGGCCGTCGGCGTGCTGGCGATCGCGATCGGCTGCGTGGCGATCGTCGTGCCGGCGCTCGCCGCGGTTGGAACGGCGATCTTCATCGGCTGGATCCTGCTGATCGCCGGGGCGTTCCTGGTCGCCGGCGCCTTCGCGGCGAACTCGATCGGGACGGTGCTGCTGCGGCTGCTCTGGGCGCTGCTGACCGTGGTCGTCGGCCTCTGGCTGATCGTCGAACCCCACAACGGCACCCTGACCCTGACCCTGGTCCTGGGGATCTACTTCCTCTTCATGGGGTTGACGCGGATCGCCGTCGCCTTCGCCGGCCGCGGGCAGGCCGGGGCCGGCCTGGTCGGGCTCAGCGGCCTCGCCGGCCTGCTGATCGGCATCCTCGTCCTCGCCAAGTTCCCCAGCTCCGCCGACTGGGCGATCGGCCTGCTGGTCGGGATCGACCTGATCATCGCCGGCTGGACCCTGACCTCCGTAGCTTTAGTCGGCAAAGACCTCTCCCGCGCCTGACGCGCCTGGAGCGGCGCATATCTGCGTCCTCGGTCGCTTGCGTGCAGAGCATGCGGCGCTCCCTGCATCCTTGATCTGCTTGCTCCAGACGCGTCAGGCCTGAAACAGGGTTGGAGAGAGCGCGGGGGTGCCCCATCCTCCCCCATCCCCATTACGATCCTGGAGTGAGACCCCCCCTAGTGCTTGTAATGGCGGCGGGCGAGGGGATGCGGATGCGCTCCTCGCTGCCGAAGATGCTGCACCCGGTCTGCGGCCGGCCGATGGTCGCCTGGCCGATCCTCGCCGCGCGCCGGGCGGGGCCCGCGCGCCTCGCCGCGATCGTCTCCCCCGATCTCGACATCTCCGCCGGCCTGCCCGAGGGCACGGAGACCGTCATCCAGCCCGAGGGGGACGGCACCGGCGGCGCGTTGCGCGCCGCCCTCGACCCGATTCGCGAGTCCGAGACGGTCATCGTCCTCTCCGGCGATCACCCCCTGATCTCAGCCGAGACGATCGCCGGCCTGCTCGCCGCGCACCGCGAGTCCGGCGCGGCGGCGACGGTGATGACTGCCGTACTCGAGGACCCCGGCAGCTACGGGCGGATCGTCCGCGACGGGGAGTCGGGCGATCTCGCCCGCATCGTCGAGGCCAAGGCCCCGGGCGACGCCACCCCCGAGGAGCTGGAGATCCGCGAGGTCAACACCGGCGCCTACGCCTTCGCCGCGGCGCCCCTCGCCGAGGCGCTCGAGCGGATCGGCAACGACAACGCCCAGGGCGAGTACTACCTCGGCGACGTGCTGCCGCCGCTGCGCGAGGCGGGCCTGCGGGTGGTGGCGCACGCGGCCGGCGACCTCGCCGTCACGATGGGAATCAACGACCGCGCCGACCTCGCCGCGGTCGAGGCCGAGGCCCGCCGCCGCATCCTCGAGCACCACATGCTGGCCGGCGTCACCGTCGTCGATCCCGGCTCGACCTGGGTCGACGCCGAGGTCGAGATCGCCGCCGATGCCCGGATCGAGCCCGGCACCAGCCTGCGCGGCGCCACCGCGGTCGGCGCCGGCTCCGTGGTCGGCCCGTTGACCACGCTGATCGACACCAGGCTCGGCGAGAACGTCGGCGTGCCGCACTCCTACCTGGTCGAGTGCGAGGTGCTCGACGGCTGCAGCGTCGGCCCCTTCGCCTACCTGCGGCCCGGCGCCCACCTCGAGCTGGGCGCCAAGGCTGGCGCCTTCGTCGAGATCAAGGCCTCGCGGATCGGCGAGGGCGCCAAGGTCCCGCACCTGGCCTACGTCGGCGACGCCGAGATCGGCGCCGGCAGCAACCTCGGCGCCGGCACGATCACCGCCAACTACGACGGATTCCGCAAGCACCGGACTGTGATCGGGGACAACGCCCGCATCGGTGTTGACACGGTGCTGATCGCCCCGGTAGAAGTCGGGGACTCCGCCTACACTGGCGCGGGCGCGGTGATCAAGGACGACGTTCCCGAGGGGGCACTTGCCGTGAGCGACAACGATCAACGGAACATCGAGGGCTACGCCGAGCGCAGGGCGGCCGAGATGCGAGAGGAAGAGGAAGAGAGGCCGTGAGCACGACCGAGCGGCGTTCCGCGGCGGCGCCGACCGCGATCCCCCACGACTACTCGAAGCGGCTGATGGTCTTCGGCGGCCGCAGCTCGGGGGAGCTGGCCGCCAAGGTCGCCGGCAGGCTCGGCCTCGACCTCGGCCAGGTGACGCTGAAGACCTTCGCCAACGGCGAGGTCTACTGTCGCTACGAGGAGTCGATCCGCGGCGCCGACGTCTTCCTGGTCCAGTCGACCTGCGCCAACGAGCAGACGGAGATGACGCCCAACGACGCGCTGATCGAGCTGCTGACGATGATCGACGCCGCGCAGGGCGCCTCCGCCCACCGGATCATCGCCGTGATGCCGTGGTACGGCTACGCGCGCCAGGACAAGAAGTCGGCGCCGCGGGAGCCGATCTCGGCCCGGATCGTCGCCAAATGCCTGGAGGGGGTCGGCGTCGACCGGGTTCTCACCATGGACCTGCACGCCGGCCAGGTGCAGGGCTTCTTCCACATCCCGGTCGACCACATGACCGCGATGCCGATGCTGACCCAGTGGTTCATCGACCAGAAGCTGCCCGAGGAGCTGGTGATCGTCTCCCCCGACGCGGGCCGGGTCAAGACGGCCCGCAACTTCGCCCGCCGGATCGGCACGCACTGGGCGGTGATGGAGAAGGAGCGCCCCGCCCAGCAGGTGGCCGAGATCGGCTACGTGGTCGGCGACGTGAAGGGCAAGACCGCGGTGCTGGTCGACGACATGATCGACACCGCCGGCACCCTCTGCGCCGCCGCGCAGACGGTGCTCGACGAGGGTGCGGCGCGGGTGATCGCCTGCGCGACCCACGGCGTCTTCTCCGGTCCCGCCTACGAGAGGCTCGCCTACGAGAGCTCCGGGATCGAGCGGATCGTCGTCTCCGACACGCTGCCGCTGCGCGCCGGCGCGCCCGACAACATCACCGTGCTCTCCACCGCCGGCACCTTCGCCGACTCGATCCGCCGCATCTTCACCGACGAATCGGTTTCCGAGATCTTCGCGGGCGAGAACCAGCTGTTTTGAGCGGGCGGCTGCGGCGAGGCATGACGTCTGCCTTGCCGACGACCGCTCAGAATGGAGATCTGATGATTAGAGTCGGGCACAAGGGTGCGGACTCGATTGCGCCGGGGAACACTCTCGCCAGCTTCAAAGCGGCGGTGGAGACAGGGGTCGATGTCATCGAGCTGGATGTGCTCTGGCGGCGCGACGGGCACCCGCGCCTGCTGGCGGAGGAGCGGTCGCCCCTGGTCGTCGCGCACGACTGGCACGACGCGGAGCGGCGCCAGCCGCTGACCCTGGCGGAGGCGCTCGACGCGTTCATGCAGCCGCCGCTGGACCGGGTCGAGGTCGACCTCGACATCAAGCTCGCCGGGCGGGAGGAGGAGATCGTCGCCGCGCTGCGCGAGCGCGGCCTGCTCGGGCGGGCGATGGTCTCGACCATGGAGCTGCCGAGCCTGGCCCGGCTCCGTGAGCTGGAGCCGGCGCTGCGGCGCGGTTGGACCTACCCCAAAGTCACCCGCGACTGGGCCTCGAAGCGCTGGGCGAAGGGGCCGATGCTGGCGGTTCTGGTGGCGATGCGGCGGCGCCTGCCGGGTCTGGCCGCCCGCGAGCTGCCCGGGATGGGGGTCGAGTCGATGTGGGTCTACCATCCGATCGTCAGCCGCCGTCTGGCGCGAGCCACCGAGGCGGCCGGGGTCGAGCTGATCGCCTGGACGGTCGACGACCTCGACCGGATGCGCCGCCTCCGCGAGGCCGGCGTCACCGGCCTCTGCTCGAACGACCCCCGCCTCTTCGCCGAGCTGTAGCCGCTGGCTCCCAACCGCGCCGCATCCTGCCCACCGCCGCTCTCCTTTCAGGCGGTGCTCGCCAGCCCCGGGGTTTGCATCACGCCCCTTCCCTCGAAGTACTCCCACTCCTGCTCGCCCAGCTCGGTCGCGGGCGGATCGGCGTAGACCCACTCGCGGGCGATCCGGTGCCAGTTGCGCTTCGCGCGCAGCTGCCCCAGCACAGCGACGACTCCGATCTCCATCCGCCGGCCCATCAGCTCGTTGGCCGGCACCGACTCGCGCCGCATCAGGTCGTAGTACTCCGAGCGCGGGTCGTTGGTCGATTCGATGATCTTCATCACCCGCCGCGGGGTGATCTCGATCTCGCGGTCCTCGATATACCAGCCGCCGACCGACATCATGTGCTCCAGCAGGCGCTCGGCGTCCAGCTTCGAGGGGTTCTTGACGAAGCCGAGCTCGTGCAGGGCCTTGCGGAACGCTTCGGGGTCGTCGCGGGAGGCGGCGTCGAAGGCCCGCTGATCGAGGACGATCTGCTCGCGGTCGAGCTTCTTCGTCATCCCGAAGTCGAGGAAGGCGACGCGGCCGTCCGCCATCAGGATGTAGTTGCCGGGGTGGGGGTCGGCGTTGAAGTGCTGGAGGTGGTAGATCGAGCCGAAGCTGCCGCGGAAGACGATCTCGCCGAAGCGGCTGCGCTCCTCGTGCGGCAGCCCCTTGATCTGCTCGAACCCGAGCCCCTCGACCAGCTCGGTGACCAGCACGCGGCGGCGGGAGAGCCGCGTGACCACGTCCGGCACGTAGATGAACGGGTGGTCGCGGTAGGCGCGGGAGAAGGACCTCTGGTTCTGCGCCTCGTACTCGTAGTCGAGCTCCTCCATCACCCGCTCGCGGATCTCGTGGGCGATCGCCTTCGCGTCGAGCCCCGGGGCGAGGGCGCGGGCCAGCCGCACCAGTGTGGTGGCGTTGCGCAGGTCGGCGTCTAGCGCCTCGGCGATTCCCGGGTACTGGATCTTCACCGCGACGCGGCGGCCGTCGAGCAGCTCGGCGCGGTGCACCTGCCCGATCGAGGCGGCGGCGAACGCCTCCTGCTCGAACTCGGCGAACAGCTCGGTGACCGGCTCGCCGTCGTACTCTTCCTCCAGCACCTTCTCGACCTTCTCCCAGGGCATCGACGGCGCGTCGGTGCGCAGCTTTGCCAGCTGCTCCTGGTAGATCTCGCGGTACTCCTCGGGGATGAACTCGGTGTCGATGAAGGAGGCGAACTGGCCCAGCTTCATCGCCGCGCCCTTCATCTGGCCGAGCGCGCCGACCATCTTCATCGCAGTCTCCAGGTGGCGCTGCTCGAGCCGCTCCTTGCCGCCCTCCTCCGAGCGGGCCACGTTCGTGGCCCTGGTGCCCGCGTAGCGGGCGCCTTGCATGCCGACGACCGAGCCCAGCTTCGCCGAGCGCCGGACCCGTCCCTTGGGGATCTTCGAGTCGTCGGCCACGGGCGAAGGTTGCCACACGCCCCCTTTCTCTATCCTCTCCCATCCGATGGCCCGTGGCCGAGACACGCTGAAGGCCGCTCCCCGCGTGGAGTTCGGCTCCAGGACCTCGCGCCGACTGCGGCGCAGCGGCCGCGTGCCGGGCGTCGTCTACAGCGGCGGCTCCGAGGCGCGGCCCTTCCAGGTGGCCGAGCGCGAGGTGCGCGCGGTGCTGGCCGGCGGCCAGGCCCTGTTCGACCTGGAGCTGGAGGGAGCCAAGAGGGTGCCCGTGGTCGTCAAGGAGCAGCAGCTTCACCCGGTGCGCGACAGCCTCCAGCACATCGACCTGCAGGAGGTGAAGCTCGACGAGGCGATCCAGGCCGAGGTCGCGGTCGAGCTGGAGGGCGCCGAGGTCTCCCCCGGCGTCAAGGAGGGCGGCGTGCTCGAGCACGTGACCCGCGAGATCACGGTCGAAGCCCTTCCCACCGAGATCCCGGAGCGGCTCGTCGCCGACGTCTCCGCGATGGAGATCAACGACACGCTTCAGCTTTCCACGGTCGCCGTGCCCGAGGGCGTCACGCTCATCGCCGAGGACCCCGAGGAGGTGACGATCGCCACCCTCTCCCCGCCTCGCGTCGAGGAGGAGCCGGAGCCCGCGGTCGAGGAGGAGGCCGAGCTGGTCGGCGAGGAGGGCGAGGCGCCTGCCGCCGAGCTGGTCGGCGAGGAGGGCGAGGGCGCCGAGTCGGGCGACTCCGGCGGGGAGTAGCTCCTGTCGCTCTTGCGCCGCCGGGCCGATCGCGGCGAGGGCGAGGCGGGCGACCGCATCCTGGTCGTCGGGCTCGGCAACCCGGGCGAGCGCCACGCCGGGACGCGCCACAACGTCGGCTTCGAGGTCGCCGCGGAGCTGTCGCGCCGCTGGCGGCTGCCGGGCGCGAAGCGGCGCTTCGGCGGGCTGATCGCCGAGGGGCGCACCGGCCCCGGGGGGCCGCGGGTGGCGGTTCTCCTGCCCCAGACCTACATGAACGCATCGGGCGACTCGGCCGGGCCGGCGCGCGGCTCGCTGAAGACGCCGCTGGACCGGGTGGTGGTGCTGCACGACGAGATCGACCTGCCGTTCGGCGAGGTCCAGGCCCGCCTCGGCGGCGGCCTCGCTGGCCACAACGGCCTCAGGAGCCTCAAACGGGGGCTTGGGGAGGCGGAGTTCTGGCGGGTCCGGGTGGGGGTGGGGCGACCCGACTCGACCGATCCGGAGGTCGTCTCCTCCCATGTGCTGTCGCGCTTCCGCGAGCCCCGCGAGGAGGTCGAGGCGCTGATCGGCCGGGCGGCCGACGAGGCCGAGCGCCTGGTGGAGAGGCTGGAGGCCTGATCTGGGTTATCCACGCACACGGATGACGCCGCATACCGTCGCTGGATCGCCACCCATGGGCTCGCGGACCCGCGCCGCGCGCGCTTCGTAGAATCGCCTTCAACCCCCCGGACCCACGGGCCCGGGCGTTTCGCCTGCCATGAGCCTTCGCCCCCTGATCGAGATCGCCGCCGAGAACGAGCGCGTCCACGCGCTCACCGGCAGGGTGCGCGAGGCGGCCGGCGGCGGCGAGCCGGTCACCCTGCGCGCCTCGGCGACGCTGCGGCCGCTGCTGCTGGCGACGCTGCTCGAGGACGATCGCAGCCTGGCCGGCCGCCCCGCGCTTCTGGTCAGCGCCGACGACCGCTCCGCCCGCGACCTCGCCGCCGACCTGCGCGCCTACCTGGCGCCGCGCCGCGTCCGCCTCTACCCCTCGCGCGGCACCGGCTACGCCTCCCACGTCACCCCGCCGCCGCACCTGATCGGGCTGCGGATCGACGCGCTCGACGCCCTCCGCGACGAGGACGACGCGGTGGTCGTCGCCGCCGCCGCGGCGCTCGCCGAGGCCGTCCCGGACGCCTCGCTGCGGCCCGCCGGCTTCTCGATCTCCGTCGGCGAGGAGGTCGACTTGGGCGCCGTCGCCGCCGACCTCGCCGCGGCCGGCTACGAGCGGGTGGAGCAGGTCGAGGCGCGCGGTCAGCTCGCCGTCCGGGGCGGCATCCTCGACGTCTTCCCGGCGACCGAGGAGCGCGCCGTGCGGATCGAGCTGTTCGGCGACGAGGTCGAGTCGATGCGCTGGTTCTCGACCTTCACCCAGCGCTCCCTGGGCGACGCCGAGCGGGTCGAGCTGGCCCCTGCGGCCGAGCTCGACATCAAGCACCGCGAGCTTGCCGAGCTGGCCGCGATGGAGGCCGCCGAGGACGGCAGGGAGCCGCCGAGCCCGGCAGACGTGCTGCCCTTGGACCGGTTCGGGGCGCCCCTGGACCTGGTCCCCGACTCGGCGGCGGTGATCCTCGCCGCCGCCGAGGAGATCGAGCCGGCGCTGCGCGACCACTGGGAGGACGCGACCACGGCGATGCACGCCGACGACGCCCGCCGCCTCTATGTCGATGTCGCCGCCCCGCTCTCCGAGCGCGCCGCCCTCTCCCTGCGCGGCGCGGGCGGGGACGACGAGGACGCCTTCCGCGCCGCCCGCGCCGAGTCCCCCGCCCGCAGCGTCAAGGAGGCGGAGGGCGAGCTGGAGAAGCTGGTCCGCTCCGGCTATCGCACCGTGGTCGCCTTCGACAGCCGCGGCGAGGCCGAGCGCGCTCGCTACCGCCTCGACCGCCTCGACGCCTCGCTGCTCGACGGCGGCCGGCTCTCGCCCGACCCGGGGCTCGCCTTCGCCGAGGCGCGGCTGCGCGAGGGCTTCGTCAGCCCGGAGCTGCGCCTCGCGGTCTATCCGTTCCGCCGGCTCGTCCACCGCCGCCGCGTCGAGGGCCGTGCCCCCGGCGCCGCCCGCGGCCGCCTCGCCTTCAGCGACCTGCGGGTCGGCGACCACGTCGTCCACGAGGACCACGGCGTCGCCCGCTTCGCCGGCTTCGAGACGCGCCAGGTCGGCGGCGTCACCCGCGACTACCTCCACCTCGAGTACAGGGGCGAGGACCGCGTCTACGTCCCCACCGACCAGCTCGCGAAGCTGAGCCGCTACGTCGGCGCCGGCGGGGCGCCGACCCTCTCGGCGCTGGGCGGCAAGCGCTGGCAGAACATCAAGGCCCGCGCCCGCCGTGCCGCCGGCGCCCTGGCCGGCGAGCTGCTCAACCTCTACGCCGAGCGGCGCACCCGCAGGGGCCACGCCTTCGCGGTCGACGGCGAGTGGCAGATGACGATGGAGTCGGCCTTCCCCTACCGCGAGACCGCCGACCAGCTGGAGGCGGTCGAGGCGGTGAAGGGGGACATGGAGGCCGAGCAGCCGATGGACCGCCTCGTCTGCGGCGACGTCGGCTTCGGCAAGACCGAGGTCGCCCTGCGCGCCGCGGTCAAGGCGGTCGCCGACGGCAAGCAGGCGCTGGTGCTGGCGCCGACGACGATCCTCGCCCAGCAGCACCTCGGCACCTTCCGCGAGCGGCTCGCCGACCTGCCCTTCGTGGTCGAGGTGGTCTCCAGGCTGCGCAAGCCGGCCGAGGTGAAGGAGGTGCTTGCCGGGTTCGAGGCGGGCAAGGTCGACATCCTGATCGGCACCCACCGCCTGCTCTCCCGCGACGTCCGCGCCAAGGACCTGGGCCTCGTGATCGTCGACGAGGAGCAGCGCTTCGGCGTCAAGCAGAAGGAGCTGCTGCGCCAGCTGAAGCTGAAGGTCGACGTGCTCGTCCTCTCGGCGACGCCGATCCCGCGCACCCTGCAGATGAGCCTGGCCGGGCTGCGCGACATCTCCGTGATCGAGACCCCGCCCGAGGGCCGCCGTCCCGTCCGCACCTACGTCGGCCCCTACGACGAGGACCTGGTGCGGCGGGCGATCGAGCGGGAGGTCGAGAGGGGCGGCCAGGCCTTCTTCCTCCACAACCGGGTCGACTCGCTGCCCGAGGTCGCCGAGCGGCTGCGCGGCCTCGTCCCCAGGGCCCGTTTCGCCGCGGCCCACGGCCAGATGGACGAGGCCGAGCTGGAGGAGGCGATGCTCGGCTTCCTGCGCGGCGACACCGACTGCCTGGTGACGACGACGATCATCGAGTCCGGCCTCGACATCCCCACCGCGAACACCCTGATCGTCGAGCGCGCCGACCAGCTCGGGCTCTCCCAGGCCTACCAGATCCGCGGCCGGGTCGGGCGCTCTCGCGAGCGCGCCTTCGCCTACCTGCTCTATCCCTCGCCGGAGGCGCTGACCGAGGCCGCCGCCGCCCGCCTCTCCACCCTCGCCGACCACACCGAGCTCGGCTCCGGCTTCAAGATCGCGATGCGGGACCTCGACATCCGCGGCGCCGGCGACCTGCTCGGCGACGAGCAGTCCGGCCACGTCGCCGCGGTCGGGTTCGAGCTGTACTGCCAGATGATCGACGAGGCGGTGGCGGAGGCGGGCCGTGAGGGGACCGCGGAGGAGGCGCCGGAGCCGGTCCGCTTCGACGTTCCGGTCGACGCCTACCTGCCCGCGGCCTTCATCCCCTTCGAGGCGGCGAAGATCGACGTCCACCGCCGCATCGCCGCCGCCCGCGAGCCGGGTGAGCTGCGGGCGATCCGGGACGAGCTGGGCGATCGCTTCGGCCCGCCGCCGCCCGAGGCTGAGAACCTGCTGGCGCTGCAGCGGGCGCGGATCGAGCTGCGCCTCGCCGGGGCGCGCAGCGTCGAGCTGCGCGGCGGGCGGCTCAGCGTCGCCGGGGTCGAGCTCGACTCCGAGCAGGCCGGCGTCTTTCGCGAGCGGGTCGAGGGGGCGCTCTACGAGTGGCGGGAGAGGACCGCATCGGTCCGCGTCCCCGACGAGCCGGAGGCTCGGCTCGCCGCCGTGCTGGCGATCGCCGATGCCCTGCGGGAGGCAAAGCGCTCAAAAGTCGTCGAAGCAGATATGCTGCCGGCTTCGTGAGTCCGAATCAGGGTAAGAGGCCCACGTTGGGCAGGGGTGGGAGCGGAGGCGCTGGCGGGCGCTCCTCGGGCCCTGCGCCCGTCCGGCGGCTCGGCCTGCTGGTCTTCGGCGCCGTCTTCGTGATCCTCTTCGCCGTCGTCGCGATCGCCCAGGGCATCGGCCAGCCGAGCGTCCCCTCGGGCGATGTCGTGATCGTCGAGGACGCCCCCGGCGACACCGGCGCGATCACCGAAGCGGAGTTCCAGCGGGGCCTTGAGCAGACCGCGGTCCAGGCGGGTCTGGAAGAGGTCCCGAAACCCGGCGACGAACAGTACGAAGACCTGCGGGAAACGACGCTGGGCAGCCTGCTCGACACGGTCTGGATCCAGGGGCAGGCCGAGGAGATGGGGATCTCGGCGACGCCGAAGGAAGTCACCGCCGAATTCAAGACACTGAAG
>VRUE01000014.1:0-10868 GCA_019456285.1 Solirubrobacterales bacterium | reverse complement strand
GGATCCAGGGGCAGGCCGAGGAGATGGGGATCTCGGCGACGCCGAAGGAAGTCACCGCCGAATTCAAGACACTGAAGAGCCAGAACTTCGAAAGCGGGGCCGAGTACAGGGAATTCCTCAAGGGATCGAAATTCACGCAGGCCGACGTCGACGAGCGGGTGAAGCTGCAGCTGCTCAGCACCCAGGTCCAGGAGGAGATCACCGCAGGAGCGCCGGCGCCGAGCGAGAGCGAGATCGAGGGCTACTACGACGCGGCGAAGTCGACCCAGCTCACCCAGCCGGCGACCCGCGACGCCCGCATCGTCGCCAACGATGACAAGAAGAAGGCCGGAGAGGCGAAGGCGCGGCTGGAGAAGGACAGCTCGGCGGCGAGTTGGGGAAAGGTCGCGAAAAAATACTCGGCCGACCCCGCTGCCAAAGAAAACGGCGGCCTGCAGACCGGGCTCGCCGAGGGCGCGGTCGAGGAACCGCTGAACGAGGCGCTGTTCAACGCGCCGCAGGGCAAGGTCGAAGGGCTGGTCAAGGGCCCCGGCGGCTACTTCGTGTTCGAGGTCGAGGACGTGACGCCGGAAAACGTCCAGACGCTCGCCGAGGCGCGGCCGCAGATCGAGTCCACGCTGAGCCAGCAGGCCGAGCAGGACGCCTTCGCGAAGTTCGTCGGCAACTTCGGCAGCACCTGGCGGTCGCGCACCTTCTGCGCCCCCGACTACCTGAACGAACGCTGCGCCAACTTCAAGGGCGACGGGCGCCCGGCGGCGGCGCCGCCCGCCTGCTACGAAGCTAACCCGGAGGGGGGCGTCCCCGACGCCTGCCCGGCGCCGGTCTTCCAGCTCATTCCGGCGTTGCCCGGCTCGGTCAGCCTGCTGGCCCCGAAGGGTCAGCCCCTGGCGCAGCGCCCGCGGCCGACCGGCCTCGAACCGGTTGACGATTCCGCCGAATTGCCGACCGCCCCGACCGCCCCGCCGGTTTCCCCCTAGCCCTGGGCCGGTCAATAGACTGGCGCGCCCGTGAGCGCCATCGCCTCCATCCACGCGCGCCAGATCCTCGACTCGCGCGGCAACCCGACGGTCGAGGTCGAGGTGGCGCTCGAGTCCGGCGCCCGCGGGCTGGCGGCGGTGCCCTCAGGCGCCTCGACCGGCGAGTTCGAGGCGGTCGAGCTGCGCGACGGCGGCAGGGCCTGGGCGGGCAAGGGCGTGGCGCGGGCGGTCGCCAACGTGAACGGCGAGATCGCCGCGGCGCTGAAGGGGGCCCGCGGCGCCGAGCAGGGGGCGCTCGACCAGACGATGATCGAGCTGGACGGGACGCCGAACAAGGGCCGGCTCGGCGCCAACGCGATCCTCGGCGTCTCGCTCGCCGCCGCGAAGGCCGCCGCGGCGGGTTCCGGCCAGCCGCTCTATCGCTACCTGGCCGAGCTCTACGGCGGCGGCGAGCCGACCCTGCTGCCGGTGCCGATGATGAACGTCCTCAACGGCGGCGTCCACGCCGACAACTCGGTCGATTTCCAGGAGTTCATGGTGGTGCCGGCCGGCGCCGCCAGCTTCTCGGAGTGCCTGCGGGTCGGCGCCGAGGTCTTCCAGGCGCTGAAGGAGAGCCTCGCCTCGAAGGGCCTCTCGACGGCGGTCGGCGACGAGGGCGGCTTCGCCCCCGACCTCGACTCCAACGAGGCTGCGCTGCAGGCGGTCCTGGCCGGTGTCGAGGCGGCCGGGTACGAGCCCGGCGCCGACGTCTTCATCGCCCTCGACCCGGCGGCCAGCGAGGTCTTCGAGGGCGGCGCCTACGTGCTCGAGCACGAGGGCCGCACGCTCTCCCCGGAGGAGATGGCCGCCTACTGGGAGGACGCCTGCTCGCGCTACCCGATCGTCTCGATCGAGGACGGCATGGACGAGGAGGACTGGGACGGCTGGAAGCTGCTGACCGAGCGGCTGGG
Source organism: Solirubrobacterales bacterium (assembly GCA_019456285.1). GTDB lineage: Bacteria > Actinomycetota > Thermoleophilia > Solirubrobacterales > 70-9 > VRUE01. The sequence continues at coordinate 8,941 of VRUE01000014.1, read as the reverse complement.
CGAGCGCGTCCAGCTGGTCGGCGACGACCTCTTCGTCACCAACCCGGAGCGGCTGCGCCGCGGGATCGAGCTCGGGGTCGGCAACTCGATCCTGGTCAAGGTCAACCAGATCGGCACCCTGACCGAGACCCTGGAGGCGATTCGCACCGCGCGCCGGGCCGGCTACACCGTGGTCATCTCCCACCGCTCCGGCGAGACCGAGGACACGACGATCGCCGACCTGGCGGTCGCGGTCGGGGCCGGGCAGATCAAGACCGGCGCCCCGTCGCGCTCGGACCGCGTCGCCAAGTACAACCGGCTGCTGCGGATCGAGGAGGAGCTGGGATCGGAGGCGCGATTCCCAGGTTTGCAGACGTTCGTCCAGGCGTCCACGTAGTGAAGGAATGCGGGGCCCGGCCGCAAAGGAGCGGGCATGGCGGCACGCGCCCACGCGGGTACCTCGACCGCCCACCGGGCGCGCCGCCGCCCGGCTGCCCGCAGGCGGCCCGCCGCCCGTCGCGGCGCCAGCCGCATCCGCTGGGACCGGGTCGGCCGCATCGCCCTCACCCTGGTCCTCGGCGCGGTCCTCTACTCATACCTGAACCCGGCGATCGCCTTCGTCGAGACGTACAGGGCCACCACCGCGGCCAAGGTCGAGCTGCACGAGCTGCAGGACGAGAACACCCGGCTTCACAACCGCGTCCAGTCGGCCGACGACCCGATCGTCCTCGGTCGCAAGGCGCGCTCCCAGGGAATGGTCGCGCCCGGGGAGACCCCGGTTATGGCCCACGGCCTCAATCCCTGACCACCCCCGGTGGTTAGCGCCGGCTCCTACATCCTCAGCGCCGCAGCGCTGGCAGCCGTAACCCTCTCCCTCGGCCTCAGCGCCGTCCGCCTGCGTCAGCGCCTTCTCCCTGCCTGGACGGGCGCTCCGGCCCGGCTGGTCGAGGCGATAGTCGCGATCGCCCTGCTGATCTGGCTCTCCGAGGTGTTGGGAGCCCTGAGTCTCTTCCACGCCTGGACCCTCGTCGCTTCATCCCTGCTGCTGGCCGGGATCGTCGCCTGGCGGATAGGTCCCTCGCCGCTGGCAGCGCCCTCTCTGCCGGGGGGCGGCGCCGGGGTGGGGTGGACTCCGCAGCCTGGAGGCTGCGGAGGGCAGGGCCCCGACCCTGCCAGCGAACCGTCCCATCGCCCGGAGCAGCGCGCAGGGCAAGGAGGGTACCCCACCCCGGCGACAGGACCCGCCGGCCCAGCAACCCCGGTCGCGCCGCCGATCCCGCCCCTCGCCTGGTTGATCGCGGTCGGTGTCATCGCCGTGGTCTTCGCCCACTGGGGCCTGACCGCCAAGGACGCCCTCGACCGCGGCATCTTCAACTTCGACTCCCTCTGGTACCACCTGCCCTCCGCGGTCGAGATGGTGCAGAGCCACTCGGTCACCGGTCTGCACTACACCGAGACCGTCTTCACCAGCTGGTTCTACCCGCAGAACTCCGAGTTGCTGCACGCGGTTGGGATTGCGCTGACGCAGCGGGACACGCTTTCCCTGTTCGTCAACTTCGGGTTCCTGGCGGTCGCCTTCCTGGCGGCGTGGTGCGTGGGGCGGCCGTACGGGCGCGGTCACCTGACCGTGGCCGCCGCGGCGATCGTGCTGGAGTGCCACACGCTCGTCGTGCGCGAGCCCGGGGCGGCCAAGAACGACATCGTGGCCGCGGCGCTCCTGCTTGCCGCCGTCGCGATCCTCGTCAACGCCTGGCAGGCACGGCGGGCGGACGGGGGAGAGGGGGGGCGCGGCGCGCTCTCGCCCGGCTGGGCGCTCGCGGCCGCCGGCCTCGCCGCCGGCCTCGCCGCCGGGACCAAGGTGACCGTGCTGGCGCTTGCCGCGGCGCTGACCGTCGCCGTGGTCGCGCTGGCGCCGGTGGGGAGGCGGTGGGCCGCCGCGGGGTGGTGGTTCCTGCCCGCTCTGGCCGGCGGCGGGTTCTGGTACCTGCGCAACCTGGTCGCCGCCGGCAACCCGCTGCCGCAGGTCGAGCGGCTGGGGCCGATCTCACTGCCTCATCCGGAGCGGCTGCAGAGCGGCCGGCCCGACTTCAGCATCGCCCACTACGCGACCGACACCGGGGTCTGGCGCGAGTACTTTGCGCCGGGCCTCGAGCAGGCGTTCGGCCTGCTCTGGCCGCTGGTGGTGGGCGGGGCGATCGCCGGCGGCGTGCTCGCGGTCGTCCGGGGGCGCGACCGGGTGGTGCGCTGGGTCGGTGTCGTGGCGCTGTTCGGGATGCTCGCCTACCTTGTGACGCCGCTCAGCGCCGCCGGCGCCGAGGGCGCCCCCGTCGCTTTCGCGATCAACGTCCGCTTCGCGATCCCCGCCCTGCTGGCCGGCCTCGTCCTGCTGCCCCTGGCGCGGGGGCTGGGGGGCGGGCGCCGCCAGTGGGCGCTGCTCGCCGCGCTGCTCGCGGTCCTCCTCGTCACCGACCGCTCCGACGCGGTCCTGCGCGACCCGGCTCGCCTCTTCGGCCTGCTCGTCGCCGTGCTGGCGGTGCTGGTCCCGGCGGCGCTGCTGCTGGCCCGACGACGTGGCGCCCCGAGGGGCGCCGTCGTCGCCGGGTTCGCGACGCTCGCCGTGGCCGTCGTCGCGATCGGCCACCCGGTGCAGCGCGATTACCTGCGCGACCGCTTCGACTCTGGCAGTGACATCCCCGGCATGCACCTCGACTCCGCCTACCGCTGGGCGCGCGACGTCTCCGGCGCCCGCATCGGCCTCGCCGGCACCACCGCCGGCTTCCTCCAGTACGGCCTCTACGGCGCCGACCTCTCCAACCGGGTCCGTTACCTGGGGGTCGGGGGGCCGCACGGCGCCTTCAACGCGATCCCCGCCTGCGGCGAGTTCCGCGCCGCGGCGAACGCCGCCGACCTCGACTACCTCGTCACCGCCCCCTTCCTCGACTTCATCCACCCCGACCGCCCGATCGCCTCCCCCGAGGCCGGCTGGCTGCGCGGCGAGCCGGCGGTGACGCCGGTCGACCGCAGCGGCCCGGTCACGGTCTGGAGGGTCCGCGGCAGGCTCGACCCCGCCGCCTGCGGCCCTGCCAACGCGCCGCTGCGCCAGATCCCCAGCACCCCGGGCGCCTGATGACCGTGGACCGCCGACCGCCCGCGGCTTCGCCGGTGGCCGGCAGTTACGGCAGTTAGTCTGAGCTGTCGGCCGAGTCCGTCGCCTCGGCCCCGCCGGCGCCGGCGCGCCGGATCACGATCTGGTCCGCCTCGATGCGGACCGTGACCTTGCGTTTCCGGGCCCAGTGCTCGGAGTAGACCGGGTTGTCCTTGATGGCCGGGTCGAGCCAGAGGCCGTACCCGTCCTTCTCGCCGTGGTCGAAGGTCCCCTCCAGCTCTTTGCGCCGGCCACGGCCGCCGCGCCTGCCTCGACGTCGCCGGCGCCGCGGGCGCTCCTCGCCGCCGCCGGCCCCGGGGTCGGGCTCCCGCTTCTCCGCAGTCTCCTCGACGGCCTCCTCCTCCACGACCTCCTCCTCCACGACCTCCTCCTCCACGACCTCCTCCACGACCTCCTCCACGACCTCCTCGGTCGCGGCTGCCTCGACCTCCGCCTCGATCTCGTCGCGGAGGTCGACCTCCTGCGAGCCCGCGTCCTCCTCGTCGGGCGTGAAGCCGTGCTGTTTGCGGAACTCGCGCAGCTCGGAGGCGCTGACTTCGAGCTGGTGCGCGATCCAGGCGTCGGTCCGCCCCTGGCGGACCCAGGCGCGGATCTGGTTGAGCTGTGGCTTCAGCGAGCGTCGGGCCATCGGCGGGCGAGTCTATTCAACCGGGGGGTTCGTCCGCGGGGCCGCTACGCCACCAGGAAGGCGAGCGCCTCGAACATGGAAACGACGACTACGACGACGGTCACCGTCAGGCAGACGGCGAGGACGCTGAACCGCACCTTGCCCTCCTGCTCGGTGCGATTGATGTGGCGCGCCCGCGAGCGGTTCGTCGCGCGGCGGCGAAGCTGCTCGCGCCGGCGGCGCTCCAAGGTGGTCTCCTGCTCGAAGGCGCTCTCGAACTGGGAGATGCTCTGTCGCATTCTCATAGTCGGGTGGCCCGAGGGCCGCGCCGGACCGTAGCAAGCCTCATGAGGGCTTGTGGAAGGAGAATGTGCCAGGGATCACGAGCGGCGTCAGGGCGGGCAGGCGCCCCAGAGCCCCCGCCCCGCCCGCGCGGCTTGCAGCTCCAGCCGCCGGAAGCGTGGCGCGAAGCGGTCGTTCGGGGGGATCGTCAGCGAGCGGGCGAGGCCGCGCCGGACCAGGATCGCGTTGACGAAGCGCGACCCCAGGTAGACGTAGGCGAGCAGCCGTCCGTAGGCGTCGCGCCGCTCGGCGCCGAAGACCAGGCGCACCGTCCGTCCCTCCACCAGGCGGTGGGCGAAGTCCGAAGCCCGCGGTCCGAAGCACTGCACCGGGGCGCCGGGCTTGACCGTCTCCGGCGTGTCGATGCCGATCAGGCGGATGTCCTCGACCTCGCCGCCGATCCGCGCCTCGATCGTGTCGCCGTCGACCACCCGAACGATCCGGGCATCGACCGCGGCCGGCCCCTCCTCGCCGCCCTCCCACGGCCGCAGCACGATCGCGGCGACCGCGACCAGCAGCACCAGACTGCCGATCCAGCCGCTTCGACGCGCGCCGGTCCTCATCCCCATCCAAGCATCGGGGGGCTCGTTCTCGCCCCCCGGTCGGGCGCTACGGGATGCGCCGGATGTTCGCCAACAGGGTCTCCTTGATCCGGGCGATGATCTCCAGCGCGTCGTTCCGCTCGCGCTGCCAGACGTTGCGGCCGAATATGACTCCCGTGCCGCCGGCCTCCATCACCTCGCGGGCATGGTTGAGGACCGTCTCGTCGTCGACCTTTGAGCCACCCGAGAGGACGACCAGGGAGCGGCCGGCGGACTCGACGCAGTGGCGGATCGCCTCCGCCTCGTCGACCTGCATATCGTTGTAGGGGGCGGGGGCGTCCCTGTCCTTCTCGGGGTTGATCTTCGGCATGTTGAGCTTGACCACGTCGGCGCCCATCTCCATCGCCATCCGCGCCGCGTAGTCGATCGCGTAGAGGGAGCCGGCGCCGCCCTTGGCGTCGACCGCCTCGCCGCGGGGGTAGGACCAGACGATCAGCGGCATCCCGAAGCGGTCGCAGTCCTGGCGGACTCCCCGCAGCTGGACGAGGTCCTCGTCCTGGCGCGGTGAGCCGACGTAGAGCGTGTAGCCGACCGCGTCGGCGCCGAGCCGCACCGCGTCCTCGACGCTCGCGTTGCAGCTCGAGAACGCCTTGTCGGAGGGCGGGATGTCGGTCTTGCCGTTGACCTTGAGGATCAGCGGCACCTGGCCGGCGTAGTCGGGGTAGTACTTCTCGGCGATCCCGATCTGGCAGGCGAGGGCCGAGTAGCCGGCCTCGGCGGCGAGCCGGAACTGGTAGTCGGGGTCCTTGGAGTCGGGGTTGGGGAAGAAGTCGCGCGGGCCGTGCTCGATGCCCTGGTCGATCGGCAGCAGCATCAGGGTCCCGTTGCCCGGGCCGAACTCGAACAGCAGGCGGCGCAGGCGGGTGCGCTTGCCGGGGGCCAGCTCGGCCAGCAGCGATTTCTGCTCGGTCAGGCTCTCGATCTCCACGGGCTCCTCCTTCAGGACGGGTGTGCCCGCAGTATGCCACCGGGGGCATACTGCGGTTGCTCGGGACAGGGCGGTTATCCTCGAATGATCGTGAGTGAGACTGAGCTCAGCGTCATCTGCAAGAACTGTGGCTCCGAGGTCAGTCCCTACATCACCGAGTGCCCGTACTGCGGGGTGCGACTGCGCAAGCGCGCCCCGAAGCTGGAGCGCCGCGGCGACGCGCTGGAGGTGAAGCCGCGCCGGTGGCCCAGGCCGCGGATCTTCCGCCGCAGGCGCACCGGACCGCCCGGCTCGTTCCGCCCCTACGCCACCCTGGCCGCGATCCTCGGTTCCGCCGCGCTCCTCCTCGCACAGAAGGCGAGCGGCGATCCCCTCACCGCCTTCGGCGGCCTGATCGTCCCGGTCGAGGGCCAGTGGTGGCGCTTCCTGACCGCCCCCTTTGCCTACGTCGACGTCGGCTACCTGTTCGTCGTCGCCGTCGGCCTGGCGATCTTCTCGATCGGGCTGGAGCGGCGGCTGGGCAGCGTCGCCACCGCGGTGCTGCTGGTCGCCTGCGGCTCGCTGGGGATGCTGGCGGCGAGCGGGGTCGCCAGCGCCCAGGGGGAGATCGAGGTGATCGCCGGCGGCAACGGGATGGCGCTTGGCGCCGTCGCCGCCTGGTTCGCGATCCGGCGCTCGGAGGCTCGCCACGCGGTCGACGAGGAGTACGACTTGATCGGGGTCGTCGTCGTGGCGGCGGTCCTGCTGGCGCTGCCGATCTTCGACTCCACGGCGGATGTGTTCGCGGGGCTTGCCGGCGGGGCCGTGGGCGGACTGGCCGGGCTCGCCGCCGCCGCGCTTCGCGGCTCCGATACGGGCCACTAAATCAGTGATCTCGACCGTCTACGCTGCGGCGATGGTCCCAGGCGACGAGCGGCTCGAGGCCGCGATCGAGCGACTGATCGACGCGGAGCGCTTCGCCGAGGCCGAGCGGATCGTGGCGCGGGCCGCGCCGCAGCTGCAGCGGGTGCTCGCGGCCGCCCTCGCCGAGGGCGGCTGGTTCGGCGAGTCGCACGAGGCCGAGGCGCTGAAGGCGGCCACCGTCCCCGATCCCGACGAGCGGATCGTCGCCGTCCGGGCCCTGCTCGCCGAGGAGGCGAGAATGGGGATGATGGTCGGCGTCGCAGTCGGCTGGGCGCTGCATGAGGAGATGACCGAACCCGAAGATCCGAAGGGAGAGCGCTGAAGATGGAGATCCGATTCCACGGCCACTCGTGCTTCGAGCTGAGCGAGGGCGATGCGAGGCTGCTGGTCGACCCGTTCCTGAGGCCCAACAACCCGAGCGCAGCGGCGAGCGCGGAGGACGTCAACCCCACCCATATCGCCATCTCGCACGGCCACGTCGATCACATGGCCGACGCGGTTGGCGTCGCCACCCGCACCGGCGCCGAGTGCGTGGCGATCGTCGAGATCGCCAACTGGCTCGAAGAGCAGGGCGTCGAGAAGGTCCACGACCCCAACCTCGGCGGCACGATCGAGCTCGAGTGGGGCTGGGTGAAGCTGGTCCCGGCCTGGCACACCAGCACGATCGCCGGCTCCGAGGAGGCCCCGTACAGCCCGACGCCGGGCATCGTCACCGGGACGCCGGCCGGCCTGGTGATCTCGATCGGCGGGGTCACCGTCTACCACGCCGGCGACACCTGCCTGTTCGGCGACATGAAGCTGATCGCCGAGCGCAACCCGATCGACGTCGCCCTGCTGCCGATCGGCGGCCACTACACGATGGACCGCCACGACGCGGCGGTGGCCGCCGAGCTGGTCGGCGCGGCGACCGTGATCCCGATGCACTACGACACCTTTCCCCCGATCGCCACCGACAGCGACGCCTTCAAGTCCGAGGTCGAGGCGAAGACCTCTTCGCGGGTGGTGCTGCTCGAGCCGGGGGAGGCGCACTCGGTCTGAACAGCCTGAACAGTCTGACTGACTGGACAGTCAGGTGCTAGTCTCGCCCGGATTACGCAGCCGAGCCGAGGGGAGCAGATGGAGGCCAGAGAGGCAACTGGGACGCAGTCGAGGACCGAGCGAGCCGATTTCCAGGCGACCGCCGATCCCGCGCTGATGGAGGATGCCGACCGCACCGCGGACGTCAAGCTCCTCTCCTACAAGGAGCTGTACCTGCTCTGGGAGCGCCAGCAGTGGCAGACCCAGGAGCTCGACTTCAGCCGCGACCGCGAGGACTGGAACGAGCGGATCAGCCCCGAAGAGCGCTTCCAGCGGATGCACGGGCTCTCCTCGTTCTTCATCGGCGAGCAGAAGGTGGCCGAGGAGCTGGGGCCGATCATGCGCGCCGCCTCGACTGAGGACCAGCGGATCTTCCTCTGCACCCAGATCGCCGACGAGGCGCGCCACGTCCGCTTCTTCGAGCGCTTCTACCGCGAGGTCGGGGTGCTGGAGTCCGACGGACTCTCCGAGATGCTCGAGGAGACCTCCCAGCACCTCAACGAGAACTTCGGGCGGCTCTTCGACGAGATGCTGAAGAAGCGCACCGACCGCCTCTCGGCCGAGCCCGAGGACACCGAGGCCCTGGTCGAGGCGGTGACGCTCTACCACATGGTGATCGAGGGGATGCTGGCCCTCACCGGGCAGCACTTCATCATGGACTTCAACGAGCGCGAAGGCACGCTGCCGGCCTTTGTCGAGGGCTTCCAGAACGTCGCCCGCGACGAGCACCGCCACGTCGCCTTCGGCTCCGTCTTCCTGCGCGACAAGGTCCGCGAGGACGAGCGCTACAAGCAGTCGATCCAGCGCATCCTGGAGGAGGCGCTGCCGGTCGCCGACGAGGTGCTATCGCCGCCTTGGGCGCCGGAAGACGACGACGATTGGGAGCTGTTCGGCTACTCGCTGGCGGACACCCGCAAGTTCGCCGGCACCTGCCTGATGCGCCGGCTTAAAGTGATCGGCCTGCAGTAGGCGGCGCTCAGGATGCGGCGGAAGCCGGCTCGGGCTCCGGTTACGGCTCGGGAGTCGTCGCTGTCGTCGAATCTGCGCCTGAAGGAGCCGGCTCCGGATCCGAGGGCGCGGCGGCCGGCGGAGGCGTCGGCTCGGGAGCCGGCTCGGACGGTGCCGGCGGCGGGCTGCTTGCGGGCGGCGGGCTGCTCTGCGGGGGCGAAGCGCTCGGGGTGGTGCTCGCTGACCCACCGACGGTGACGACGACGGTCTCGCCGCTCGTGGGCGCGCCCGGCTGAGGCGTGGCGCCGGTCACCCCGGTCACCGACGACCCACCCGGGTGCGTCGTCGCGCCCGGCCCTTTGCTGCCGTCCGCCGCCTTCGACGGCCCT
>VRUE01000098.1 GCA_019456285.1 Solirubrobacterales bacterium | reverse complement strand
TCCAACTCTTGTATGCCAGTGTTTATTGACAGGTATAAAATAAGAACCCAGAAGCCCTATATTTGTTTGCCTTAATACTTTATTACGAGGGCCTATACCTGGCAGATCATAAATTGCATCATAACCTGCATAATCTCTTGTAATTAGCGCACCAACGCCAATTTTATATTTTCTGATATTAAAATCGGCAGAAAATGCCCGTGAATCAAAACGATTGACATTTTTTTTCCATTGATTCCTTGCATTTGCCGCCATCCTTCCATACCTGATGGTGCCTGTAAGTGCCGGATTCAGATATAATGGCGCAGCATAAAACTGGGAATACTGTGGATCCTGGCCGAAACAGTTGATCCCGATACCCGGGAACAGCAGATAGCAGGCAATGAAGAAAAATATGTAAACAAATTGTTTCATTATTTCATTATATTGTTCTTTATACGAAAGAAAAGGCTATTTGTTAATTGAAATTTTTCTTTTTTAAAATCCCACCCACTCGTCTGCCCACTTTCCAACCATTTTATCCCATCCCTTAGTGGTCTGACGAGGACATTGCTTACCTCAACAACAATACATACCCGGACTTAGCCACTTCACTGCCGGTTTGAAATCTCGCAAAAACTTTATATACATACATATCTTGCTGAGCCAATTTACCTTTATAAAATCCACTCCAGCCTTTTGTTACGTCGTTGCTTTCAAATATCAGCTCTCCCCATTTGTTAAATATTTGCATATTATATTGAACTACTATGCCAATAATTAATGGGAAGAAAACATCATTGGCGCCAGCCCCCGTAGGGGTTATAAATGGGTTAATGATACCGCCATTGTCAGCATCAATAGGTGTGAAGGCACTCGGTATTAATAATGTGTCGCCTTCTGTAACACATACGGCTGAGTCTATTCTAAGAGTATCATAACAGGTTTCAACACATCCTGTGCTATTTGATGCAACTAAAGTGATACTATAATAACACCTCTCATCTTTGTATGAATGGCATGGGCTTTTCTCTGTAGTAGTGTAACCATCTCCAAAATCCCACCAATAACTATCTGCTTTGCCAGACAAATTACTCGGACAGACAGGTCTGTCAGGGAAAACTCTTGGTTGGTTAACCTGGAAAAAAGCTTGTGGTTGCGCACAAGTTGATATTATATTTGGTTGTGTCATTGAATCATTAACAGCACATCCATACGCTACCAGCTTGACTGTAAAGGTACCAGATTGAAAATATGTATGGAAAAGCGTATCACTCGGGTTATTATCCCTAGTGCCATCCCCAAAATACCATAAATAATCTTCCACTACACCCTGTGTATTATTATAAAATGTGACGGTTAATGGTATGCAACCTGCATCAGGAGAATAACCAAAAGCTACAGACGGTGGCGTTGGGAAAATTGCTATATCCTGTGTCATTGTATCTGTACAATTGCCGCCTTGTACAACCAACGTTATGGTAAATTTGCCACAAGTATTTAAAACATAAGTGTGATCAGGCGTAATAATGGAACTTAATGTATCTCCATTACCATCCCCATAATCCCATATATAGGTAAGACCAGGTGTACTATTATTAACAATTGTTACAGTTGAGTTTGGTGGAACCAACGTATCAGGAGTAGCAGTAAAATTAGCTGCCGGCTTTGGTAGCACAACTATATCCTGATAAGCCGTATCAATACAGCCAAACGGAGATGTAGCAATCAACTGAACGGTGTTTGTCAATATAGTTATACCACTATTGATATAAGTATGCGTTGGATCTTCTAAATTTGATTGGTTACAACTGGGCTGTGGGGTACATAAAGCATCCCCAAAATCCCATTGATAAGTGTTTCCGGTTGACGGGAAAGTCTGGTTATTAAAATCAACCGTAAACGGACTGCAATCCACCGTATCTGGGAGGGAAGCAAAATCGGCTGTAACTTGGGGATAAACAGTAATAATCTGAGTAAGAGTATCTGTGCAGCCATCACTGTTTACCACGATCAGTTGTAGTGTGGGAAAAATAGGATTCGTAAATTGATTGTAATAAGTATGCGTTATACCTGGCGCACAAGTCGTATCAACTGTTCCATCACCAAAATCCCAGTAACAACTGCCTGCACCTGTGGAATTGTTGGTAATAGTTATATCTAATGGAGCACAACCTGATGAAGCATCTGTTGTAAAATCTGCCACAGGTTTTGGAAGTACAATGATATCCTGGTAAGCCGTATCAGTGCAGTTAAACGAAGATGTAGCAATCAACTGAACAGTACTTATTACAGTAGTTAAACCATTATTGACGTATGTATGTGTTGGATCTTGCAAACTTGATTGATCACAAGCAGGCAGGGGTGTACATAAAGCATCCCCAAAATTCCATTGATAGCTGTTTCCGGTTGACGGGAAAGTCTGGTTATTAAAATCAACCGTAAACGGACTGCAGCCTGACGTATCTGGTGGGTTGGTTACAAAGATTGCGGTAATTTCCGGATAAACAATAATGTTCTGTGTAAGCGTATCTTTACAACCATCCGCATTTTCTACTATTAGTGTTAATAAAAATGTATCAGTAATAATATTTGAATTACCATAAGTATGTGTAACTGATCCGGGAGTAAAATCAAAATCTCCATCTCCAAACTTCCAGATATAAGTCAATGCACCAATAGATGAATCAGTAAAGGTAACAGTGAGCGGAGCACAGCCTATCGTATCGCTAGGAGTGAAAACAGCCACCGGTTTTGGATGTACAGTAATGTTAAACACAGCCGTATCACCGCAACCCGGAGAATATGCTATCAGTTTAGCTGTGAATACTGTATCTGATTGAGTGAAATTATAGTATGTATGGCTTGTATCCAAATCACTGCTAAAATTTGAATCTCCAAAATCCCAAAAAGCAGTATCAGAGCCAGATGCTTGTCCCAAAAATGCAACTGTTAAAGGATGGCATCCAACAAGGGGACCAACATTGGCAGTTGCCTGTATTAAAGGTTGTGCCATTACCTGTTTGGTCGCAGTATCTGTACAACCATTAACGCTCTGTACACTTAAAGTGATCAGGAATGTATCTGCAAAGTTTGACGTATTTATATAACAATGAGGCAAAGGATTGCAGTTGAAATTAAGATCTCCGTCACCCCAATTCCATTTACAACTCATTGTATTAATAGATGTATTAGTAATAGATATACATAATGGACTGCACCCTGCGGTATCACTCACAGTAAATTGTGCTATAGCCCCGGGATACACCGTTATCGCCTTGTAAGTAGTATCAATGCATCCATTCTGTCCTGTAGCTATCACTTGAACAGTATATGTACTATCAATTGTATCAGATGAATTATAAAACGTATGCGTAAAAGGAGCGCCTGTTGTATCGGTTAATATATTACTAGTATCATCAAAATCCCATTCATATAAAGCAGCTCCGGGTGTAGGTTGAAAATTAACTGTAAGAGGTGTGCAATCTACCGAATCAGATACAGTGAAAAAAGCAAAGTCCGCTCCTGCGCCATCCAGATTTAAAGTTCTTGTCATCGCATTAGTACAGGACGACTGGAAAGCTGTAAGCTTAATAGTATAGGTGAGCGCAGTGTTTCCACTATTATTAAAGGTCCAGGTAAATATTGAGTCAATAATTACTGTATCTCCGCTACCATCCCCAAAATTCCACAAATATGAAGTTGCATACAACGAAGAATTGGTAAAGGTCACCGTCAATGGACTGCATCCTATCGTAGCGGCCATAGTAAAGATTGCGACTGGCTGTGAAAATACTGTAACG
>VRUE01000097.1 GCA_019456285.1 Solirubrobacterales bacterium | reverse complement strand
CGCCGCCGACTTCATCGCCGCCGTCGAGAAGATGCTCGACGCCCCCTGAGGAACCCCACGGCTCACCCCCGACGGGTGACGGCGGCCACGGCACCTCTCGCATCTGCGATGCCTTCAGCTGAGCAGCCCAAGCAGCTCGCAGGCTTCGCGCGGGCTGATCGTCGCCGGCTCCAGCCCGCCACGACCACCGGGTCCCTCTCATGTTTGTGCATCACGTGTGATACATTGCGCGAATGACGAAGGTGAGCATCCGAGATCTGCGTAACCACGGGGGCGAGGTGGTCGATCGCGCCGCGCGCGGCGAGGAGATCACGATCACGCGCTCCGGACGGGCGGTCGCCGAGCTGCGCTCGGTGCGCCCCCCGCTCTCGGCCGAGGCCCTGCTGGGCCGCCGGCGCCGGCTGCCCGCGGTCGACCCGGGGGCCCTGCGTGCGGACGTCGACCGGCTGTTGGATACGAGGTTGTGAGCGAAGAGGGCCCGGCGCCCGGGCGGGGTGTCCTCGACACCTCGACGGTCATCCTCCTGCAGCGCCTCACGGACGCGAGCACGCTGCCCGCGGAGCCGCTGATCACGGCCGTGACCCTCGCGGAGCTGGCGGTCGGCCCGCTCGTGGCGGACGAGGAGAGCGAGCGGGCCGCGCGCCAGGCCCACCTCCAGCAGGCCGAGGCCGACTTCGACCCGCTCCCCTTCGACGCCCGCGCCGCCCGCGCCTTCGGAGGGGTCGCTGCCTCGCTGCGGCGCGCCGGCCGCAAGACGACCGCGCGCACCTACGACGCGATGATCGCCGCGACCGCCCTCGCCGGCGACCTGCCCCTCTACACATGCAATCCCGCCGACTTCGACGGCATCGACGGGCTCGAGGTGATCGCCGTGCCGGTGCCGGAGTCGCCGTAGAAGCGTCGTTGGGCTATCCACCTCCCCAGGTATGAGCACCACCCCCGGCGCGCTACGGGAGCGTGCCGCACCGAGGCCAAAAACCCAGTACCCTCGCTCACCCGTGAGCGAAATGCTATGGTTTTTCGCGCATGAACGACGCAGAACTGGCTCGACAGTTAACAGCGGGAAATGCGTGGTGGCGAACGCCCCAGGGATGGGAGCTGGACGACCCGGACCTGAAGACCCTGCGCGGATCCCGGCTCAGCTACACCCCCAACCCCCTCGCCGATATCGCCGCCCCTGGCCTCTATGTCCTACGAGGACCGCGCCGGGTCGGCAAGAGCGTGGAGCTGAAGCGCATGATCGGGCGGCTGCTGGGCGACGGCGTCGAGCCGCGCAGGATCGTCCACTGCGCCTGCGACGGGCTCACCGCCGGCGACCTGCGCCGGCTCCAGCGTGTCGCGCGAGAGCAGCTGACGCGATCGGCCGACGAGCCTCGCTACTGGCTCTTGGACGAGATCACGGCCGTGCGCGGCTGGCCGGACGCGGTGAAGTGGCTTCGCGACAACACCGCCATGGCCGAGGACTGCGTCGTGCTCACCGGTTCCTCGGGGAGAGACCTCGAGGAGGCCCGCAAGGCGCTCGCGGGGCGCCGGGGAGGAGCGGTGGACTCCGACCGGCTGTTGATGCCGATGTCCTTCCGGTCCTTCTGTGCGGCGCTTGGGGCGGAGCTGCCCGACGTGCCCACCGTCCGGCCGCGGGACTTCCTCTCCAAGGAGGCCGAGGACGCCGCCGACGGGCTGCTGCCGTGGCTGGATCGAATCGTCTCCCTCTGGGAGGTCTACACGCGTGTCGGGGGCTTTCCCCAGGCGGTGGCCGGCTATCTGGACAGCGGCGACGTCGACAGCGCATTCGTCAACGACCTCTGGGACGTGATCCACGGCGATGCGCTGCGGCGGGAGAACTTCTCCGCAACACAGAGCATGCGGCTCCTGCGACGGCTGACCCGCAACCTGGCCAGCCCGGTGAACATGACGGCACTCGCCGAGGACATCGGGGTCGGCAGCCACAGCACCGCGAGCCGGCGCGTCAAGGACTTGATCGACAGCTACTGCGCCTGGCCCTGCCACCGGCGCGGCGATGGTCAGCTTCCCAACCTCGCGGCACAGGAGAAGATCTACTTCGTCGATCCGCTCCTCGCTCGGCTCTCGCACCTGCGGGCGGACCAGCCGGAACCGGACGCCTCGCAGGTCTCAGAGCAGCAGATCGGCCTGGCGCTGACCCTGAGCCTCGCGACCGGCGACCCGGGTCGCTATGCGGACTTCTCGGCGGTGATGTACGCGAAGAGCGCTACGGGCAGGGAGGTCGACTTCTGTGGCCGCCCCCTGGGGCAGGTGGCCTTCGAGGCCAAGTACACGGACCGCAGCCTCGGCCGGGAGACGCAGACGATGCGGGCGATGTTCGGCGGCAGGGGCATCCTCGCCACCAGGGCCAAGGTCGATCGCGTCGACGGTACCCGAGCCCTGCCGGCGGGGTTCGTGGCGCTCCTGCTCAGTCCGCAAAGCTGATCTGAGAACGTCAACACCCCCTGAGCCAACAGTCGCCGCCCGCACGGCCTCCCCGCCGACGCCGGCGTGAGTGATGGACCAAGTGGACTAACCATGCTAGGGTGAGGATCATGTCCGAGAGCGTCGGCATCCACGAGGCGAAGACGCAGTTCTCCAAGCTCGTGCGCCGCGCCGAGGCGGGCGAGGAGATCGTGGTGCGCCGCGGCCGGGAGCCGGTTGCCCGGATCACGCCGCTGGAGAAGCGCAGCGGGGTTCGCGGCTTTGGCTCGATGAAGGGGGAGATCCGGATCGGTGAGGACTTCGACGAGCCGCTCGAGGATTTCCGGGAGTACATGTAGCCGGTCTCCTCGATGCTGATCGACTCTCACGCCTTGTTGTGGTTTGTGGCCGGCGACCGCAGACGAATCGGCCGGCGACTGCGGGCGCGGATCGAAGCCGAGGCGACCACGGTCAGCACCGCCAGCCTCTGGGAGATCGCCATCAAGACCGGCCTCGGCAAGCTCGACGCGCCGGAGGACCTGCCGGGGCGCATCGAGCAGCTCGGCTTCGAGCTGCTGCCGGTGACCGCCGAGCACGCCTGGCGGGTCCGAGGCCTGCCGTCCCACCACCGCGACCCCTTCGACCGGCTGCTGATCGCCCAGGCCCAGGTGGAGCGGCTGCCGATCGTGACGGCGGACCCGTCCTTCGACGTCTATGACGTGGCCGTGGTCTGGGATTCGCGCTGACCCTGAGCCTCGCAACCGGCGACCCGGGTCGCCATGCGGACAACTTGACCAACTTGGCCAAGCGCTGGTATCCTTACCCATATGACCCGCACCTTCACCATCGGCGAGGCCAAGACCAACCTCTCCAAGCTCGTTGCGCTTGCGGAGCAGGGTGAGCGCGTGGAGCTGCGCCGGGGCAAGCAGCCCGTCGCGCAGCTGGTGCCCCTGCCGCCCTCCGGCGCCGTCCGGCGCAAGCCCGGCGCCCTGGCCGGCCGGATCGCGATGGCCGAGGATTTCGACGTCTGGCCCCCGGACGTAGCCGAGGCGCTCGGCCTGCGCGACTGACGCCGTCTTGCGTGTCCTGCTTGACACCCACGCGGCGCTGTGGTGGTTGACCGACGACCTGCGCCTCTCCGAGTCGGCGCGCGAGGCGATCGCCGCCGCCGAAGAGCCGTTCTTCAGCGCCGGCACCCTCTTCGAGGTCTCGATCAAGGCCTCACTGGGCAAGCTCGAGGTTCCCGAGGAGTGGGCCGAGGAGCTTCTCGCGGAGGGCTTTTCCCTGCTGCCGGTCTCCCTCGCCCACGCCCACGCTTATTGCGAGCTGCCCTATGTAGAGCTGGACGGCGAACCGCAACGCGACCCCTTCGACCGCCTCCTCGTCGCGCAAGCCGAGGTCGAGGGCGCCCCGATCGTCACCCGGGACCCCGGGATCGCCGCGCACGGGATCCCAACGATCTGGTGATGGCGATCGCGCCGGCTTCTCCTCA
>VRUE01000096.1 GCA_019456285.1 Solirubrobacterales bacterium | reverse complement strand
GCTCGGGTTTCTCATACGGCGGGTGGGTGAGCTGGTCGCGGCGCTCGCGCAGCTCCCCGTTTGCGGCCAGCAGCCGGTACATGGTCCGCTCCGAGCACAGGTAGCTCCCCTCGTCGAGCAGCGTCGCCCAGACCTGGGCGGGCGAGGAGTCGAGGAAGCGCTCGCCGCGCAGGGCCTCCAGCACCGCGGCGCGCTCGGCCCCGCTCAGCGAGCGAGGCGGCTTGGGCCGCGCCCGCTTGGGCCTGGGCTCGGGCGGGCGCCGGCGCCGGTAGATCGTCGCCGGCGCCGCTCCCAGCGCCCGGCAGGCGGGCCTGGTCCCCACGATCGGCGTCAGCTCGGCGACCGTCTGCTCGATCATCGCTCGGTGCTCTCTTCGGCGCCCTCGGTCCCGAGTAGGTCCTCCAAGAGCGCTGAGACGTTTCCCTGCACCTCGATCACCTTGCGCGCCTTGGCCAGCTCGGCCTCGGCCCGCTCGGCGCGGTGGCGCAGCTCGGCGTTCTCTGCCGCAAGCGGGTCGGCCGGCTTTCGCCCCCGTCGCCGCGAGAGCTCCTTCAGTCCACCAGCCTCGCGCTGGGCGCGCCAGGTCGACAGGTGCGAGGAGTAAAGGCCCTCGCGGCGCAGCAGGGCGCCGATCTCACCCTGCTTGGCGCAGGCGTCAGCCTCGCGCAGGATCTGCAGTTTGTACTCGGCGCTGAAGCGCCGCCGCTTCGGGCGCTCGGCCAGCTCGGGGTCGGGGACCCGCTCCGGCTCGGCGTTCCCGCCGGCCGTTGTCGGGTAGCCGGGGCGGGCAACCGCCCCGGCTACCCGACGCCCGAGCGCGGTCGGCAGCATCGCGGCGAAGATCGGGTTGCGGACGAGCGCGAAGGGCCCGCTGGTGACGAGCTGCGTGCGCTCGGCGGGATCGACGCCGATTCGCCAGCTCGCTCCCATTGCCACCTGCGCGTAGAAGGTCAAGCCGATCCCGGCGACGGCGAGGAGGAGTCCGGCAACGGGAGCGGCCGTGGTGTCGAGCGCAGGGATCGGCTCGACCACATCGAGCAGCGCCAGCACCGGAGCGGCGGCTCCCACCAGCAGCGCCACCGTGAAGCCGACCCCGGCGATCCACTCGGCTGAGCCAGGCCGGCCGCCGAGACCGTGGAAGCCGGTCGAGCCGGTGCGGCGAAGCTGGATCAGCGTGCGGAGGCCGAACGCGAGGACGAGGTAGACCCCGTAGAGGATGAGAGCGAGGGTGGCCATCGGCTAGCCGGCCGATCCTTCCAGTCGTAGTAGCCCGACTCCGAGACCCCGAGCACGCGACAGGCGTGGCGGATGTCGATCCCCTGCCCGGTCAGGAAGTCGATCACCGGGAAGAGCCTTTTGGGGGAAGGTCTCCCTCGAGAAAGACCTCGTTGACCTTGCGCGAGACGGCCAGCTCGGTCTCCAGCTGCTTGATTCTTCGCTTGGCCGCGGCGAGATCGAGAGCCTCCTCGGTGCTCAGCCCGGCGATCTCACCGCGGTCGATCCTCTCCTGCTTTAACCAGTTGTAGATGGTGGCGTCGCTCATGCCGAACGTGGCGGCGAGCTGGGCGACTTTGGTGCCTGATCGAGCTAGCTCGATCACCTGCTGGCGAACCTCTGCTGGGTACCTGCGGGGCATCTGAATCCTCCTTGGGGCTGAAGGACTCTAGAAACCGAACTCCATCAAGTTGGGGGTAGATCACGGTCTACGTGAGACCCGGGATGGTCCACGGCGCCGAGATGCTCAAGCGGCTCGCGGGTCAGGTGGTCTGCCTCAAAGCGCAAGCTGAGCGGCTCGATCAGGCGCGGCACTGCTCGCACCGCCAGCACTGGACTGCGGACGTGCTCAAGCAGCGAGAAGCCCCAGCCAGGACGCAGCACCCGGTAAGCCTCGGCGACGGCCGTTCGGTCATCGGGGATGGTGCAAAGGGCGAGCGTGCATACGACGCTGTCGAAGCTGGAGTCGAGGAAGTCGAGGTTCTGGGCGTCTCCCAGACGGAAGTCCACCTCGCGGCCCAGCTCCTCGGCCCGCCGCTTTGCAATCTTCAACATCTCCGGACTCAGCTCGATCCCGGTCAATGACACGTCGTCTCGGTGGTAGGGCAAGTTGCGCCCGGTCCCGACCGCGATCCTCTTACTCTAGCCGTCCACCCACCGACGTTTGAACGCGGCCGAGCTGTGTCGGCCCCTCGTAGCGATCAGCCACAGCGAGGGCCGCGTCGCGGAAGCCTGGCTGACGGTCTCCGCGCCCCGCGAGCGAAATATCTCGGCGCGGGCCGAGAAATCCTGCGGCAGCTGGCTGGTTCGCTCCAACCGTTCTTCCATCAATGCCCCAGCGAGCTTGCATCTGGGTGTGGGCCCCCGTTTGCATCTGGTTTGCAACTGGGAGAACCCCGCGAGACCCCGCAGCCCCGCCCATCGGCCTTGGCGGCTTGGCTCTGCGCGTGGCCTTGCGGAGCGGTGCGAATATATAGATGCAATCGGGGCGATCGGATTTGAACCAGCCGACGAGTCGCGTTACCGCTGCTCCGCTCCCGCTTCGCGCGATTTGCGAGCGTCCGCCGCGCTTTGCTCGAGACGCCTGCTCAGGACGAGGACCGGGTCTGAGGCGCAGGCAAGGCGAACGCTTCTGCTTCGCCCAGCGCAAGCGGGCACCGAATACGCGGGTGCTCTCAACCCCTCAACGCAACGCCGCCTCCAGGGTACCCGCAGGCGTCTTGAAGCCAAGGGTCTCCCGCGGCCTCGTGTTCAGCTTGGCTGCGATTGCGTCGAGCTGGGGCTGAGTGAACTTGGACAGGTCGGTGCCCTTCGGCAAGTACTGGCGAAGGAGCCCGTTGGTGTTCTCGTTGGAGCCGCGCTGCCAGGGGCTCTGCGGGTCGCAGAAGTAGACCTTCACGTCGGTGGCGACTGTGAACTGTGCGTGTTCGGCCATCTCGGTCCCGCGGTCCCAGGTGAGCGAGGAGCGCAGCTGCTGTGGCAGGCGGCGCACGTGCTTGCTCAGGGCGCCAGTGACCGATCGCGTGTCCTTGCCGTCGAGGGCGACGAGCATCACGAAGCGCGAGTGGCGCTCGACGAGCGTGGCGAGGTAGGTGTTTGCCCCTCCGGCGATCAGGTCTCCCTCCCAGTGACCTGGGATCGCCCGATCCTCCGCCTCGGCCGGGCGCTCGCGGATCGAGACGGCGCCGACTATCTGGCCCTGCCCGCGGTTGCCGCGCTTCGCGCTCTTGGGCCGGCGGATGTAGCGCTTGCGGCGCAGGTGTGTCACGAGCTCTCGCTTCAACGCTCCCCGCGCCTGGATGAACAGGGTCAGGTAGATCGTCTCGTGGGACACCCTCATAGTCTGATCCCTCGGGAACTGGGCCTTCAACCAGCCGGCGATTTGCTCGGGGGACCAGTCCTCCGCCAGCTTGGCGGCGACCAGCTGGCTCAAGGCCGGGTCTCGAGCCAGCTTGCAGGTCTGCGGCCGCCTCGCGTTATCCCAGGCCCGCTCGTCGGCCTCAGCGGCCCGGTAGGCATGCCTGCCGCCATGGCGGTCGATCTCCCGGGTGATCGTCGACGGGGATCGACCGAGGAGAGCAGCGATCCTCCGGGCCGACTTCCCGGCCGCGATTCCGCGCGAGATTTCCTCGCGCTCGGGGTGCGTCAGCGCCAGGCGGCTGCGCCGTCGCTCGGGCGGGGCGATACCACCGTGCCGGCGGAGCGTGCAGTAGATCGTCGCGGGCACTCGATCGAGTGCCCGCGCAATGTCGGTGACCGACTCTCCGCGCTTCCAGCGCTCCCACAGCTCTCCGCGCTCAGCCGCTGAGTACTCCCTGCGCTTCCTTGCCATCGCATCTCCTTCATCTCAAGTAGAGGTCGGGGAGTGTTGCGATGAGGGGCTGAGAACAGACGTGCGAACTTGTGAGCGAAATCACTAGGCGAGCGAGACCGCTATCATTGCTATCATTCTTCAAATGGCCCAGCTCC
>VRUE01000095.1 GCA_019456285.1 Solirubrobacterales bacterium | reverse complement strand
TGAGCTGGGCGCCGGGGTGGGCGCGCTCCCTTCGGCAGATTAGGCGCGAGCCCGCGGGCCAGGCGGAGAGGTCGAGGTGCTCGGTGAGCTCACAGACATAGGCCTCACGGGGCCGGCTCGGGTGCTCGGCCACCGGCTCCCCGTCCTGGGAGATCGCGCCTACCCAGGCGTCGTCGGGGACGCCGGCGATTGCCTCGCGCACACAGGCGGTGAGGTCGTGCCCGACCGAGAAGCGGATGTCGCCCTCGCGGCAGAAGTCGACCAGCGCGTGGACGCAGGCGGCCGAGTCGCCGCGCAGGAGGATCTCCTCCTCCATCGCGTCGGGCGGCAGTTGCTCGAGCGCCGCTTCCACCGCCGCCACCTGGTCGGCTCCCGTGTTGGCGCCGGCGTTGCCGGGACGCAGGATGCCGTCGAGGGCCCCTTCGGAGCCCTCCAAGTAGCAGAGCATCGGGTGAAAGCCGAAGCCGCCCTTGTAGTTGCCCGCCGCCCCCTCCTTCTCGGAGTCGGCCCCGAGCAACGAGGCGTCGATGTCGAGGATCGACTGCGCGGGACCGGCGCCGAGCGCGAAGGCCTGCTCCCGCGCTGCCTTGCGCGCGGCGCGGATGCCCTCCAGCTCAGCCGCCCCGATCCGCTCGATCGCCCGGAAGGCGGTGGCGTCGGAGGCAACGTCGCCGAAGAGGCCGGGCTGGTCGCGAAGCGTGGCGAGGTCGCAGAGGTGCTCGCCGCCTTGGACCAGCATGACGATCAGGTCGCGCAGGATCTCCCCGTCGGCGTGGGCGGAGCGGCGCTGGCGGGTCGGGGCCAGTGCTTCGCTCAGCGCCTCGGTCAGGCCGAGGCGGTCGCAGAGGTTGCTGAGCAAAAGGGCGCCGGCCTGCGAGCAGAAACCCTCGCCGTCCGCCGTCACCTCTACGGTTTCTGACCTTCCGTTTCGATTCACCTTCATGGTGAAGCCTCCTGAGCTGGGGAATGGGTACTGGACATCCCCATTTTCCCCGCTCAGGAGGCGGATTTCCTGCTCAAGCCGGCTCAGGCGAGCTGGCTTATCGCACGATCTGGGGTAGGCGTAGGTGCCCTCGCTGTGCCGGGGTCGGACGTGCCCGCGAAGGCGGGTGCGGAAACTGGAGAACGCTTTGCCTGCGCGCTTTGATCGGTCTGTCAAACCGACGCGGCCGACATAGCGCGGCCTGCCCCCCTTGGAGAACAGATACACGCCGTAGCGTTGCTCTGCCGGAGGTAACTTGCGGCCGTCGCCCAAGCCGTAGATCGGCGAGTCCAAGAGCCGCGTCAGCAGCTCGGGAAGTTGCCGCGCCACCGTCACATCCCAGCCGTTCTCGCGGTCGCGAACCTTCGGGTCGTCGCGGTCGATCGCCATGCGGCGGGTACCATAGTCTTCTCGCCCGGTTGGGCCGTGCCGTCCGGCTACGCGGCCTAGCGGGAGCGCGATCCGCGCTTGCCGCGCTGACCGACTCCCGACTTCCGACGCCGACCCTCGCCGCTGGTGCTGGACGCGATCCAGCACCGCCTTCACCGTCGAGGCGTGCCATCGCTCGCCGCCATGCGCCGTCGCTACACCGTCGCGGTTGAGCCGATCCGCAGTTGCGGCGAGGGAGTGACCGCGGGTTCGCAGGCCCTTGATCCGAGCGGCTACCCTCGGCGGTAGTTGTCGGACTCGATGGCGCTCGGCGGGGCCTGCTCCGCAAACGCCCAGCCGGACGCTTGCATCGCCGCCATGACCTCGCGGGGCGACGCTCCGGCTCTAGGGCTGAGCGCGGTTCAGCACCGCCCGCGCCCCCGGTGAAGCTGGTTGCGGTGGATCGCCAGTCGGTGTCCAGCGGGCACAGGAAGCGCCCCGTTTGGGCACTCCATTGGGCACAAGGCGCGAATGTCCATTCAACCGCCGCCGCCGATACCGCATGGCA
The DNA here is from genome assembly GCA_019456285.1 of Solirubrobacterales bacterium. Taxonomy (GTDB): domain Bacteria; phylum Actinomycetota; class Thermoleophilia; order Solirubrobacterales; family 70-9; genus VRUE01. The sequence goes on along the minus strand of VRUE01000095.1, from coordinate 2,097 downwards.
CCTGGCTTCGCCGCGATAGAGCGCGCCTGCCTGATGAGCCTGCGCGATCTGGGTCGGTGCGGCGCTCCATCTGCGCTGGGCGCTCCGCGGCCCGCTCGGCGGACTCCCTGGAGATCGTTGCCTCTTGCGCGGCGCTCTCGTCGGCCCGCCTGCGCCGCGAGCTCCGCGGCCTCGGGGTCGCGATCGACCTCGTCCTCGTCACCGACCGCCACGTCGAAGAATGGGGCCACTTCGAGGGCACGATGCTGAACGACGCGCTGCGCGAGGGACGGGTCCTTGCCGCAGCGTGACCCGGCCGAGTTGGCGGCGCGGCTGGCGCGCAAGGCGCGGGCTGATGCAACCGCCGCGCGCAAGTTCGCCGCCGACTCCGAGATAGTCGACGAGATCGGGGATTGGGTCGAGACGCAGCCCTCCGAGGCAGTGGAACGCGGCGGCAGCGCCGAAGGCGGGGAGAAGGTATCGTGACCACGACCCTCTGCGCGTGATCACGCACCGCAGGCGACGGCTGGCCTACTATCTGTGCCGATGGCTGCGCATCCCGGTAAGACGTTGCTCGAGCCCGGCCACGAGGCCGAGTGGAGGCGGTTGAACGCCGAAAAGCGGCAGGCGCTGATGCCAGCGCCCGACACCCCGATCGCCGAACTGCTGCGCCGCGGCCAGCGTCTCTCCTCGCAGGCGGCCGGACTGCTGCGCGCGGTGGAGCGGGCCGATGAGCGCCCCCGATCCTGAACTCGACGCGGCCGCGGCCGCGATGGCGGGGGAGGGTGCCCGCTTCGTCGTGATCGGCGGCTTCGCCCTGATCGCCAACCGCTTCGTTCGCGCCACCGAGGACATCGACTTCCTCGTCGCCGGCCTGCGCAGCATCGTCGGCTTCAAGCGCCTCAGCGACCGGCCCCGCGACCGCAACGACCTGCTCGGCCTCGCCGAGATCCACGGCGACCTCCCAGAAGACCCGATCCCCGGCCTCGACAGCTGAGCTGCCGCACCCGCGCCGCGCGGGACTGGGCACGTGGCCAACTTCGGCTCACCGAGCCGCTCGACCTGCGCCAGCACCGCGCAGTCGACGAAGCCCACCTTCAGGTCGGCGTAGGTCCGCAGAAGCTCGCCGACGCGCTCGTAGTCGCGGGCGATCAGATCCTCGACGACGAAGGCGCCGCAGCGGACCTGATCGAGCACCGCGACGAAAGCCTGCTCCCCGGCGAATTCGCCGAGAAGGTGATCCACCTCGACGAGAACGGGGGAGGGGATGACCCGCCGCTCGCGCGCCCCCTCGACCAGCGCCGAGCAGGAGGCGTGCTCGTCGTCGCCGCGATCGAACGCTCCGACCAGGACGGCGGTGTCGAAGATCAGCGAGATGGCGGCGGCTCGTACACATCGCGGCTGGCCAGCTCGCTCAGGTCGCCGCGCCCCGAGTCGAACATCCCGATGCAGGTGACGGACGGTTGCTCGCCCTCCTCGGGGGCCAGCTCGTGCTCCAGCGCCTCGGTGACGAGCTGCGGTACGTCCACGCCGCGGTCGCGGGCGACCTGCCGCGCCCGCTCCAGCAGCTCGGCCTCGATCTCGACGCTCGTCTTCGGTGAGGTGGCCATCGCGCCAATGGTAGCGCCCGCCGTCCCCTTCAACCGCTGCTACTGTCAACGGCCATCGGTTATCCAGAACTCCGGATAATTCGTGGCCGTTGACACTCGGTAAGACGTTGCTCGAGTCCGGCCACGAGGCCGAGTGGAGGCGGTTGAACGCCGAAAAGCGGCAGGCGCTGATGCCAGCGCCCGACACCCCGATCGCCGAACTGCTGCGCCGCGGCCAGCGTCTCTCCTCGCAGGCGGCCGGACTGCTGCGCGCGGTGGAGCGGGCCGATGAGCGCCCCCGATGACGGCGGCCATGAGAATCTCCCCGTAGGCGGCCACCGGATCTCCCCACTCACGGACGTCAAATCTCCCCAGTGGCGGCCATTAGATTTCCCCACCGACGACTGACCACAACCGGCCAATCCGGCCGGTACACCCGGCTCGATTGCCTAGCCGCCCGAGGTTCCGCCTATCCTTTTGCATGTGACTGCGCAGCTCGACGATGCCCTCGCCGCCGCGACCCTCTCCG
>VRUE01000094.1 GCA_019456285.1 Solirubrobacterales bacterium | reverse complement strand
TGCCGCTGGAGCCGCCCTTGACGTGCAGGGCCACCCCGGCCGGCTCGTAGAAGACCTTCCAGCCCGCCCCCCAGAGGCGGCGGCACCAGTCGAGGTCCTCCATGTAGAGCCAGTAGCCTTCGTCGAGCAGGCCGACCTCGCGCACCGCCTCGGCCCGGCAGAGCATGAAGGCGCCGTTGATGGCGTCGACCTCGCCCGCCTCGTCGTCGCCCAGGTGCGTCGCCCGGTACTGGCTGAGCGCGCCGCCGGCGCTGCCACCGCGGTCGATCCCGGTGAAGTGGGAGAGGGCGCTGAGCGGGGTCGGGAAAGATCGCTTGCAGGCGTGGTCCAGCTCACCGGACTCGGTCACCAGCTTGCAGCCGACCATCCCGATCCGCTCCTCGGAGCGCAGCCGCGCCAGGGCGGCGTCCAGGGTCCCCGCGTAGACCTCGGTGTCGGGGTTGAGCAGCAGCACCGCGGCGGCGTCGCCCTCGCGCAGCACGACGTTGTTGGCGGCCGAGAAGCCGATGTTCCCGCGGCGGATCAGCCGCACCGCCGGGAACTCCCGCTCGACCATGTCCGGCGTCGAGTCGGGGCTGCCGCTGTCGACCACCGTCACCCGCATCTCCCCCGAGGCGGGGTGTTCCTCCAGCGAGCGCAGGCAGCGCCGCAGCAGCTCCTCGGCGCCGTGGCTGACGATGACGACCTCGAGGTCGGGGGGGCTCGGCATCTCGCGCTCTTCAGTAGGCGCCGTCGCCGCGGACGATCGCGCCCGGGGTTCGCAGCAGGATCGCCAGGTCGCCGGTCATCGAGAGGTTGTCGAGGTAGTCGCGCTCCATCGCCAGCCGCTCCTCGAAGGTGAGGTCGCCGCGGCCGTAGACCTGCATCGGGCCGGTCAAGCCGGGCTTGACCCCCAGCCGCACCCGCTGGCGCTCGTCGTAGAGGGCGACCACCGCCTCCTCCTCGGGCCGCGGCCCGACCAGCGACATGTTGCCCAGCAGCACGTTGATCAGCTGCGGCAGCTCGTCGAGGCTGGCGCGGCGCAGGAGGCGCCCGGCGCGCGTCACCCGCGGGTCGTTGGGGATCTTGAAGACCGGCTGGTCGAGCTTCTCCAGGTCGACCAGCTCCCCAAGCCGCTCCTCGGCGTCGGCCACCATCGTGCGGAACTTCAGCATCGTGAACGGCTTGCCGTCCCTGCCGGCGCGTCGCTGGCGGAAGAAGACGGGGCGACCGGAGTCGATCAGGATGAAGAGCGCGATCGCCGCGAGGAGGGGGGAGAGCAGCGCCAGCAGCGTCCCCGAGACGACCAGGTCGAGGGCCCGCTTCATCGCCATCGTGGAGCGCGGCGGGTCGGAGAAGCGGAAGTCCAGCACCGGCAGCTCGGCGAGCCGGTTCAGCTCGATCCCCGGCCCCAGCAGCCCGTAATGCTGCGGCAGGAAGGTCAGCCCCAGACCCGCCGCCTTGCACTCCTCGATCAGCTCCTCGGCCGCCGGCTCGCTCATCTCCTGCTCGGTGACGACCACCCGTTCGACCTCGTGCTCCCGCGTCACTCGCGAGATGTCGGCGATCGAGCCGAGCCGGGGCAGCGCCGCCTCGCCGGGCCGCTCGCCGGGCGGCGAGAGGTAGCCGACCAGCCGTAGCCGCGCCTCGGGGTGGGTGGCGATGCGCCGCGCCACCGTGTCGGCCGCCTTCGCGGGGCCGATCACCAGCCCGGTGGCGACGCCGGTCAGCCGGTGCCAGGCGAACCGCAGCACCGCCCGCATCACGAAGCTGCCGATCAGGGCGCCGACCCCGATCAGGATCGCGCTGCCGGCGGAGAGCGGCCCGGCCGGGCTCAGCGCCAGCAGCCCGTCCAGGGCGATCATGCCGAGGGCGCTGGCGGAGACCAGCGAGGGCAGCTCGTCGAGGGTGCTGTGGCGGATCCGCCGGTGGTCGTTGTCGTAGAGGCCGTGCAGCTTCACGACCAGGATCCAGACCGGGCTGAACAGCGCCGCCCAGAACAGGCTGGCGACGTCGGTGGCCGTGGTCGCCGCGGTGGCGACGCAGAGCGCCGCGATCAGCGCCACCCAGTCGCCGCTGGCGAGCAGCCGGCGCAGCAGGGCGCCGCGCCGCCGCGAGCCGCTCGGCCCGGTCAGCCCCAGCCGCGTCGCCATCTCGGTGCTCTCGGGCTGCGGCGGGGCGGGGCTCGGCAGGCGGGGCGAGGCTGCCTCTCGATCGGCGGTTTCCTGAGCGTTTCGGGTCATTTCGCGCTCACCCGCAGTTCCCCGTGCGCAGGCAGTCGGCCCGTGGGTTCAGCTGCCGCGCTCGTTCCAGGTCCGCCCGGGCGGCGGCCGGCTCGCCGGCCTGCTGCTCGACCTTAGAGCGTAGGTAGTACCACTGCCAGTTCTGGTCCTCGCGCTCGATCGCGCGGGTGAAGTGGACGACCGCGGCCGGGTAGTCGTCCTGCAGCTCGGCCAGCAGGCCGAGCTGCACGTACGGGGACGCCGCCCACGGCTCGATCGAGCGGGCCCTGCTGGCGTGGTCGATCGCGGTCGGAGTGTTGCCCTCGGCCGCGGCGCTCTGGCTGGCATCGATCTCGCGCTCGACCAGAAGCGGGCCGATCAGGGCGATCGCCGCGATCCAGGCGACCCCCAGCCCGGCCACCCCCAGCCCGTAGCGCCGCCCGTCCGCCTTCGCGCTCCGTGGCTCGCGGGCGACCGCGAGCTGCGCGCACCTGGCGCTCACCATGACGCCGGCGGCGAGGAAGAAGACCGCTCCCATGGCGGCCAGCTCCCAGAACCAGTCGAAGGCGGCGCCCACCGCGAAGGCAAGCATCGCTGCGAACAGGGCCGCGTAGCGCTCGCGCGCCGGGTGGGGAGCGGCGCGCCAGGCGGAGAAGCCGGTCCAGAGCAGCGTCCCGACCAGCGCCAGCACCAGCAGCCCGCCGACGATTCCCAGCTCGGCGAAGGCCTCCAGGTAGACCGAGTGGGCGTCGTGCAGGGGTAGGTCGATCGAGCGCTGCTGCTCCCAGGAGAACTCGTAGGTGCCCGCCCCGTGGCCGAGGATCGGCTTCTCGCCGAAGGCGTCGATCGCGACCCGCCAGAAGTCGTGGCGCCCGGCGCCGGAGAGCTGGGAGAAGTGCTGCTCGGGCCGGTCCGGGAACTGGATGTCGGTGCTGGAGAACTGGTCCCAGGCGCGGCCGCCGACCGCTAGCGCCGCCCCGATCGCCAGCACCGCCCCGATCGCGGCGACGCTCTTCAGCACGGCCGGGCTCCGCGATAGCCGCACCGCCCGCCCCGTCAGCTCGCCGCCCCTTCCCTCCGCCCAGCGCAGCGCCGCGAAGAGGAGGACGGCGAGGGCGATGCCGGCGAGCAGGATCAGCAGCACCGTCGCCCCCTGGTCGACGGCTGCCTGGGTGTCGAGGTTGTCGGCGAGGCTCCGCCTGGCCTGTACCGCGAGCACCGCCGGCAGCGTCCCGACCGCCCCGATCGCCAGTGTCGCTAGCAGCCAGAGCCGGTCCCTGGAGAGGGCGATCAGGCAGCCCGCGCCGACCGCGAGCGCGAGCAGGCCGCCCCGCGAGTAGGTGAAGTAGAGGGCGAGCAGGACCGCCGGCATCGCGGCGACCGAGAGCCAGCGCAGCGCCGCCCAGCTCGCCCGCCGGCTGGTCCACAGCAGCAGCGCGATCGCGACCCCGAACATCGCCCCGTTCGCGTTCCAGTAGCCGAGCGGGTAGCGCAGCCGCGGCCCGCTGCCGAACGAGTTGCTGACCTCGAACACGTGGGGGAGGAGGCGGCTGCCCAGGCCCAGCAGGGCGACCAGCACGACGGCGATCGTCAGGCCTTCAGCGAAACGTTGGCGCCTTTCGTCGGTTTGGGCGATCAGGAACGCGGCAAGGAAGAAGCCGAGGTAGACGAGCACCCGGTCCGCCTCGATCACACTCAGCTCGATCGACCCTGACCAGAAAGATGAGATTGCAGACAGAAGCGCCAGACCGCCGATCAGCCCGGCCGACCAGTAGAGCGGCCGCCCCAGTGTCGCGCCCGACGCCGCTCCGAACACGAGCAGGCCGACCACGACCAGCCACACCGCCAGGCCGGCGATGTGGCGAGCGGCCACGTCGAAGCCGCCTCCGGC
>VRUE01000013.1 GCA_019456285.1 Solirubrobacterales bacterium | reverse complement strand
CCGCGCTTGAGCTGGACGAGGAGAGCGAGCAGCTCTACCTGGCCGGAAACGCGCAGCGGGTATTCGGAATCGGCTGATCGGCATCCCGGTCAGCTCGCCGACATAGGGGTTGGCCTTGCCCCCGGGTCTTGCGGCGGCGGCATCCGGCTGGTATCAGTCAGTGCCGATTATCTGAAAAGGGAGGTTGAGGAGGAATGGGGTCGGCAACCGCAGCCACGCAGGCACGCCCGAAGGCGCTGGAGACGGCGACGCTCTGCGAGGCGTTCCAGACGACCGCAGCGGAGTACGCCGAGCGGCCGGCGCTGCGGCTCAAGGACACCGACTTCGAGTGCAGCTGGGCCGAGTTCGCCGCCACGGTGCGCCGCCGCGCCGCCGCCTTCGCGGCGCTGGGGGTCGGCCGCGGCGACACGGTCGGCTTCATGCTCGTCAACCGCCCGGCGCTGCACCTCTGCGACGCCGCCGCGATGCACGTAGGCGCCACCTGCTTCTCGATCTACAACACCTCCTCGGTCGAGCAGATCGAGTACGTGGTCGGCGACGCCGCCAGCCGTGTCGTCGTCACCGAGCCGCAGCTCCTCGACAAGCTGCTCGAGGTCCGCGAGCGGGTCGACACGCTCGAGCAGATCATCGTGGTCGGCGAGGCGCGGGAGGGTGCGATCTCGCTCGAGGAGTTCGAGGCGCTCGGCTCGGGTTCCTTCGACTTCGACGCCGCCTGGCGCTCGGTCGAGTCCGACGACGTGCTCTGCCTGATCTACACCTCGGGCACCACCGGGCCGCCGAAGGGGGTCCAGCTGACGCACGCGAACGTGATGTCCGATGCCCGGGCGCTGCTCGAGGTCATCGACTTCACCCCGGGGGGACGGTCGGTCTCCTTCCTCCCCACCGCTCACGCGGCCGACCGCATCCTCCAGCTCTACGGCTCGATGGTCTACGGTCACGCCGTCCACTGCTGCCCCGACCCGCGCCAGGTGGTCGCCTACACGATCGAGGTCAAGCCGACCGTCTGGGGTGGCGTGCCGCGGATCTGGGAGAAGCTGAAGGCGGCGCTGGAAGCGCAGGGAATCGCCGACCCCGAGGCCCTTTCCGAGGAGCAGAAGGCCGCGATCCGCTCGAACCTCGGCCTCGAGGAGTGCGAGTGGTTCGGGGTCGGCGCGGCGCCGACCCCGCCCGAGGTGATCCACTATTTCGCCGCGCTCGGCATCGAGATCTGCGAGCTGTGGGGAATGTCCGAGACCACCGTGGTAGCCACCGTCAACCCACCGGGGCGGGTCCGCGTCGGCACCGTGGGACTGCCGCTGCCGGGCGTCGAGCTGAAGCTGGCCGAGGACGGCGAGCTGCTGGTGCGCGGCCCGATGGTCATGAAGGGGTACCGCAACATGCCCGAGAAGACGGCCGAGACGCTGAGCGAGGACGGCTGGCTGGCGACCGGCGACGTCGGCGAGATCGACGAGGAGGGCTACCTGAAGATCGTCGACCGCAAGAAGGAGCTGATCATCAACGCCACCGGCAAGAACATGTCGCCGGCCAACATCGAGGCGAAGGTCAAGGCCGCCTGCCCGCTCGTTGCCCAGGTGGTCGCGATCGGCGACCGCCGCCCCTACAACGTCGCGTTGATCACCCTCGACCCCGACGCCTGCGGCGCCTTCGCCGCCGAGCACGGGCTGGAGGACGCCTCGCCGGCGGCGATGGCGCGCCAGGAGGCGGTCCGCGAGGCCGTGGCGGCCGGGGTCGAGGAGGGCAACGCCGCCCTCTCGCGGGCCGAACAGGTCAAGAAGTTCAGGCTGATCGAGGGCGAGTGGGAGCCGGGCGGCGAGGAGTTGACCCCGACCCTGAAGCTGAAGCGCAAGCCGATCGGCGAGAAGTACGCCGCGGAGATCGAGGCGCTGTATGCGGCGTAGAGATCGCGTGGTTCCCCGGGCGCTACCAGAGCGTTGCGACCGGCGGGAAGGCGTGCATGGCGCCATCCGCGGTGACCAGGGTGAGGTCGTGCTCCAGGGCGGTGGCGACCAGGAACCGGTCCGCCGGGTCTTCCGACTCGAACCCCGCGAGCGTCTCGCTGCGCAGGGCGATGCCGTGGGTGAGGGGGACCGCGGTCGGGGCGGACCGCCGCAGGGCATCGAGAACCCACTCGCCGGGAGACGGCGCCAGGGACAGCCGCCCCTTGCGGGCGAGGACCAACGTCTCCCAGGTTGAGACCGGCGAGAGGAACAGCTCGCTGTCGCGGTTCGCGATCGCGCCCTCGGCGTCAGCCGAGATCCGCTCCGGGGCGAGGAGGCGCCAGAGCCAGGCGTGCGTGTCGAGCAGCAGCTTCATTCACGCAGGGCCTCCCACTCGCCGGGGTCGGCCGCCGGCGCCACGAGGTCCCCCCGGATCTCGCCCCGGCCGCGCATCGCCCCAAGCCAGTCGTCCGGCCGCTCGGGCCTCACCGGCGTGAGCTGAGCGACGGGCCTGCCACGCTTGGTGATCAGGATCGGCTCGCCGGAGACGCCGACCTCGTCGAGCAGGCGCAGGCAGGTCTGCTTGAACTCTCCGGCGGCGATCTTCCGCATGGCCTGACCGATACTACCATGGACATTGGACATGGACATAGTGCTACCGGCGACAGGATAGGTCCTTATTGGGGCGGCGGCGACAGGCGTCGCTTGCAATGCAGCCAGGCGTTCGTTACGTTCAAACTTGTTGCGACTAGTTCGCTCTCTGAATCTGGGGAAGCTGCATTGGTCTTTGAGGACGGAACAGAGGAGTCACGCGGCATCGCATTGTGCCTTTCGGGAGGCGGCGAGACTCAGCCGGTCGCGCAGCAGGCATCGCTGAGGGTCGTCGCCCAGGATCCGTCCGTCCGTGTCGAGGGCCGCGTGCTGACCGAGCAGATACGGATCCCGGCCGAGCACCTGGATCCGGGCCCGCGCGCGCTGCCCTGCACGCCGGCCAGGACTCCGACATCGAGCAGGTAATCCCGGGGGTGGACGTGACCGTCCTCGGACCGCCAACGCCGGACGCGCTGTACCTCGAGCTGACCGGATCCGCCGCGAGCCGCGAGCCGTTCACTGTGCGGCATGGGCAACCGACCCAACAGTGAGCGCCACTTCAGAGCGCAGCTGAGGTCTGGGAGTGGGACTGCTATCAGGCCGCTACGTGCTTTGCCCTCGGCCCGTGGCGTGCCGATCGTCCTTGAGGACACTTTGCAGCTCGGCAAGCTTCTCGGCTGCCGTGTTCGCGAGCTCCGCGGCGGTGACCATCGTGGAGAGGCGCTGCTCGAGCGCGGTGATCTGCTCCCGCGCCGCGCTGATCTCGCCGTCCCGCTCCCGCTCCCGCTCGACGCTTCGCCGGCGCTCCCGCTCGAACTCGGCGCGCTCGTCGACCAGCGCCGTCGCTGCCTGCTGCGCGCGGGCGTCGAGGTCCTGGCGCTGGCCGATTCGACGCTCGACGGTTTCCGCCAGGGTTCCGGCGTGACGCATGCGATCCTGCAGCGTCGCGAGTGTCGCCGAGAGCTCTCCGAGTTCAACCTCGACGTTGTTGCCGCCGTTCGGTTCAGATCCGCTGCGCTCCGGAAATGGACCGGGCGGCGCGGTCGCCGGGTCTGGCTCGGGCGGCGCGGTCGCCGCCGGCGGGCCAGGCTGCGCGGGCGGCGGGTTCGGTTCGGCCGGGGACGGCTCAGGCACGGGTTCAGGCATTGGCTCCGGGGTCGGCGTCGGCGTCGGCGTCGGCTCCGGCGTCGGCATCGGCTCCGGCTCCGGCGTCGAGGTGGGTGGCTCCGGCCGCTCGGCCACCGGCGCGCGCCCCTGCTCGGGGAGGCGCTCGATCAGGCCTTGGATCTGGGCCCCTGTGGCTATCACCGGCCGGACCTCGGTCCTCGTCATCACCTCGATGTCGCTGATCCCCAGCATGTCGCACGGATCCTGAATCGCGACAAGCAGCGCTCCGTCGGTGGCGAAGGCGATCGGCAGCGCCGTGTACCGGGCCGCGGTGGCCTTGCCGATCAGGCCGGCCGCCTCCGGATCGACCTCGAACCGATCGAGGTCGACGTGGTCGAGGCCGTTGCGCTCGGCGCGAGCGAGCGAGAGCTGCCGTTCGTCGATGGCGCCGTTGTCGAGCAGGTAGCGCTCGGGGGTTGTCGCGGACTGGCGGGCTGCGTCAACGGCCCCCTTGACGGTTTCGCGATCGGCGAAGCCGAGTTCGAGGATGATGTCGGTCAGGAAGACGCCTTGGCGGTTGGGGTCGGATGGGGACGTGACCCCCGTCGCGCTTGGGGCGAACCTGGCCACGCTGGAGCGCGGGTTGGCGGCGGCGATATCGCTCATCTGCTCAACTCCTGGTGAGCAGCGTGGCTCTGCTGGTGCTGCCCGGACGCTTCGGCAGCGGCTTCTGTGAGCTTGAGCACCGCTTCGGGAGACGGCGTCCCGGCCAGTGCGTGAACGCCGTGCGAGAGCTCGATCCGAGGGCCTCGCCCCTCGGTCACGCGCCGCAGGGCCGCCTGGAAGCGCCCAACGAAGTTGGGCACGTGCTCCGTGCGGCAGCCGACCAGGATCGCGGCGACGGTTGCCTCGCCGACACGGCCGACGCGATCCGTCGCCCTGGCGTTCCCCTCCAGCACGTCGGCAGCGATCTTCACGGCCAGCTTGCTCATCGCGTCGCCATCGAGGGCTTGGACGGGATCTGCGCCCATCCGAAAGACCACGAGGACCGATTCCACCGTCCCCCGGTTCGCCAGCCTCCACTCGTGGTCCAGCAGATCGAGGAAGCCGTCGCGGTTGGGAAGGCCGGTCTCCAGGTCGACGGTGGTGCTCACGGCAGAGCGTCTCCGAAGCCGTTGGAGCTCAGCCCGGCGCTCGACGCTCTCCCATTCGTAGCTCAGCAGCCGCGCGGCAACACCCAGCATCGCCACGTGATCGCAGCCGTAGACGTCGCCGCGCGAGTCCAGGGCGGAGAGGATTCCGACGATCCTACCGTCGCTCATCTCGAGCGGCATTTCCAGGCACGCTCGAGCACCCAGCGACTGAAGGTAGTCCCAATCGAGCCCGCTGTCTGGAAGGGGTTCGTGGGCGTCGCCCGGGGGCGGGTAATCGGCGCCCACGGGGGCTCCCAGGGGCAGGACCGTGCCCTTGTGGGTGCCGTTCATGCCGGCGCCCCGGACGTCGATTACGCGGCAGCCTTGCTCCTCGGGCTCCAACTGGCTCAGGACGATGACGCCGGGGATGACGTCGGCCAGGGCGTTGAGCGTGGATTCGGCTGCGTCCGAGAAGTTGCGGAAACGGGGATGGCCGAGGCGGATCAGCGCCTTGGCCTCACTGCTCTTCATTCGGTATCTATCGGATCGCGTGTAGAAATACCTGAGGGTTCAGATCTCCCGGGTCCAGCGAAGTCCCCGGCCGGAGAAAGCCGAAGCTATTAGGGATCGCCTCGTCGCTCTCAGCCAGCACTCGTCCGCTCCAGATCGCTCTCATTGCTCGCTCCTGATCTCGCCGGATGACGACCCCGCCTCACGCCGCCGCGATCGGCTTTGAGTCGCTTGTCGGCACGAGCCGCTTCTGCTCGTAGGCCTCGATGAACTTCAGCCACAGCTCGCTGCGGGTGGGGAACGGCGCCACGGCGTGCACGAGCGTCGCGATCGGCACCGCGGCGACGATCGCGATCGTCGCCGCGTGCAGCAGGTCCGCGACCTCGGGGCCGACGAATGTCACGCCGACGAGCACGTCGCGCTCCGTGTCGACGACGAACCGCGTCGTGCCCGGCGCACCGCGGCCATGGAAGCTGGCGCCGGCGGTGCCGGAGGTCGGGAGGTCGATCGCCTCGGCGGCGATCCCGGCCTCGAGCGCGGCCTCGAGGGTGTGCCCGACGGCGGCGATCTGGGGGTCGGTGAAGATGACCCGCGGTGCGGTCGGTCCGTCCGTGGTGGCGGCCACGTCGGCGCCGAGGATGCGGTCGGCGGCGATTCGGGCCTGGTACTTGCCCGAGTGAGTCAGCAGGGAGCGCCCGTTGACGTCGCCGACCGCGTAAAGCCAGTCGTGCCCTGGAACCCGGAGCTGGTCGTCGACCTCGAGGTAGCGGCCGGGCTCCAGGCCGACGGTGTCCAGGCCGAGGTCGATCGTCAGCGGCTTGCGGCCGACGGCGACCAGCAGGTGGCTTCCGGCCACCGTCGCGCCGTCTTCCAGGGCGACGACGATCTCGTCGCCCTCGTGGCTCACCTCGACCGCGCGCACACCCGTGCGCACCTCGATCCCGCGGCGCTCCAGCGCCTGGCGGAGCTGTTCGCCCGCGAACGGCTCCTCGCGCGGCAGGAGCTGGTCCAGCGCCTCGATCACGGTGACCTCGGAGCCCAGGGAGGACCAGGCCTGTGCCATCTCCGCCCCGACGACTCCCCCGCCCAGCACGATCAGGCGCTCGGGAACCTCGCTCGCAGTCGTGATCTCCCGGTTCGACCAGGCGCCGGCCTCGGCGAGGCCGGGGATCGGCGGGACGAGGGCGCCGGTGCCGACGGCGATCACGACCGCCTCGCGGGCAATCAGCACGTCCTCGCCGACGCGCACCCGTCGCTCGCCCTCGAGCCGGGCGTGGCCGCGGACGAGCTCGATGTCGCGCGCCTGGAGCCAGGGGACCTGGTTGTCGTCGTTGAGGCCGTTGACGATCCCGTCGCGGCGCTTCAGCACCGCCTCCACGTCAAGCTCGCCGCTCACCGCCTCGGCGGCGCCGGGGACGCGGGCGGCCTCGCCGAGGACCTCGGCCGCGCGCAACAGCGCCTTCGAGGGCATGCACGCGTAGAAGGAGCACTCCCCTCCGACCAGCTCCCGCTCCACGATCGCGACGCTCCTTCGGCCGCGCTCGCTGAGGCGGCCGGCCAGGATCTCTCCGGCCGGGCCGGCCCCGATGACGACGACGTCGAATTCTCGTTCCATCTCAATGGCTCCAGTTCTCTGGGTTTGGGGTTTCGGGTTCCCGCGTGTCGGAGGGTCTGAGCGGGCGAGGCGGGAAAAGGATTCAGGAGCCGCCGTGGCCGGCGCCTGAACCGTCCACTGGCGGGATCGGGTCAAAAGACCCGTGTGCGTCCCTGGACACCCCTCCGAGCGGCGATGAGGGGCCGCATCGCCCGCCCAGTGCGCGTCGGCGCACCCGACCGCGATGGGTGATTCGCGGCGCTGGCGGCTCGCCGTCTTCCTGCTCGCCCCTCTGTTCGTCGGGGCGGCGGTCGGGGCGCTCCTGCTCTCGGGCCTGCTCGGCTCGGCGGGAGCCTCTCCCGCGCCGCTCAGCCACAGGTTCCGGGACGTGGCTTCGCTGCACGGCATCGAGGGCCCCCAGCGGGGCCTGCCCCCCTGCGGGTTCAACGCCGCCGGGGCCGCCTGGGGCGACGCTGACGCGGACGGCGACCTCGACCTCTTCCTACCGCGCCAAGAGGGCCCGAGTCGGCTGTGGGTCCAGGGGCGGGACGGCCACTTCGACGAGCGCGCCCGCGTGGCTGGGCTCGACTCGACGGGGATCGCGACAGCCGCCGCCTTCGCCGATTTCGACGACGACGGCGACCAGGACCTCTACGTCGGCGCGGTCGGACCGGATCAGCTCTACCGCAACGACGGTCACGGCCGCTTCACCGACATCGCATTCCTCGCGGGCACGAAGGACCCCGGCACGGCGAAGGCGGTGGCCTGGGCCGACTTCGACGGCGACGGCAGGCTCGACATCCACGTCGCCACCGGCCACAACTGCATCGGGGACCCTCTACCTGCCCCGAACCGGCTCTACCGCAACCTCGGGGGCGCCCGCTTCGCGGAGGCAAGCGATCTGCTGCCAGCCGCCCCGGCATCGGGGGTCACCCTCGACGCCGTCTGGCTCGACTACGACGCGGACGGCGATCCGGACCTCTTCCTCGGAAACGACGACCTCGAGGGCCAGGGCAGCGCCCTGCTGGCCAACACAGGGCGCGGCTTCCGGGACATATCCGCGGAGTCCGGCGCCGGCCTTGGACGCTTCACGATGGGGGTCGCGGCGGGCGACCTCGACGGCGACGGGCGGCCGGACCTGGTCTCCACCGACATCGGCCGCGAGGGGCTGCTGGTGCAGGATGCCGCCGGAGCCTTCGCGGAGCAGGCCAGGGAGCGCGGCTTCGGCCGCGAGCGCGTCGCGTCGGGTCGCAAGTCGATCACCTGGGGCATAGCGCTGGCCGATCTCGACAACGACGGCGACCTCGACGCCTTTGCCGCAGGCGGGGATCTCGGGCTGGAGCGCGGCCGGCAGGACGACGCGCTCTACCTGAACCGCGGAGAGGGGCGCTTCGCGGCGTTCACCGTCTCCGCTCCCGGCTCGGGCAGGACCGTCGCGCCCGCCGACTGGGACCGAGACGGCGACGTGGACCTACTGGTCGCCCAGCTCGGGGGCCCTCCGCTGCTGCTCGAGAACCGCCGCGCCCGCGGCCACTGGATCGAGCTGCGCCTGGTCGGCCGCGACTCGGTGCGCGATGCCTGCGGGGCGCAGGTGCGCCTGCGGGCCGGTGGGCACGATCAGTGGCGCCAGGTCGAGTGCCGAACCGGGGACCGCGTCCTCCACTTCGGCATCGGCGGGGAGCGGCGAGTGGATCGTCTCCAGATCGCCTGGCCGAGCGGACGCCGGCAGAGCGCAGGCCCACTGGCGGCGGACCGGCTGCACACGGTCTTCGAGCCCCATCCGTGAATCCTCTTGCGCCAAGCGGGGTCGAAATGGGGCCACCGCAGGCGGCGCTTCAACCGTCACTGGCTAGCGGCGGTTCACCTCCCTGGCCGTCGTCGTGATGTTGGCCGCCTGCGGTGGCGCCACTCCATATGCTCTGACCCATGCGACGAGCGCTGCCGCACGCGACCGAGGATGGGGGTGATGGACGGTGAGCGAGCCGCTGGTCCTGATCGACCGGGTTCGCAAAGCCTACGGCAGCGGCGCCGCACGGCAGCTGGTGCTGGATCACCTCTCGCTGAAGATGGAGGCCGGTGAGTTCGCCGTCGTGCTCGGCCCCTCCGGCTGCGGCAAGACGACGCTGCTGAACCTGATCGGCGGGCTCGACACCCCCGACGCCGGCCGGGTGCGCGCCTGCGGGCTGGACCTCACCAACGCCAGCCGCGTCGAGCTGACCGCCTACCGGGCACGCTCGGTCGGCTTCGTCTTCCAGTTCTACAACCTGCTTCCCACCCTGACGGCGCAGGAGAACGTCGAGGCCGGCGTCCGGGTGGCCGGGGTGGACCGGGAGCCCGCCCGCGAGGCCAGCCGCTCGCTGCTGGCCAGGGTCGGCCTCGGCTCTCTGGGCGACCGCTTCCCGTCGCAGCTCTCCGGCGGCGAGCAGCAGCGGGTCGCGATCGCGCGCGCCCTGGCCAAGCAGCCGCGGCTGCTGCTGGCCGACGAGCCGACCGGAAACCTCGACGAGGAGACGGCGGGCGGTGTGCTCGACCTGATGCGGGAGCTGAACGAGGAGACCGGGACCACCTTCGTCGTCGTCAGCCACAATCCGGTGCTCGCCCGGGCCGGGAAGCGGGTCGTGCGCCTCTCGCACGGGGGGCTCGCCGAGCCCTCGCCGGTCTGATGCTCTGGCGCAAGGCGCTCCGCGATCTGCGCGC
Source organism: Solirubrobacterales bacterium (assembly GCA_019456285.1). Taxonomy (GTDB): domain Bacteria; phylum Actinomycetota; class Thermoleophilia; order Solirubrobacterales; family 70-9; genus VRUE01. The sequence goes on along the minus strand of VRUE01000013.1, from coordinate 27,916 downwards.
GATGGGGATGCGAGCGCTCCTGATCGTTGTCGTGATCGGCGCCGGCGCAGGCACCGGCGCCGGGATCTCGCTGGCGCTCCACGACGTCGAACGCACCCGCGACGACTTCTACTCCGAGTACCGGCTGGCCGACCTCGACGTTCGGCTGCTGCGGCCGCTGGCGCCGCGGCCGCTGCTGAGGCGGGCGCGGCAGGTGGGGGCGCGCCCGGCCGAGACGCGCCTCGTCCTCTCCGGCGAGGCCCTGATGCGCGGTGGCGCGCAGCCGGCCGCGGAGGTGGTCGGGATGAGCCCCGCCGCGGTGCTCGACGGGCTCGCGGTGACCGGCGGCCGGGCCCTCAGCTCCGCGGCGCCGCGCGGGGCGCTGCTTGACCCTGACTTCGCCGAGCGCTTCCATCTGCACCTCGGCGACCGGCTCCGCCTGCGGCTCGGCGGCCGGCGGGTCGAGCTGCGCATCCGTGGCCTGGCGCGCAGCCCCGAGTACCTGCTCGCCACCGCCAACCCGGACTACCTGGTTCCCCAGCCGGGCTCGCTGGCGGTCGTCTTCCTGCCCCGCGCCTCGTTGCAGCGGATCACCGGCCTCGGGGAGCGCGTCAACGACCTCGTCGTCGACCTCCCGGGAAGGCGAGCGGACCGGCGCGGCGAGCGGCTCGCCGCCGGGTTGCCGGTCGCGGCGCTCACGCCGCGATCGCAGCAGTACAGCCTCCGCCTCACCAACGCCGACATCAACGCCTTCTCGATCTTCGCGCCGGTGATGGGCGGCATCTTCGCGCTGGTCGGCCTGCTGCTGATCGTGCTCAGCCTGCGTCGCCTGGTCAACTCCCAGCGGCGCGAACTGGGGGCGCTGCTGGCGCTCGGCTACCCGCCGCGCACCGTCGTCGCGACCGTGCTGCTGCCGGCGGCCTTCCTCGCCCTCGCCGGGGGTCTGCTGGCGATGGCGGTGACCGTCGGGGTCGGGCGCCTGGTCGCCGCGGAGTACTCGAACACGGTCGGCTTCCCCAGCACCTCGCACGCCCTTGCGGCCGGTCCGCTGGCGCTGGCGGCGGGGCTGGCGCTGGGGGCGACGCTGCTCGCCGCGGCGGCTCCCGCCTATCGCCTCGCCCGCCTCGAGCCGACGCAGGCCATGCGCGGCGAGCGATTCTCCACCTTCGGGCTGTCCGGCTGGCTCCAGCGCGCCACCGGGCTGTGGCCGCCGGCGGTCGCCTACGCGATTCGGGGCCTGTTGCGCCGCCCCCTGCTCAGCGCCGCGACCGTGTTCAGCATCGCCGTCGCGATCGGGCTCGCGGCGGCGCTCAACATCCTCGTCTCCTCGACCAACAGCGCCGTCGACACCGAGTTCGCCCAGCAGGGTTGGACCTACTCGGTGGACCTGGCGAGGCCGCTGCCGGCGTCGCGAGCCGCCGCGCTGGCGCGGCGCGCCGGGGCGAGGAGAGCCGAGGCGACGATCAAGGGGCCGGCCCGTCTGCGCAGCGGCGGCCGCGACGCCGACGTGGAGCTGGCCGGCCTGCCCGCCCGCCCGCCGCTGTTGCGGCTCGGTCTGACCGCGGGCTCCTCGCCGGCGCCCGGCGGGGTGGTGGTGAGCGAGCAGACCGCGCGCAGCCTGCGCGTGGGAGTCGGCGACGAGCTGGAGGTGCGCACTCCCGCCGCGCGCACGAAGCTGGCGGTGGCCGGGATCGCCCGCACGCTGGCGACGCAGAGCACCTACCTGCCGCGGGCGCAGGCCTCGCGGCTGCTGGGCTCGCCGGGACACGCCACCAGCGTGCTGGTCGCCGCCGGCCCGGCCGCCGCCCGGCGACTGCGCCGCGACCCGGCGGTCGCGCGGGTCACGTCCAAGTCCTCCGCGCAGAGCGCCGAGCGGGAGATGATCGAGGAGCTGACCGGACTGATCTCGGTGCTGCAGGCGATCAGCCTCGGAGTCGGCGCCATCTTCCTCGTCTCCGTCCTCGCCCTCTCCTACCTCGACCGGCGCGGCGAGTTCGCGACCCTGGCGGCCCTCGGCTACGGGCGGCGCCAGATCGGGGCCGCGGTGGCCGGCGAGGCGCTGACCCAGACCGCCATCGCGGCGGCGCTCTCGATCCCGCTCGGGATCCTGATCGCCTCGCCGCTCTCCGACCGCATCGCACAGGCCTGGTTCGAGATCGGCCTCCACGCCGAGCCGCCGAACTTCATCTGGGTGATCGTCCTCGCCCTTGTCCTGGCGCTGCTCGCCGTCGCCCAAGCGACCCGGCGGGCGCTGCGGATCGACATCGCCGTGACCGTGCGGGAGCGGCTGATCGACTGACACAGGCTTCGATTGCAGAGGCGCGCGCCGCGTAGGGGCCCTTGCCTTGCCTGGCCGATAGGGTTCGCGGTTGGCGCGGCGGTGTTGTCGGGCCGGGCGGTCTGGAAGCGCTCTCCCCGGGCGCCGGAGCCCCCAGCCCACGCGACGCGGCGCCGCCCGGACCCACAGACCGAAAGGAGACCATCCCGTGACCGCTGAGGAATGGGTGGAGCAGTTCGCGAAGGAGATTGGCGCCGACGTCCCGAGCAAGGCCGAGCTCGACCAGATCCTCGAGCTGGCGTCCGTCGCCGCTCACGCCTCGGAGCGGACCGCGGCGCCGGTCGCCTGCTGGATGGTCGGGCGAACCGGGAAGTCGGTCGCGGAGCTGATTCAGATCGCCGAGCGCACAGGCGCCGCCTGATTGCGCCGTCCTCCGCGGGCCAGCCCGCGGAGATCCGGAAGGAACGAAGGGAGGCTCTCCTGTGAGCGGGCCGATTCGCTCCCCGGCGATCGCCGAGCTGCGCGCTTTTTGCGCGGCGGTGGACCTCGGCAGCCTGGGCCGTGCGGCGCGCCTCCTGCAGGTGAGCCAGCCCGCCCTGTCGCAGCGAATCCGCGGGCTCGAGGGGGCCGTCGGCATCCGGCTGCTCGAGCGTTCCCCGCGCGGCGTCACCCCCACGACCGCCGGCGCACGCCTCTACGCGGCCGCGCAGCCGCTCCTGGCCGAGGGGGACAACCTCGATTCGCTCCTCGCGGAATTTTCGACCGGCAGCATCCCGGCCCGCATCGCCGCCAGCCACACGATCGCCGAGTTCGCGCTGGCCGGTCCTCTGACGGCGTTCGAGATCATGCCCGAGGGCCGCGCCTACTCCACCGAGATGTTCGTGGCCAACTCGCGCTTCGTCCGCCGGCTGGTCAGGGAGGGGCACGCGGAGCTCGGCATCGCCGCCCGCGATCCCAGCGCCGGCGCCGACCGGGTGCTCGAGGAGCGCCCCTACTGCGAGGACGAGGTTGTCGCCGCCGTTCCGGACGGGCACCCCTGGGCGGCGGCGGAGGAGGTCGAGGTCGAGGACTTCGTCGGCACGCGCATGGTGATGCGCGACCCGGGCGCCAACAGCCGCCGCGTGGTGGAGTCCGCCCTCGCCGAGATGGACCTCTCGCTGGCGCCGCCGCTCGCCGAGGTCGGGAGCACCAGCGCCGCCAAGAGCCTGGCGCTCACCGAGTGCGCGCCGGTGCTGCTCTCCAGGCTGGCGTTCACCCCCCCCGACGAGGGCCTGGTCGTCCGCCCCGTCCGGGGCCTGCACTTTTTGCGCCAGTTCGTGGTGGTGTTCGCCACCAGCGGGGTTCTGAGCCGCGGCGCGCAGGCGCTGCTCAGCCACCTGCTCGAGCACGCCCCCGGTCCTCCCGAGCGGCGCTGAGCCGCGCTTCGCGGCCGCCTCCGTTCCAACTGACCCATAAGCAGAGCTTGGGTGGCACAAAGGCGGATTGCGTCTACTGCGCCGGGCCGGCGGAAAGTAACTTGCGGTCAACCACACGAATATGGCAAGCACACGGAGAACATTCCTCAAGGGCACGGCCGCAAGCGGCGCGACGCTGGCGGTCGCTTCGCGTTTCAAGCCGCTCGAGGTCCTGGCGGCGGAGAACGGGAAGGCGGCGCTGAGCGAAGATCTGGTGCCGACCACCTGCTGGATCGGCAAGCAGGACTGCGGCATACTGGCTCGCCGCGTCAACGGCAGGGTGGTGAAGTTCGAGGGCCACCCTCGCAACCCCCTTAACCTGGGCGCCCTCTGCCCCAAGGGCGTGGGCCAGATCGCGGCCGTCTACGACCCCAACAGGGTCAAGACGCCGCTCGCCCGCACCAACGAGAAGGGCGTCGCCGGCGAGTGGCGCCAGATCTCCTGGAACGAGGCGCTCGACACGGTCGCCAAGCAGCTCCGGGAGTATCGCGAGAAGGATCCGGAGCTGATCCTCTGGCAGAAGGGCAGGAGCAAGGCCAAGGACTTCTACGACAAGGCCTTCGTCGACTCCGCCGGTATCGAGAAGCTGGGCCATGGCGCCTACTGCTCGGATGCCGGCTACCGCGCGGCCGAGTACACGATCGGCTGCCACGGCGTGCTCCAGCCCGACATGCGCCACTCGCGCTACGTCCTTGCCTGGGGCTGGAACGCGACCGGCGCCGGCGGCAACAAGTTCTGCTACATCACCTGGCCGCGGCAGCTGAGCGAAGCCAGGGAACGGGGCATGAAGGTGGTGGCGCTGGATCCGCGGCTGCGCGCCACCGGCCCGCACGCGGACGAATGGGTTCCACTGCGGCCCGCGACCGACCTCGCCTTCGCCCTGGCCCTCTGCAACGGCCTGATCCAGCAGGGCACCATCGACAGGGAGTACCTGGCCGAGCACACCAACTCCCCCTGGCTGGTGAAGGAGGACGGCACCTTCCTGCGCGAAGGCGGCAAGGAGCAGGTGTGGGACACGGCAAAGGGCGCCATCGGACCCGTCGGATCGGCTGGGAAGGCTGCCCTCGAGGGCACCTACACGGTCGGGGGCGAGACGGTGAAGCCGGCCTTCCAGGTGTTCAAGGAGCATGTCGCGAAGCGCACCCCCGAGTGGGCCGCCGAGGTGTGCGGTGTCGAGGTCGACCAGATTCGCCGGATCATCCGCGACCTCGGCGACAACGCGATGATCGGCAAGACGATCGAGGTCGACGGCGTGCGGCTGCCCTACCGGCCGGTGGGCGTGATGGCCTACCACATGGCCCAGCAGGAGGAGGGCTTCCAGGCGGTGCGGGCGCAGCTGCTCGTCTTCATGCTGCTCGGCGCCATCGGGGCCGTGGGCGGCGTGCGCATCGACGCCAAGTGGGAGATCGACGACCACTACCAGGAGCTGGACGAAATCGAGATCGGCGACCCGCCCTACGACTTCACCCTCAAGGAATCGAAGTACTTCCCGATCAACTCGGGCAATCCCACCATAGCCGCCAAGACGATGCTCGACCCGAAGAGGTACGGGGTGGAGAAGATCCCCGAGATGGCGATCATCCACATGGCCAACCCCGTCGTCTCCTTCCCCAACACCGATGTCATCAAGGAGGCCTACAAGAAGTTCAAGTTCATGACGGTGCTCAGCCCCTGGCTCTCGGAGACGGCGGACCTGTACGCGGACGTGGTGCTGCCCGCCGCCACGGTCGAGAAGTACGAGGGGCCGATGAAGGCCAACGACATGTACGTCGACGGGGTGTCGCTGAGGATGCCGCCGATGGACCCCCTGTTCGAATCCCGCGGCGAGATAGACATCTATCTGGATCTGGCCGAGCGGGCAGGCTTCCTCAAGGGCAAGGACGGCTACCTGGACATCCTCAACAGCGAGCTGGAGCTGACGCCTGCCCACGCGCTGCCGCTCGATCGCAGGCCTGAGGTGGCCAACATATTCGATCGCTGGGCGAAGTCGGAGGGCATAGCGAAGGGGCTTGCCTATTTCGAGGAAAAGGGCGTGGAGGTCAAGGGTGAGATGACGCCGGAGGAGATATACGGCTACGCCGCGGACCCGGTGTTCGGCGGCGCTATCCACCGCCTCTACGGCGAGTCGCTTCTCCGCTACCAGCGGCAGATGAAGGCCAAGAAGGCCGAGAAGATCTACTGGCAGGACTACACCCCGCTGCCGACCTGGCGAGAGCCGACGATGGAGCGCTCGCCGGGCGCCTACGACCTGTACCTGATCAGCTTCAAGCTGGTCGAGAACAAGCAGAGTCGGTCCAGCTTCACCGCGCTCCTGGCGGAGCTGATGCCCGAACAGCGGCTGCACATCAACCCCGACACCGCGAAGGAGCGCGGAATCGGCGATGGCGACGAGGTCTGGGTGGAGGCGAACAACGCGGTAACCGGCGGCACCGCCCGACTGAAGGTGAAGACCATGTACACGCAGGCGATCCGGCCGGACACGGTCGGGATGCCTCACCACTTCGGCCTCTGGGTCTATCCCGGGGCCAAGGAGCAGGGCCCGACGCCGAACGTTCTGTTCCAGGCCGGTGAGGGCTACGTGGCCTGCACCGCCGACCAGTCCTTCCATGTGAAGGTCCAGGTCCGGAAGGCCTGAGTGATGACCGGCGGATCAGAGGTGAGACGTGGCTAGCTACGGGATGGTCATAGACCTGGACCGGTGCATGGGGTGCCGCGCCTGCATGGAGGCGTGCAAGGTCGAGAACAACACCTCGGAGCAGATCTTCTGGATGAACGTCTTCCGCTACGAGGAAGGCGACTATCCGGACGTGACGATGAAGTTCCTGCCGCGTCCCTGCCAGCACTGCGAGAACCCCCCCTGCGTGAAGGTGTGCCCCACCCAGGCCAGATACCAGCAGGATGACGGGATCGTTCTCACCGACTTCGAGAAGTGCATAGGCTGCCGCTACTGCATCGTGGCGTGTCCCTACGGGGTCAACTTCTTCAACTGGAAAGATCCCGAGGACAACTACTACGGCCTCGACTGGGACGACAAGGAACTCGACTCGGTAACCGACGGGGCGGTGCCGCCCTGGAAGAATCCTGACCTCGACAAGCGCTATGGGCCCGACGAGCGGCTGGTGGCCGGTAGCGGCCACTTCAGGGGCACCACGGAGAAGTGCACCTTCTGCATTCAGCGCGTCACGAAAGGCCTCGATCCCGCCTGCGTGGAAACCTGCCCGGTCGATGCGCTCATCTTCGGCGACCTGGACGATCCGCAGAGCGATGTGTCGCAGACCCTGCGCAAGAAGTCCTCCTTCAAGCTCAAGGAAGAACTCAACACCAACCCGAAGGTCCGCTACGTCGGCCAGACGGCCCCGCAGACGGACGGCCGGGAGATAGAAGCAATCCCGATCGAGGCAAGGGACTGAAGATGACCGACCTGGCAGCAGCAGGGCGCACGGCCATCGCGAAATCGTCGACGGCGTCAAAAGTCTGGTACGGCGGGCTCGGCGTCTTCATGGTGCTCGGCCTGTACGCCTTCATAAGGCAGGAGGTTGGGGGGCAGTACGTCACCGGCCTCACCAACGCCACTCCCTGGGGCCTGTACGTGGCGGTATTCGTGTTCCTGGTGGGGATAAGCGCCGGCTCAACGATCATCGGGCTGATGGTGCACGGTTTTGGGCGCAAGGGCTACGCCCCTCTTGCGACGCGGGCCCTGCTGGTCGGGCTGATCGCCCTGGCCGCAGCGGTCACGTTCATCATGCTCGACGTGGGCCGCATCGAGCGAGCGGTGTTCGTGCCCTTGCTGGACCGGAACCTCACATCGGTGCAGTTCTACAGCTCGCTCTCCTACATACTGTTCGGCCTGATCCTGCTGATGGGGCTCTACTACACGGTCAAGGCGAGCCGGGGTATGAGCACGGCACGGGACGCGAAGACCGGCAGGTGGCTGGCGATCGCGGCGGTCCCCTTTGCCCTCGTCGTCCTGCAGGGCGTCGACGGAGCGCTGTTTGCCGGGATCCAGGCGAGGGAGTTCTGGAACAGCGCCTTGCTGCCGCCTCATTTCGCGGTCGGAGCGCTCGTCTCGGGCACGGCGGTGATGATGATCGTGGCCGTCGTCGCCGCGCGGATCAGGGGCAGGGACCTGGTGAGCAGGGACGTCCTCACGCAGATGGGGGTGCTGCTCGTATTGTTCATCGCGATCGCCGCCCCCCTGGACTTCTTCGACTTCCTGGTCTTCAGGTACAGCAACACGGCGGGGGGCGACGAGGCGTGGCAGTTCCTGGCCGGCGCCCAGCTGCCCTTCTCGATCCTCCACGTGGGCGGGTACGTGGCGGCGATCGCGATTCTGCTCTCGTCCAAGCGCAGGAAAGACGTCCGCTGGCTGACCGCGGCGGCCGCGGTCGCGCTGGTGGCGGTGGCGGCCTACCGCTACAACCTGATCGTCGTCGGCATGGAGCTGCCCCTGCTGCCGTTCTTCGCGAATCAGCCGTACTGGCCCAGCGGCATCGAGGTGATGCTGACGCTGGGAGTGATCGCGCTGGGGCTGTGCGCCTACTCGGTGCTGACCCGCGTGATCCCGATGGAGGAGGAGGACGCCGATCCAGCGGCATCGCCGCTGGACGCGACGGGGCAGACATGGACACCACAGACCACAGGGCAGCAGCCGGCGAAGTAAGCGCGGCGGCCACCGGCGCAAGCCTGGTAGAGGTCGCGGAGCTGCGCGAGCAGGTCTACCTGCTCCTCGGCCTGCTCTTCCATCACCCGGACGATGTCCAGCTGGACGGGCTGACCCTCCTTGCCGGCGAGCTGCGCGGCAAGCAGGAGCTGGCGCGCGACTTCGCCTTCCAGCCGGCGCTGGCCACCCTGCTCTACTCCCTCTCCGGCTTGACCGAGGCGCGGCTGCGGGCCCTGCGGGGGGAGTACGCCAAGCTGTTCCAGCTGGCGGCCGACCGCGCCCCCTGCTCGCTGTACGAGTCCGCCTACGTCGACCGCAGCGGGCGGCTGGCCGGCTGGGTGACCTCCAGCGTCGAGTGCTCGTACGCTGCTGCGGGCTTCGGGCTCTCCGAGCTGGCCGGCGGCGAGCTTCCCGACCACGCGGGGCTGGAGCTGGAGTTCATGGCGCTGCTCTGCGGCAAGGAGGCTGAGGCGAGGAGGAACGGCGAGGAGGATGCGGTCCTCAGCGCCCTGGGCGCTCAGCGATCGTTCCTGCATCAGCACCTGGCCCGCTGGCTGCCGGAGGCGGCACGTCGCGTCGGGCGGCTCGCGGCCCCGGGCAGCTTCTACGGGCGGCTCGCCGATGCCGCGCGCGCCTATGTCCTCCACGATCGGGGCCTGGTGGGATCGAGTAGCGACAGGGGCCTGCTCTCGCAGGCGGCGGTCCTCCCGCCCGAGCGGTGACGATGGCCGGGGAGAGAACATCGGTGGCGGTTGCCCTCTGCTCCCGACTCGACCGGGCGGACGGGGGCCTGGACAGCGGCGAGCTGGCGCGCCGGCTGGAGCTGTCGTCGCTCGACGTCCATGCAGAGGTCGTGCCCGACCTCTGCAGCCATCCGCAGCGGACCGCTGAGGTGATCGCCCGCAGCGGCGCACGGCGGCTCGTCTGCGCCCTGTCCGGGCACGAGGCGCAGGCGGAGGACTTCCAGGGGTGGATTCGGCGGGCGGGGCTCGATCCGCACGCGCTCAGCGTGGTCAACCTGCGCTGCTGCACCGGGCAGAACGGCTCCGCGCCGTTGACCGACAACGCCGTGCTCCTGGTGGAGGCGGCCATCGCCCGGATGCGCGCCTTCCAGGGGAGCGAGCCGGAGCAGGTCAAGCCACGACTGCTGACGGAGGGCCGGTCGCTCAACCGCCGCTCCCTGGTGGCCCTGCCGCCCTGGACCTATGACGCGCTGCCCCTGATCGACCCGGACAGGTGCCTGGGGAAGCAGCGGTGCGGTCTGTGCGCGTCCGTCTGCCCGGCCGCTGCGATCAGGGTCGGCAGCGGCGGCAGCCTCGCGGTGGACACGGATCGCTGCGAGGGCTGCGGGCAGTGCGTGACGGCCTGTCCCCCCGACGCGATCGATTGGCCGGCCGCCTCGACGGCGCAGTGCGAGGCCCAGCTCGAAGTCCTCTGCAGGTCGCCGGCGCCGCGGCTGCTGTTCGCGTGCAAGAGCCGCATCGCTGCGCTCCGGGGCAGCGCCGGCGGCGCGGCGCTGCACGGCTGGCTGCCGGTGGAGCTGCCCTGCGTGGGCATGGTCACCGCGGGGTGGATCCTGCAGGCGCTGGTCGTCGGCGCGGAGACGGTGGGTCTCCTGGCCTGCGGGGAGGACTGCCGGTTCGACCGGGAAGCGGCGACGCGCCAGAGGGTCTCCTATGTGCACGAGGTGCTGAGGCTGTTCGGGGAGAGCCGGCCGGAGGAGCGGGTCGTGCTGGCGAGGGGCGATCCGCAGCAGGTGAGCGATGCCCTCGCCGCCGCGATCGCGGCGGCGGGAAACGCCGACCCGCCCGCCGGCGTCCGCGACGGCGAGCGCCGTCACGCCGTCACGCTGAGCGAGCCGGAGGCGACCGCCGGCGCGGTGCTTGCGCTCGCCCCCGACCGCGGGGCCTCCCCGGAGGACGTGGTCGCGCACGACGCTTCCCCGCTGGGGCTGGTGCGGGTGCGGGAGGAGACCTGCACGACCTGCGGGGCGTGCGCCGCCGCGTGCCCGACCGGAGCGCTGGCGCTGGTGGTGGGCGATGAGTCGATGGAGCTCTCGTTCGATGCGGAGCGCTGCATGGGCTGCCTGCGCTGCGCGGACGTCTGCCCGGAGGCGGCCGAGGGCACGCTGAGGGCGAGTCGGGTGACCGATCCGGGTGCGCTGAGGCGGGGTCCGACCACGCTCAAGAGCGGCCCGTCCGGCCGCTGCCGGCGCTGTGGCGGCCCGGTCGCGCCGCTGGCCATGCTGGAGAGGATGGAGAGCCTTCTGGGGGACGACGACGAGTCAGGGGCTCTGCTGGAGACCCTGACCGAGGTCTGCACGGAGTGTCGCTGACGATGTCAGTGAGTATCTGGCCGAGTTGAAACGCGCTCTCCAGAGACTTGAGGACTTTCGGTTGTTGCCAGTGTTCGTTGGGGTTGCGATGCTGGCCGGCATCGGGATCGGCAAAGCGGGCGGGATCTCCGACTACCGACTGACACCACCGATCGAAGCGATCGAGTCGATCTTTCTCGGCGGCTATGACTTCAACATGGGCAACTCGCTCGCGCTGGGCGTGGTGATCGGCCTGTTCTTGATGATCTACCCCGCGATGACGAACGTGCGTCTGGAAGATCTCGGCAAGGCTTTCCGCAGTGGTCGCCAGCTTGCAGTCGTGGTTGCAATGAACTTCGCGGTTGCGCCGTTCTTCATGTTCGTGTTGGCGAAGCTCTTCCTTGCGAGCGATCACGAATTTCAGACGGGCCTGATTCTCTACGGGATCGCGCCGTGCATTGCGATGGTGATCGTCTTCACCCACCTCGCGCGGGGGAACACGTCGCTGGCGCTCGTCTTTGTCGCCTTCAACAGCGTGTTGCAGATGCTTCTGATCCCCGTATACGCGCGGCTGTTGCTTGGTGATGTGGACTTCTCGACACTGGTTGTGGGCAAGTCCGTCATGCTCTACCTCGGCCTGCCGCTGGTGCTCGGCTTCATCACCCGACGGGTGGGTGTGGCGAAGCTGGGAGAGGAGCGGTTCGAGGAGGGCCGCGTTTACCTCAATGCTCTGACTATCGTGGGGTTGCTGCTGACGTTGGTGGTGATGTTTGGCCTGAAAGGGGACCTGATTCTGGAGCGGCCCGAGATAGTGCTAAAGATGGCCGTTCCGATGGTGATCTTCTTTGCGGTGATGTTCTTCGCGGCCTACCGGCTCGGTGCCCTGTTGAAGTTCAGCTATGAGGACAGCGTGGCGGTGGCATTCAACTCTACGGGCCGGGATTTTGAGATTGCGATCGCGGTGGCAATCACCGCATTCTCGCCAACCGTCGCGTTGGCCACGGTGGTTGGACCGCTGATCGAGGTTCCGGTGATGTTGTCATTGGTATGGGCTGCACAGCGTAGCCGGGCGCGGCTTTTCGGCGTCGAGCGTGTGCCGACCGGAAGCCCGGCAGCCGACTCGGTGCGTCTGTGACCGTTGCGATGCGGCGCGCTGCATGGGGGCTGCCTGCGCTGCGCGGACGTCTGCCCGGAGGCGGCCGAGGGCACGCTGAGGGCGAGTCGGGTGACCGATCCGGGTGCGCTGAGGCGGGGTCCGACCACGCTCAAGAGCGGCCCGTCCGGCCGCTGCCGGCGCTGTGGCGGCCCGGTTGCGCCGCTGGCCATGCTGGAGAGGATGGAGAGCCTTCTGGGGGACGACGACGAATCGGGGGCTCTGCTGGAGACCCTGACCGAGGTCTGCACGGAGTGTCGCTGACGATGTTCGCAATCACCGCGCTCCGCACCCAATATCATTCGGGGCGATGCCCAACATAGGCCCCCTAGAGTTGGTCGTGGTCCTGATCATCGCCCTGGTCGTCTTCGGGCCGAAACGCCTGCCCGAGCTGGGTCGCTCGCTGGGCCGCGGCATCCGCGAGTTCCGCGGCTCGGTCACCGGCGAGCATCGCTACGAGGAGGACGACGACGAGAGCCCCGCCACGCCGCCGGCGATCGAGTCCCCGAAGCCGCCCTCCGAGCAGACCGCCAAGGGCGAGACGGCCGAGCCCGACCGCGACTCGGCGAGCGAGTCCCCGAAGCCGCCCTCCGAGCAGGCCGCCGAGGGCGAGACGGCCGCTCACGACCGCGACTGAGAGCGCCGCGATGGCCCGTTTCAGGGCGGTTTCCCACGAGGAGCGCCTCACCCTCGTCGAGCACCTGGACGAGCTTCGCGTTCGCATCGTCGTCTCCATCGTCGTCTTCGGCGTCATCCTGGCGCTCTGCTTCTGGCAGAACCACCTGCTGCTGGAGATCGCCTCCGGGCCGCTCCCGGACGATCACCGGAAGCTGCTCACCTTCGGTGTCACCGAGCCCTTCACGACGACCCTCGCCGTCTCCACCTACGGGGCGCTGATCCTCTCCCTGCCGATCTTCCTCTACCAGGCCTACGCCTACGCCCTGCCGGCCTTCAGCGAGGCCGAGCGCAGGGTCATCCTGCCGATTCTCCTGCTCGCTCCGGTCCTCTTCCTGGCCGGCCTCGCCTTCTCCTATTTCGTCGTGATGCCGGCCGCGGTCAACTTCCTGCTCGGTTTCAACGAGGGTCAGTTCAACGTCCAGGTCCGCGCCCGCGACTACTACAGCTTCTTCTCGACCACGATGCTCGCCGGGGGCATCGTCTTCCAGCTCCCGCTGGCGATTCTCGCCGCCACCCAGCTCGGCATCGTCAAGGTCGAGCAGCTCGCCGCGAACCGCCGCTACGCCTATCTCGCGATCGCCGTCCTCGCCGCGGCGCTGCCCGGCGTCGACCCGGTCTCGATGCTGGTCGAGATGGTGCCGCTCCTGGTGCTGTACGAGCTGAGCATCCTGCTCGCCCGTGTCATCCGCAGGCCGGGGGCCGCCGGAGACATGGCCACGCCCTCAACCCAGGAGCGGTGACCACCGGGTCGAGCTGCTCGGCCGGGGATAGCATGGGGAAGGTGACCGTGACCGTGCGCCTCTTCGCCGTCCTGCGGGAGCGGGCCGGCAGCGACTCGATCGAGGTCGAGCTGGCCGAGGGAGCGACGGTGGCCGACGCCCTCGAGGCGCTTTCGGAGCGCTCGTCGCTGGCTGGCCTGCTCGATCGCATGCCGGTCCAGATGGCCGTCAACCGCAGCTACGCGGGCCCGGAGACCCGGCTGGCCCCCGACGACGAGCTGGCCCTGGTCCCCCCGATCAGCGGCGGCGCGGACGTCCACGTCCGGGTCACCGGAGAGCCGCTCTCGCTCGGCGCGCTGGCCACAGCCGTCGGGCGTCGCGGCGCCGGCGCGATCGTCACCTTCCAGGGCGTGACCCGCGAGGTGAGCCGGCTCGACTACGAGGCCTACCGGGAGATGGCCGAGGAGCGGATCGCGGCGATCCTGCGCGACTGCGTCGAACGCCACGGGCTGGAGGCGGTGGCCGCCGAGCACCGCACCGGCGGCGTCGCCCGCGGCGAGGCCTCGGTGATCGTCGCGGTCTCCGCCGCCCACCGGGACGAAGCCTTCGCCGGCGCCCGCGAGGCGATCGACCGGATCAAGGCCGAGGCGCCGATCTGGAAGCGCGAGGTCGAGCGCGATGGCGCCTCGCGCTGGGTCGAGGGGAGGCCGCCGCCGGTCGACGCCGAGCGGGGCACGCCGGAGGCGACGCGGTGAGCGAGACGCGCCTCACCCATCTCGACGAGGACGGCCAGGCGCGGATGGTCGACGTCGGCGCCAAGCAGCCCAGCGAGCGCCGGGCCCGGGCCCGGGCCCGGGTCCGGATGACGCCGGCGACCGCGCGCGCGGTCGAGGCCGGCGACGCCCCCAAGGGCGAGGTGCTCGGCGTCGCCCGGCTGGCCGGCATCCAGGCCGCCAAGCAGACCGGCGCGCTGATCCCGCTGGCCCACCCGATCCCGCTCACCTTCGTCGACGTGGCGGCTGGCGTCGACGCCGACCGTGGCCTGGTCGAGCTTGTCTCCGAGGCCCGCACGGTGGCCCGCACCGGGGTCGAGATGGAGGCGATGACCGCCTGCGCGGTCGCCGCCCTGACCGTCTACGACATGGTCAAGGGGCTGGAGCGCGGGGTGGAGCTGGAGCAGGTCGTGCTGCTCGAGAAGACCGGGGGGCGCCACGACTGGCGCCGCGACGACGACGGCGAGCGCGACTGAGCGGTGCGGGCGGCGATCGTCACCGTCAGCAGCTCGAGGTCCCGCGGCGAGGACGAGAGCGGCGCGCGGCTGGCCGCGCTGGCCGAACGGGTCGGCGCCGAGGTCGCCGGCCGCGACCTGATCCCCGACGATCGGCGGTTGATCGAGGAGCGGCTCCGTCACTGGGCCGACGTCGAGCGCTGCGAGCTGGTGATGACGACCGGCGGCACCGGCTTCGCCCCCTCCGACGTGACTCCGGAGGCGACGCGGGCGGTGCTCGAGCGCGAGGCGCCGGGCCTGGCCGAGGCGATGCGCTCCGCCTCCCGCGCGCACAGCAGCCACTGGATGCTCTCGCGGGCCGTGGCCGGCATCCGCGGCTCGACCCTGATCGTCAACTTCCCCGGCAGCCCGGGCAGCATCGCTGAGGCCGGCGAGGCGATCGCCGACGCCCTCCCGCACGCCCTCGACCTGATCGCGGATCGCCCCTCCATCCACTAGCCCGGCCGGGCGGTGCGCCCGCCGACCGAGCGGCGCAGCAGCACGACCAGCGCCAGCGAGAGGCCGGCAAGCGAGCGCGGGGGTTCTCGGATGGTCACTTACACTGGGTCGATGCGCCACGAGGCCGATCGCGACTCGACCCTCACCCTCTACCGGCGCGGGATCGAGCTGCTCGAGGAGCGGGACTTCGAAGAGGCGGCGGCGCCGCTGGCGGCGGCGGCGCGGCGGGAGGACCGCCGTCTCAAGTTCTACGGGCTACGGGACAACCTCCTGTTGAGTTGTGTCGGAAGATAAGGGCGATGCCGAGCCCGGCGAGGGCCAGTGACCACAGCTGGGGTTGCGAAAGTCCAACGGCCAATGTTGGGTTGACCCGAGCGAACTCGACCAGGAAGCGCGCGATGCCCATCGTGACCACAAACGTCGCGAACTGGGCTGTCGGTGAGATGCGGTCGCGCAGTCGCCACAGCCCGGCTCCAAGCGCAAATGCCATGAGCGCTTCATACAGCGGCGTGGGCTGAACCCGCTGCTCCGTCGGAACCACCCCGTGTGGGAAGCTCATCGCCCAGGGCAGATCGGATGGCTTTCCGTATGTGCCGTCACCGGCGAGTAGGCAGCCCAGCCGTCCGATCCCGTAGGCAAAGGCGAGCGGGGCGGAGACGATCCCTGCGAGGAGCCGCGCGGGCAGGCCGTGGCGGCGCGCAACAATGAGGACCGCGGCAGCCCCGCCGATCAGCCCGCCGTACCAGGTGAAACCAGTTCCACCGAGGTCGTGAACGTTGAGGCTTCCGGCGTGTTCGGCAAGGTAGAAGAGCTTCGCGCCAGCGAATCCCGCCACCACTCCCCATAGCGTCAGCGAATATGCCAGCTCCGGGTCGCGACCACGGCGGGCAAGCTCGCGATAGATCAGCCAGCCGGCCACGAGCGCGGCCAGCGCCTTGCTGACACCGTAGCTCTGAACGTCAAACCCGCCGAGATTGAACAGCACCGGTCTCATGGCTTACTGCTTCAGGATCGAGCGCCGGTTTGAAGGTCGCGTGAAGCGGATCTGCGGTTTCCGTGAAGGTCTGCCGACGCCTTGTTCGGCCCGTCCGGGATCGCGGGAGCCACTCTACGGCCAGGTGTGAACGCCATGCCATGTGAAGCGCTCCCGCCCGAAGGGACGCACCAGGCACCCTTCGCAGCCTGGCCCCAGGGCCTTCACGGGATCAACACAACACCTTCCCGCGGGTTCCACGCCCGGGGCGCATAACTGGGGTGCGATGACCACTCCGGTCCTCACCATCCCCGGCTGGCCACCGACGGCCCCTACGTGCGCATCCGGCACCCCCAGTATCTCGGCTTCATCCTGATCATGGCCGGCGACGCCTTCATCGACCGCCCCCGTTACCGCCGGACATTCCGGCCATCATCAACCCCATCATCGCAGTGCAGACCAGGGCGGCGACGAGGAAACCGGTGCCTGCGCCGGCCGCCACCAACGCGATGGCGATTGCCAGCATCGGCACGCAACACGCGATCATCATCCAGCGGCCGTGCCCGCCGTGCCCGCCCTTTTCCTCCGGGCCGGGAAGATCCTCCCGATCGGGAAGGCTCGTGCTCGGCCTTGTTTCGTGTGTATCGAGCTTGCTCATGCTGACCTCCTCAGGGACGGGGGCGTGTAGTCCAGCTTCCGGTACAGCGGGCAGTGCCCGAGCGCTCCGGTGACGACCAGGTCGAGCCCGGCGAGGACCAGCAGGACCTCGAGCACGGCCACAAGGGCGGTGCCGGCCGATCCGAGCAGGACCAGGCCGCCGATCACGCCGATCAGGCCCACGAAGATGCGACCCAGGCGCTCGGCTGGGGCGATGTTGATCTGGGGGCGCCTCATCTGCATGACCTCCTTGTGATTCCTGCTATCCGATAAACCGTAAGGATTGCGCGTGCACAGGAGCATCCGTGACAAGAGCGGCTTTGGGCCCCGGGCTTTCCACGGACGCGCCGGCGGCGTGGCTGCGGACGAGGATGCGTCCTCGCAGGACGCCGAGCTGGCAGCTGAACTCGTGTTCACCCGGCGGCAAGGGCCCGAGCTCGACGGGCACGTCCACGAACGGCGGCAGCATCACGCTCTTGCCAAGGCTCGGGATCACGACGTGCTCCGAGCAGGCCGCGGTCTCCTCGCGCCGGAAGACGAGCCGCAACCGCTCGCCGGGCCGGGCCTCGATCAAGTCCGGGAAGAAGGCGCCCCTCACTCGCACCCAGGCACAGCCCTCGCTGTACCTGACCCGCGCCAGCGGGCCGCCGTTCACAACCTTCGGGACCAGTTGCGCCAAGCCCATCGCTTGCTCCTTTGCCGTTGCCTACGGGCTTAGGATCGGGCGCTGGATTGAAGATCCGGTGAAGCCGGTCTGCCGTTTTCGTGAAGGTGGGCCGAGGCCAGCGAGAAGATGACGCGAAAGCGAGAACCTCGCCCCGGCGCGCTCTCGACGTCGATTCGGCCGCCGTGGGCGATGACCAGTTCCCACACAATCGCCAGCCCGATGCCCGTCCCCCCGGTCGTCCTCGAGCGTGACTTGTCGGCCCGCCAGAAGCGCTTGAAGATGTGCTTCAGGTCCTCAGCGTCGATGCCTATCCCGGTGTCCGAAACCTCGAGGACGACCCCACGACCCTCCTCCTCCGCGACGCGGAGGCGAACACGACCGCCCGACTCCGTGTAGCGGAGAGCATTGGAGAGCAGGTTGGCGACGATCTGGGCGAGGCGGTCGGGATCGCCCGCGATCTCGGCCGGTGCCAGCTTGCTCTCCAGGATCACGCCCTTCTCCGCGAAGCTCGCAGCCATCTGCTTGGCCTCGGAGGCGACGACCGCCGCCAGATCCACGGGCCGCTTCTCGAGGAGTAGCCCCGGCCGCTCGGCGGCCGTCAGCTTGTCGAGGTCGTCGAGAAGCCGGGCCAGGCGAAGGGCCTCGGCGTGCATCGCCTCGAGATTCGCCCCCGCATCCGCCAGCACTCCGTCCTGAGCGGCCTCGAGGCGCGACAGCAGGCCGCTGACCGGCGTGCGCAGCTCATGGGCGAGATCGGCGACGCTTGCCCTGCGCACCTGCTCCTCGTGCTCAAGGGTTTCGGCGAGGCGGTTGAGCGCGTGGCCGACGGCCCGCACCTCGGCGTCGCCGCCCGGCTCGACCTTGGCTTCCAGATCGCCACGCTCCATGCGCTGGGCGGCGGAGCGGATGCGGCGCAGCGGTGCGGACATCGTCTGCGCCAGGAGCAGGGCCACGAGTAGGGCGATCGCCACGGCGATGGTCCCGGCCAACATGTGGAGGCGGTCGAGAGAGTCGCGGAGGTTGACGTCCGCGGGGCTGAGCAGGCTGCCGCCCACGGGCGCCGCGTGCAGCGTGCCGACGCTCTGGCCCGACACGACGATCGATCGGCTGGTGGCGCCCGGCCCTTGCAGGGCGTCCGCCACCATCGCCCCGGAATCGGAGGTGCGGACCGGGCGGCCGCCGGGCCGCAGGATGACGAGCCGCAGCCCGGTTGTGAGCCCCAGGTGCTCAAGGTCGCTCGCGCCGGCCTCGGTCCAGCGTCCGTCGCGGCGATAGCGCTCCGCCACTGCCTCGGCGAGGCGGTCCGTCGAGCGGGCGATTCGCGCCTCGGCCGCGTCGGAGAGCCGAGGCTCGAGGCCCTGCGCCGAGAGCAGAGTGGCCAGGCCGACCGCGAGCGCCGCGATGGCGACGAAGGCAAGTGAGAGCCGCAGGCGCAGGCTGAGCGAGCGGATCCGTCTCACCCCTTGGCGAGCCTGTAGCCGGTGCCGAAGACCGTCTCGACGTAGCGCGGACGGTGGGGATCGGGCTCGATCTTCTTGCGCAGGTTCTTGACGTGGACGTCCATCGTCCGCTCGTAGCCCACGAAGTCGTAGCCCTGGACGTGGTTGATCAGCTCAAGGCGCGAGCAGACGCGCCCGGGGTAGCGGGCGAGGGTGATCAGCAGCTTGTACTCGTTGGGGGTCAGGTCCACCGGCTCTCCGTCCATCAGCACCTCGTGCTCGACGGTGTCGATCAGCAGGCGCCCACCGTCGAACGAGAGCTTCTCGACCAGCGGCGTCTCGGCGCCGGCGCTGCGTCGGAGGATGGCCCGGACTCGGGCCACCAGCTCCCGCGGGCTGAACGGCTTGGTCAGGTAGTCGTCAGCCCCGAGGGTGAGGCCGGCGACCCGCTCCTCTTCTGCGGACTTGGCGGTCAGCATCAGGATCGGGACGTCGGAGCGGCTGCGAATCTCATGGCAGATCTCCTCCCCTGAGACGTCGGGGAGCATCAGGTCGAGCACGATGAGACCGGGCTTGGTGCGCTCGGCCAGGGCCAGGCCGTCGGCCCCGTTGCCAGCGACGTAGACGAGGTAGCCGTCGCGCTCCAGGTAGCCACGAACGACCTCCTGAACCGAGGACTCGTCATCGATAACGACGACCTTCTTGTTCACTCCGTATCGCTCCGTGGAGATCACTTTACGGGGGAATGTGAAGGTCGTGTGAAGTGGCGTTTCGGAGGTGGCCCAGGAATCGAAGGCACCCGTCCGCCCGATAGCGTCGACCGAGCCACACGCGTCGAGAGACCGACCGCAGCCAGCTGGTGCCCGGACGTGGGAGGTTCGCCGCTCGATCGGTCGCCAAAGCCTCCATCGCCGATGGAGTGCAGGAGCAGGGTTCATGCACTGCATCGTGACTAACGGAAGGGCCCTGATCTAAGCGCCCGGTCATTGGATCGCGGGAATTTCGGTGAATAGCTGATCGGGAGGCACGAACATGGTGGTGTAGTCACGGCGCCAGCGGATGCGTCCGCGCCGGTCGATCAGGACGAACGTGTGCCCGTTGGTGTTGGGATGCATGCCTTGCCCGATTGCGTCGTAGGCGCTCGACATGGCTTGACTCTGGTCGCTGATCGTCGGGGTCTTGATGCCGTATGCACGGACCGCTTCGAGCAGCACGTCTGGTGGGTCGGTCGTGATGTTGATTAGCGTCAGGCCGCGCTTGCGCAGCTCGGCGGAGCGCTGCTGCAGCGACTGGATCTGCTCGAAACAGGCCTGACACATGACCCCCTCGTTGAAGAACAGCAGCACGTTCTCGCCGCGTAGGCCGGCACTTGAGAGCGGAGCGCCGTTGGAGATGTCCCGCTCGGAGAACTCCGGGGCGGGACCGCTGCTAACGCGCCCACCGGCCGGACCCGACTTCTGTGACTCGCCAAAGGCCACCACGAGAACGACTGCCACGGCCACGATGATCGCCAGCGCCGCGCCCCACCAAACCAGACCGCCTCGGCTGCTCTCACCGCGTGCAGTCCAGCCCTGGCGCTCTGGCGGTGGCTTCGACGCGCGTGACTGCTTGCTGCGGGCATGCTTGCTCACGATGTCTTCTCCTTTGGCTTGAAGGGTTTGACGACGAGGAAGACCAGGAGGGCGACCGCAACGGCGATGGCGGGCCAGGCGACCGCGTTCGGCACCGAGTCGAGCTGATGCGCCAGCCGCCCGACCCACAGACCGAGACTGCGCTGGAAACCTGGGGCGCTCTCGGCGTTGCCGGTCACCGCCAGGCCGATGAACAGGGCGCCGAACGCGGCGAAGACAACCGTGCCGAGGAGCCGCGAGAGGGTGAGGTGCTTGGCGTGCTCACCGAGGCGCAGCGTCAGGCGGGGGTCGCGCACGCGCTCGCGCAGGCGTCCCCACGCGAAGGCAAGCGGCAGCAACGGGCTGATCAGGCCGAGGATGTAGACGCCGCCCAGCAACGCCCCGCCGAGCCAGCTGCCGGTCGCGGCCGAGAGTGCCACGGCCCCGGCGAGCACCGGCGCGCAGCACGCGGTGGCGGCACCCGAGAAGCAGCCGAGCAGGAAGGCCGACCCTCGCGAGCCGCGAAGCTCTGGCTGCGGAAGCGCGATGGGCAGCATCGAGCCGCGCCACAGCGCCGCGGCGACGGCGATCATCATCAGCCCGCCAAGGACGAACAGAAGCGGATGCCAGCGGCTGATCAGCGTCGAGAGCGCGCCGGCGCCGAGCGTGATCGGCCACACGACCGCGGCCACCCCCGCGACATACAGCGCCGTCATCCGGGCGACCCGCCAGCGGCTTCCCTGGCCGATGGCGGCGAGGTAGGTCGGGGTCATCACCGCCGCGCAGCAGGGGGCGAAGAAGGCGATCAGTCCCGCCGCGAAGGCCGCCGCCGCAGAGCCGGCGAATAGCTCCGGGCTCATACACCGAGCCTCCGGCGCAGCGCTCGTTCAGAGAAGCGGCCGTAGGCGAGCACCCGCTCGCCGTCCCACAGCACAGGCAGCATGGCGAGCGGCACGCCCGAGGCGGTCAGCTCGTGCGCCTCGCGGCTCCCGACATCGATCTCGCGTGCCTCCAGGGACAGCGAGCCGAGGACCTCGCGCGCGCGCGCACAAAGATGGCAGTCGTGGCCGCTGATCAGGAGCAACTCCATCGCCACCAGCATCCGCCGTAGATGTGAAGGGGCAGTGAAGCCGCGCTCCCTTCACAGCCTCTTCACGACTGGCGCCGAATATTGTCGTTGAGCGCCGTGTCAACCACTCACCGCCATCCGATCTTCGCCCGCGTCTATCCGCGCGCCTACTTCCGCTCCGGCCGCTTCGCGGCCGCGGCGGTGCGCCCGCCGACCAAGCGGCGCAGCAGCACGACCAGCGCCAGCGAGAGGCCGGCAAGCGAGCGCGGGGGTTCTCGGATGGTCACTTACACTGGGTCGATGCGCCACGAGGCCGATCGCGACTCGACCCTCACCCTCTACCGGCGCGGGATCGAGCTGCTCGAGGAGCGGGACTTCGAAGAGGCGGCGGCGCCGCTGGCGGCGGCGGCGCGGCGGGCGCCGGAGAAGTCCTCGGTCCGCGAGGCGCTGGGGCGCGCCTACTTCCGCTCCGGCCGCTTCGCGGCCGCGGCGGTCGAGTTCAAGGCGGTGGTCGAGACGCACCAGGTCAACGACTACGCCCACTTCTGCCTCGGCCGGGCGCTGGCCAAGACGGGCCGGACGGAGCGCGCCCGCCATCACCTGGCGCTCGCCTCGAACCTGCGGCCCGAGCGGCGCGACTACCGCTTCTACCGCGACCTGCTCGGCGCCTAACCCAGATCAAGCCTCTAACCCGGCCGGGCGGTGCGCCCGCCGACCGAGCGGCGCAGCAGCACGACCAGCGCCAGCGAGAGGCCGGCAAGCCAGAGCAGCGCGATCGCCAGCGGCGCGCCGGCGTGGAAGGTCGGCGAGAAGGCGCCGTCGATCAGCACCCTGGTCGGCCCGTAGCCGGGCAGCACGGTGGCCCACCCCGGCGGAGGGCCGTGGAAGAACATCGGGTTCTGGGCGATCCCGATGTCGAGCATCGGCAGGAAGAACATCAGGTAGGCGCCGCCGAGGCGCCCGATCAGGGCGCCGGCCAGGGCGCCGATCGCGCCGTAGATCAGGCCGGCCAGCAGGTTGCCCGCCACGAACGGGAGCCAGGACACGGGAATGAAGTCGATCGTGGTCACCCCGAGGGAGACCGCGAGCACGACGAGGGTCCCGCTCACCAGGACGACGAGCCGCGGCAGGATCGCCTCGCCGGGGCTGAACCCGGCCAGCACCAGGCGGCGGTCGGACGCCAGCGCCGACTGGACGACGAAGAGGCCGATCAGGCCGGCGAGGAAGCCGACCGTGATCGGGACCATGACCGCGCCGTGCAGCTCCTTCATCGTGGTGAGCCGGTAGCGGCCCCCGGGCAGCTCGATCAAGTGCGGGATGGGCTCGGTGACCGCGATCATCCAGCTGATGAAGAGGAAGGGGACGGCAACCAGCAGGATCAGCAGCAGGGGCCGGCGAGCCTGCTCGCGGAAGCCCATCCGCGTCGCTGTCATCGCCCGCCCGGTCAACCGGACCTCGGGCGCGCCGAGAGCCAGAAGGCGATCGCGGCCAGCGCCAGGGCGCCCGCGGCGGTCAGGCCCACCGCGATCCAGTCGCCGCGCGGCGATCCCTGGCCCGCCCCGGCCGCGATCAGCACGTCCGCCGCCTTCCTGGTGGGCATGATCTGCGCCAGCCCGCCGCCGTCGCTCATCCCCGGGCCGGAGAAGACGTCGATCAGGAAGACGAAGGCGACGGTCAGCGAGCCCTCGAGGGGCTCGGAGATGAGCGAGCCGACCAGTGTCCCGATGCCGATGTAGATCAGGGAGAAGACGAGGATTGCCGCGAAGGCGTGGGCCGGGCGCCCGATCTCGGTGCTGAGCCAGAGGGTGAGGAAGGCGACGATCGTGATCAGCAGCCCGAGCAGGACCGAGGCCAAGATGCGCGCCGTGGCGACGCGGGTCGGGCCCATGCCCGCCAGCGCCAGGCGACGGTCGGCGTCGCGCGAGGAGGCGACCTGGAAGAAGCCGAGGGCGCCGGACAGGAAGGCCGCCGCCCAGCCCGCGCCCAGCGCGCTGGCCGAGCCCCCGCCCACCGAGCCCCCCAGCGCCGTCGCGAATTCGCTCAGCGCCGAAGCGGAGGCGACCACGAACAGCGCCGGGATCGTGACGAGCATGACCAGCGTCAGGCGGGCACGCAGATGCTCGCGCAGGAAGTCGGCGCCGGTGAGGGCGACCGCGCTCACACTTCCCGGCACCTCCCGTCGCGCAGCTCGTAGACGCGGTCGAGGCGCTCGCGCTCGGAGAGGAAGTGGGAGACGATCAGGATGCCCATGCCTTCGTCGCGGCGCCGCTCGCTCATCTCCCAGAAGCGGAGGTAGGTTTCCCAGTCGAAGCCGGAGTAGGGCTCGTCGAGCAGCAGCAGGTCGGGCTCGTGCATCAGGGCGAGCGCCAGGTTCAGCTTCTGGCGGGTGCCGCCGGACAGCTCCTCGATCCGGTAGCCGCGGTAGCGAGCGAACTGGAGCTCGTCGAAGAGGCGCCGCGTCGCGGCATCCGCCCCGGCGGCATCGAGGCGGTAGGCGCGCGCGAACAGCTCGAAGTGCTCGTCGACGGTCAGCTTCTCCCACAGCAGCGGCGTCTGCGGGCAGTAGCCGAGCTTGGCGCTGTGCTCGACGGCTCCCGCGTCCCGCTCCAGCAGGCCGACGGCGATCTTCATCAGGGTGCTCTTCCCCGAGCCGTTCTCTCCGACCAGGCCGACCAGCTCGCCGCGGCGGACCTCGAGGTCGGCGCCCTTCAGGACCTCGATCTCCCGCCGCCAAGGCGGGATGCCGCGGTGGAAGCTCTTCTCGATTCCCTCGGCCCGCAGGACGGTCGCCGGCGTGGCGGCTGTGCGGGGCGAGCTTGCCGATGGGGCTGGGGTCGCGGTCGGATCGCCACTCACGATGTCCCTACCTTAATACCCCTAGGGGGTATTGTCAATCCGTATTCATCCTACCGGAGGAGCGGCCGCTAAAGGCCGGCGACCAGGCGCCCGACGTTGCTCCTGTCGAAGTAGGGGCTGTAGGTGTGGGCGCGGTCGCGCCTGCGGCCGTAGCTGGTCAGCCCGTTGATCGCGGCGCCTGCTTCGATCAGCCAGCCGCCGCCGCTGGCGCCCGGGGTCCAGTGGCAGCGGATCGCCATCGTCGGCCGGCCGGGCAGCCGGTAGGTGCGGCTGTCGTCGCCCACGTAGGGCGAGTCGCACCCCTGCAGGCGCCGGGTCTTGCCCGGGTAGCCGAAGGTCTGGAACTCCTGGCGGCGGCTGCGGTTGGTGACGATCGCGGCGCCGCCGCCGACCGCGTCGGCGACGTTCTGCCCGTCGGCGTTGGGGAGGGTGAGGAGGGCCCCGATGTCGTAGGTCGGGTTGCCCCACCTGACCCACTGCCTCGGCGCGTAGACGGCGCCGCGACGGGCGACGAAGGCGCCGAACGGCGCCAATCCGTCGCTGTAGGCGGGCACGAACTGGAGGAACCGCGACCAGACACTGCTGCCCCTGCGGCCGCGGGGGCCGGAGTTGACGCAGTGCCCGGCGGTCAGCACCAGCCGCCGGGTGGGGCTGTCGATCGCCGTCCCCGAGCAGTAGCTGCGCTGGCGGCCCTGGCGGATGAAGATGCGGCCGTTGACGGCGTAGGGGGGGACGCTCGCGTCGGGGATCGGCGCGAAGCTGGCCTTCGCCGCCCGGCGGCGCCTGCCGAGCGTCTCCAGCGGCCGGGCGCTGTGCATCCGCGCCGGCGTCCAGTAGCGGGCGACCCGCGCCGCTTCGGCCCGGGCGCTGCCGGCGCTCGTGCCCGGGCCGGCGTGGAGGCGCAGCGAGGCGCCGGAGGCGAGCGGGCAGGCGAGCGCCGCCACCGCCAGGCAAGCGAGCGCCGCGAGCGGGCCCGCGACAAGCAAGTTGGCACTGTGCGAGCGCCGCCGCATGGAGGCAGAGAATAAGTGACTATCCCGGTGGGGAAGGGCGATGGGCGAGGTCGAGGCCGACCCGGCGAGCCCGCGGCTTCCCGGCGGTCAGCGGACGAGTGGGATCACGCAGCGGTATTTCCTGGTGTTCGTCGAGGCCGTGAAGTTGATCTGGCCCGCTGCTGAGACGGTGACCACGGCGTAAACATCGAGGCCAGACACCACAGGGATGTCGCTCGACCACTCGTCCCCACTGTCGAGCGCCACCCCCGGCTGCTGGGCGAACTCGGCCAGCGCCAGCGCCCCCGGCAGCGTCCCGCCCTGCGCGGCGCAGGTGGCCGCGGCGGCGGGGGCGGCCGTGGCGGCGAGGCTCGGCGAGCTCTGCCAGCAGGCGCCGGCGAAGGGCTGCGTGGTGGGCAGGCAGCCGGCGCTGTGGCCGTTGACGGTCGAGGCGTTGACGGCGTTGACCGCGTTGAGCGCGGTCTCGGCGTCGACGGCGCTCTGGGCCGTGGTGGCGGTGTCGGCGTGGGCCGCGGTCGGCACCTGCCCGAGGCTCAGCTCGTTGATTTCGGACCCGGTGATCTGGCCGGCCGGGCGCCTGGCGCTGCGGAGCACGCCCGGCTTCAGCCGGTTGGCGGGGACCGAGCGCGGCTTCAGCCGGTTGCCCGGCAGGGACTTCGCCCTGATCGTCTTGCCGTTGATCCTCTTGGCCGCGTAGACGGTGCCGCCGAGCGCCACGAACAGCGCGATCAACGAGATCACCAGCGCCGGCGACTGTCGCCACGTCCCCTGTCCCATCTTTCCCTCCAAGGGTCGAACTGCTATGTGACGGCGAGCCTAGCCCCGCACCGCGCGGCCCCCAAGGCCGCTGGACGAACGTACAGCGGCGGCGCGCGCTCCCCGTGCCGCGGCGACGGGTAGACTCGCCCGCGTACAGACGGTCGGTGGTCAAGGGAAGTCCGGTGAGAAGCCGGCGCGGTCCCGCCACTGTGACCGGGTCAAGGAAGCCGCAGGCGCGTCATGCGTCAGCCACTGGGGACGACACAGAGTCCCCGGGAAGGTGCGGCCGACCATTTCCCGGAAGCCAGGAGACCTGTCCCCGGCCGAGCCATGACAACCCTCGAGGAAAGGGTGGCTTAAATGCCAAGACTCATTCCACTCCGGCTGGTCGCCGCGTGCGCGCTGGCCCTCATTCTGGTGCTCTCGACCGCGGCGCTCGCCGCGGCGGAGGGGACGCCCGCGAAGCTGCGGGTCGTCGCCGGGCAGAAGGTGCTCGCCGACCAGTGGCTGCGGACCGGCGCCACGGCGGTGCCGACCAGCCCGAAGGCGGCCTGCTTCGGCAAGGGGACCGGCGGCAGCGGCAAGGCCGTCAGGGTCGCCGGCGCGACGCCGCTCGGCCTGCTCGCCCAGGCGGCGCGGTCGTCCCAGGCGCTGCGGCCGCTGCTGGTCACCGATGCCTTCTCCTTCGGGCTCGGGCTGTGCGGGATCGGCGGCCTCGAACCCAGCGGCGAAGGCTTCTGGCAGCTGCGGGTGAACCACGCCTCCTCCGAAGTCGGCGGCGACTCGGTCAGGCTGAAGCGCGGCGATGAGGCGCTCTGGTACCTGACCGCGGGCTTCCCCGGCCCGGAAGAGCTGTGGCTGAAGGCGCCGCGGCGGGTCAGGGCCGGAAAGCCGTTCCGGGCCCGCGTCCTCGCCTACGACGAAGCGGGCAAACGCAAACCGGTGGCCGGGGTCAGGGTGCGGGGCGCCAAGCGGCGCACCAACAAGAACGGGGTCGCCGCGGTGACGCTGCGGCGCCCGGCCCGGCTGATCGCCCGCCACGGCAAGTACATCCCGTCCAACCGGGTTGCCGTCTGCGTCGGCGGGAAGTGCCCGCGGGGCTGACGCCTTGAGCCGACGCCGCGGCACGGCGGTCGCGATCGCGCTGCTCCTGGCGGCGCTCGCGGCCGCCGGCTGCGGCCTCGGCTCCGGAGAGGGGCGCGGCGACGTCGCGCTGACGGTGACGCACGACTACGGGGCGGAGCCGGTCCTCGAACGCTCGGTCGGCGGCATCGCCGAGTCCGACACGGTGATCCGGGTGCTCGACCGCAACACCGAGATCTCGACTCGCTACGGCGGCGCCTTCGTGCACTCGATCGAAGGGGTCGCGGGGGGGCAGCGGGAGGGCCGGCCCCACCACTGGTTCTTCTACGTCAACGGGCTCTGGTCCCCGGTCGGCGCCGCCGAGTACGCGCTGCGCGGCGGCGAGGCGATCTGGTGGGACTATCGCGACTGGTCGGTGGGGACGCGGGTGGCGGCGGTCGTCGGCTCCTGGCCGCAGCCGTTCGCCGGCGGCTACGAGGGCGGGCTCCATGCGACGGCGGTCGAGTGCCTGGGCGGGGGAGCGGCCTGCGGTGTGGTGCGGCGCCGGCTGCGGGATGCCGGGGCCTCCCTCACGGCCGGCTCGCCCCGGGGCGCGATCCGGGTCCTGGTCGGCCCGTGGGCGCGGCTGCGGGGGGACCGGGACGCGGCGCTGATCGAGGACGGCGCGCAGGTGAGCGGGGTGTTCGCCGAGTTCGTGCGGCGGGGGAGGGGCTTCGTGCTGTGGGGGCTTGACGAAGGCGGCGAGCCGGCGCGGGCCTTCGGGCCGGACGCGGGCCTCATCGCGGCGACCCGCCGCTTCGACGCGCCGCCGGTCTGGCTCGTCACCGGC
>VRUE01000093.1 GCA_019456285.1 Solirubrobacterales bacterium | reverse complement strand
ATCTCGGTCGTCGGGACCTTCTCGCTGCGGCACGCCGGGCACCATCGGCGAGGCGGCGTGCCGCCTCGGCAATCAGGCGCATCAGCGGGGTCGCGCCGTTGAGCAGGACGAAGGCGCGGTCGCCCTCGACTCGGGAGACGGAGGGTGGACAGAGAGGAACTTATGGTTCGCCTTGCTATCTAGGAGCGCGCCTATCGCTACACTAGGAGCGTGAGCACTGCTGCCAAACGCAAGACCTCGTTCGAGATCGACGCGGCTAAGATCGCCGCCGCCAAAGACATCCTCGGCACCAAGACCTTGACCGAGACGGTCGATGCGGCGCTCGCCGAGGTCGTCAAGCTGCGCCAGCGTGAGCAACTCGTCGAGCTCCTGTTCACGCCGGGGGCGCTGGCTCTGGACGACCCCGAGGTGATGGCCGGCGCTTGGCGCTCTGGATGACGCGCCCCCAGTCGCGCGCGGTCGTGGAATAAGGTGCCCACCTTCCTCGCCGACAAGAGCGCGCTGACCCGCCGCGAAACCCGGCCCGAGGTGCGAGACGCGCTGGAGCCGCTGCTGCTCTCCGGCAAGGTCGCCACCTGCGGCATCGTCGACCTGGAGCTGCTCTACAGCGCCCGCGACCGGGCCACCTACCGCGCCGCGGCCAAAGCCCTGCGCGGTATGTCGCGGGTGGCGGTCGAGGAGGTCGCCGTCGAGCGAGCGCTGGAGGTCCAGGCGAAGCTCGCCGAGCGCTCCCGGCACCGTGCCGTGCCGCTGCCGGACCTGCTGGTCGCCGCCTGCGCGGAGCGGGCTGGACTGGCGGTCCTTCACTACGACGCCGATTTCGAGTTGATCGCGGAGATCACCGGCCAGCGCGTGCAGTGGATCGTGGCGCGCGGCAGCGTGTCGTAGAAGCGCTGGGGTGGGACTCAACCCTGGGGAAATTCGGGGTGATCGTCAGCATTTTCTCAACGTGTCCGTGATCAGGTGCGGGCGATCACGCAATCCTCCCCACTCCTGATCACAAGAATTCCCCAGGTATGAGCACCACCCCCGCCGCGTAGCCAAGCCCGAAGGGCGAGGCGTAAGCGGCGGGGGTGGGCGGCTCTTTCCGTCGGGGGCCTCAGCGACGGTCGCGGGTGACGAAGCCTGCGATCCGAAGGGAGGCCCCGAGGGGATGCTCACAAAGGAGGATGACGTGGAGATTCAAGCGCTCGCCGGCCGGGGGTGGTCGATCTCGGCCATCGCCCGCCACACCGGCCGGGATCGAAAGACGATCCGTGCCTACCTGAACGGGAAGCGCCCCAAGCGCAAGCGGCCGCCCAGCTGCCTGGAGCCCTACCGCGACTACCTGGTGGCGCGCTTCGCCGATGACCACCATGTGCTCGCCAGCGTGCTGTTCCGGGAGCTGGCCGACCTGGGGTTCGACCGCTCCTACCAGACCCTGGTGCGCGAGCTGCGGCGCCTCGAGCTGCGCCCGAGCTGCCCGGCCTGTCGCAGCGGGAAGGTCCCGACGACCGAGATCCCCCACGAGCCCGGCGAGGAGTGCCAGCTGGACTGGTGGGAGCTGGCCGACACGCCCTGGGGCGAGAAGGCCTACGTCCTGGTCGGCGCCCTCTCGCACTCCGGAAGGCTGCGCGCGGTCTTCAGCGAGGGCCAGAGCTTCCCGCACCTGGTGGCGGCTCTGGACGGCGTCCTGCGCCGCCTCGGCGGTACCGCGAAGTCCTGGCGCACCGACCGCATGGCCACGGTCGTTCACCCCGGCACCGACCGGCTGCGGCCCGAGGCCGCAGCCCTCGCCAAGCACTACGGCGCCCAGGTCGCCGTCTGCCCTGCCTACCGCCCGCAGCGCAAGGGCGTTGTCGAGTCGGGAATCGGCTACCTGGCCGGCTCCTGGTGGCGCTCGGCGCCGGTGGCGACCCAGGCGCAGGCGCAGGCCGACCTCGACCGCTTCTGCGCCACCGTCGCCGACGGGCGGCGGCGCCCCGGCGGCACGGTCGGCTCC
This sequence comes from Solirubrobacterales bacterium, assembly GCA_019456285.1. Lineage (GTDB taxonomy): Bacteria > Actinomycetota > Thermoleophilia > Solirubrobacterales > 70-9 > VRUE01. Next base: position 2,171 of record VRUE01000093.1, on the reverse strand, counting down.
CTCGCAGACGCCGAGCCGCTGCTGTCGCTGCCGGCGTCGCCGTTCCCCGCCGAGCTGGCGGTCGAGCGCACGGTCGACGCCAAGGCGCTGGTCAACTTCGAGGGCAACCGCTACAGCGCCCCGCCCGAGCTTCTGGGGCAGGTGGTGACGATCAGGGCCCGCCTCGGCGAGCTCGACGTCGAGGTCGTCTCCGCCGCGGGGCGGAAGGTCGCGCGTCACCGCCGCGCGCCTGCCGGCGCCAGGCAGACGATCCGAGCTGCCGAGCACGCCCGTGCCCTGGAGAGGGCGGTGCTCGACGCCTTCGATGTCGGGCGTCCCTGCAAGCGCAAGGCCAACCGCCCACCCGGGGAGGCGGCGCTGGCCGCAGCGGCGCAGATCCGCGGCGAGGAGGGCAAAGAGGTGGCGATCGACCTCGACCGCTACGCCGAGATCGCCGGAGCGCCGCGGTGAGCGGCAAGGCCGATGCGCCCTACCAGCGCGTCCGCGGCCACCTCGCCCGCCTCGGGATGGATGCGGCGGCCGAGTGCCTTGCCGGCGAGCTGGAGTCGGCGCAGAAGGAGAAGCCCTCCTACGCGGACTTCCTCGACACGCTCTTGGGCGTGGAGGTCGCCGCGGTGGAGGCCAAGAGCCACGAGCGGAGATTGCGGCTCGCCGGCTTCCCGTCTCACAGGCGCCTGGAGGAGTTCGACTTCTCCGCCCAGCCAAACCTCGACCGGCGCGTCATCGAGGAACTGGCGACCCTGCGCTTCGTCGAGGAGCGCTCCAACGTTTTGCTGATCGGCCAGCCCGGGGTAGGCAAGACAATGCTGGCGATCGCCCTCGGGCTTGAGGCGATCGACGCCGGGCACCGCGTCTACTACACGACCGCCGCCGAGCTGGTGGCGAGAACTGCGAAGGCCGCGGCGGAGGGGCGCTGGTCGGCGACGATGCGCTTCTGGGCGGGGCCGGCGGTCCTCATAGTCGACGAGCTTGGCTATCTGCCGATGCCGGGGGAAGCCGCCGCCCACCTCTTCCAGGTGATCAGCCGCCGCTACGAGAAAGGGGCCACCATCCTGACGACCAACAGAGGAATCGCCAGCTGGGGCCAAATCTTCGAGGACACGACCGTCGCCGCCGCCGTCCTCGACCGCCTACTCCACAGAGCGACTGTCCTTCACATTGACGGCGAGAGCTACCGGATGCGGGCTCACCGCGAGACGCTCAAAGGGCTACGGGAGGGAGTCGCAGGGGGTGGGGAAATTCCATGATCGAAAGTGGGGAATTTTCGTGTTATCCCGAGTTCAGGGTTATCTTGAGTAGACCGTTCGTGGCTGAGGCTGCCCCTTTCGTGGGACGGGTCGGTAGGAATTGCTGCTCGGGATAATCAGAGGGCATCGAGGAACGCGAGGAGGGCATCGGGCGGCCTGTACCTCCCTGGGGGCGTGCCGACTGGCGCGGTGAGTGCCAGGGCCTTTTCCTTCAGCGCAAGGTCGGCATGCAGGTAGATCTGGGTTGACTCGATGCTCTCGTGTCCGAGCCACAGCGCGATCACCGAGAGGTCGACGCCGACCGCCCGCAGCATCATCGCACTGGTGTGCCTCAGCACGTGCGGAGTCACCTTCATGCGCCCGAGCGAAGGACAGCCGTGTGCTGCTGCTCGTGCGTGCTTGGCGAGTAGCCAGGCGACCGCGTCGGGACTGAGTGATCCTCCTCGCCGGGTGGGGAATAGCGGATCCTCTGGTGTTCCTTGGCGCTCAGCGAGCCATGTGGCCAGCACGGCCTTGGTCTCGTCACTCAGCGGCGTGCAGCGCTGCTTGCGGCCCTTCCCCGTTCGCACGCGAACATGCGCGCCGTTGGATGTCGAGACGTCTTTGCAACAGAGCGCGACGAGCTCGGAGACGCGCAAGCCGGTCTGGATCGCGAGCAAGAGCAGCGCGTGATCGCGCCGACCGAGCCAGGTGGTTCGGTCGGGGGTTGCCACCAGCGCTTGTATCTCGTCACCTGTGAGATATGAGACCGTGGCGTGCTCGCAGCGCTTGGACGGGATCTCGATCACGCGAGCAATGCTTGCGGAGTGCTCGGGATGCCTCAGTGCCGCGTACCGGAACAGCGAATGGATAGCTGCAAGGCGCGCGTTGCGGGTCCTTGGGGTGTTACCCCGGTCGTGCTCGAGGTGATCCAAAAACGCACTG
>VRUE01000092.1 GCA_019456285.1 Solirubrobacterales bacterium | reverse complement strand
GACTGAAAATCGTGGTGTCGCCGGTTCGATTCCGGCCCTCGCCATTTCAACTCTCCCTGCACAGCGGCGGGTTTCGGTAAGCGTTCAGTCGGGTAGGGGGACATAACCGCCGCCCGGCGAATCCCTTGGCGTGGACCGTGCCGAGGCCGAAGCGATCTACGACCAGGGCCGCGAGAGCGTCGTTGCTGTGCTGTTGCGGATGGACGAGCAGATCCAGCAGCTGACCAAGCAGGTCGCCAAGCAGGGCGAGCAGATCGCCGAGCTGCAGCGGCGCCTGAACCGCAACTCCCAGAACTCCTCGGCGCCGCCGAGCCAGGACCCGCCGGGAGCGCCCGAGCGCAAGCGGCCGGATCCCTCCGGTCGAGCGCAGGGCGCTCAGCCGGGACACCCAGGCAGGGGGAGAAAGCTGCTTCCGGCCGAGGCCGTCGACCGGATGGTGGAGCATTGGCCGGGGCGCTGCGGCTGCGGGCATCGCTTTGCCGATGGCGACGAGGAGGCCGGCCGCCCAGCCCGCCACCAGGTCACCGAGCTGCCCGAGATCGCCGTCGAGGTGACCGAGCACCGCCTGCATCGCCGCCGTTGCCCGGACTGCGGCGCGGCTCCCCGCGCCGAGCTGCCGGACGAGGTCCCCGCCGGCGCCTTCGGCCCCCGCATGGAGGCGGCGGTGGCGACGCTCGCTGTCAGAAACCGGGTCTCCCGCCGCGACACGGTCGAGCTGGCCTCCGAGCTGTTCGGCGCCAAGCTCGCAAGCGGCACGGTGGATGCGATCCTCGCTCGCGCCGGGCAGGCGCTGGCCGATCCATACGAGGATCTGCTCGCCCAGGTTCGCGCCGCCCCGGCACTCAACGTCGATGAGACCGGTTGGAAGCTGCGCGGCAAGCGGCGCACCCTGTGGGGCGCCGTCACCCCGAAAGCAGCGGTCTTCCGCATCGCCCCCGACCGCCACGAGCGTGAGGCGATCGCGCTGCTCGGCGAGGACTTCGAGGGCATCGTCGGCTCCGATCGCTGGTGGGCCTACCGCGGCTTCGATCCCGCGAAGCGTCAAGTCTGCTGGTCACACCTGATCAGAGATCTGACCGCCCACGCCGAAGGGCTCGCCGCCCAGAAGCGCTTCGGCGAAGTCGGGCTCGACATTGCCCGGCGGCTGTTTGTGGCCTGGGATGACTTCGGGGAGCGCGGCGATCGCCGCGCCCTGAAGCGCGAGCTGGCGCCGCTCAAGCGCGAGTTGAAGGCGCTCCTTCAACGCGGCTCGAAGGGACGCCGCAACAAGCTCACCTGGGGCATCTCCAAGAACCTGCTCAAGATCTGGCCGGCGCTTTGGACCTTCGCCGAAGTTGAGGGCGTCGAGCCGACCAACAACGTCGCCGAGCGCGCCCTGCGCGGCCCGGTCATCTACCGCAAGCTCTCCCTGGGCAGCCAGTCCGAGCGCGGCGAGCACACAATCGAGCGCCTGCTTTCGGCTTCGGTCACCTGTCGTCTGCAGGGCCGCTCGCTCTTTGCCTACCTGGCCGACGTCCTTGGAGCGCGGGCTCGCGGCGATCCGGCTCCACTGCTTGCCTGAGCCACAGCTCCCTCGCCCGTCGCCACCGAGATCACCGCCCTTGGGGAGGACGGACTGAACGCTTACGGGTTTCGGGGCCGTTTGGCGCGCGATCCTGAGCCGCCGAACCGGTGATTCGGCCGACTGGAGTCCAATTCGGAGTCCAAAACCCCGCGCCTGGCGTATGGCGTGGTGGCTAGCCATATGCGACGGCTAGCCATGAGCCGTCGATTTCGCTCAAGTTCGCCGCATCGAGCCGCTCGTTGACAAGCGTGTCGAATGTGATGGCGACGACGACACGGTCGTCCTGTTCCCAGACATGCTCGTGGCGATCGGGAATCCAGTGCTTGTCGTCTGAGATGAGGAGGTCCGCATCTCCGATCAGCGCGGTGTAGAGGATGGCGTCGTCCTTCCGATCCTGGGTCAAAGTCGGCACGGTGCTCGGGTTGAAGGTCGGCGCCCCGACAACGCAGACCACCTCAAGCTGCCGCCGAAGTCGAGGTATGTCCTCGTCGCGCAAGACGGGGTTGAGCTTTCGGCCGATCTCTCGGAGCTTGCGCTCGTACTCATCGAAGAGCGGCGTCGATCCGATCGCCACCCAATCGCTGGGGTTCCATCCGGGAGCAGCTCAAGGAGCCCGGCTCGTCGATCCCTGGCTTCCTCGACGCGATTCCGAGCTTCCTTCAGCCCGCCGACAACGCCTTTCTCGTGCTCGGCTCGCCGAGCTCGAGCTGGCGATGCTCGACCTCGTAGGTCAACGCACCGAGCGCCAAGACGACCCAGAAGCGGCGCATCAGCTCGCCCGGACTCAAGGTGGCCGGCAGGGAAATGCTCGTGTCGACGACGATGAAAGGCACGGGTCGCGGAGCCTACGCGCTGCGCCTGTCGTCGCCGAATCTATTTGTCTGCGAGGGCGGCCTGGACCTGCTCGTCGGTCAGCTCCGCGTTGCGTTCGTCGAACTCACGAAGCTCTGCTGCGAGGTCGTAGTTGCCTCGCAGCGAGGCGAGCAGAGCGCCCTGGGGGATTCGGTAGGACCCACTCGGAAGCTCGAGGTAGGGGATCGACTCGGCGTCGATCCATCGCCGGACGGTCCGCTCGTTGACGTTGAGCAGCGCCGCAGCTTCGCTCACCGTGAGCAGTTGGGGTTTAGCAGCGGTAGTGGCCATCGCTTCCTTCAGGCGGTTCTCTAGAACCTCCGGAGCACAGTATAGGACAGGTCGGACGAAAAAGCAATATTCGGACGAATCGGACATCTCCGGACAGATCACAGACCACGCTATGCCGCCTTGAGTTGCCGCTCTTGGCGTCGTCCTTCGCCCTGTACATCGCTGATCAAACGCTGGGATGGCCGGATGCCGGCGATGTGGAACCGATCTTCGAGTGACCGTTGCCAGCTGAATGGCCGCCTCCATGTAGCTGCTCGCGGGCCTGGCGGACGAGGTGGTCGAAGGCGGTGCCGTGGGAGCGTTTGACTCGCTGCTGGAGCTGGGCGTAGACATCGAGGGTCATCTTGGAGTTGGCGTGGCCGACCTGGCTCATCACCCAGAGGACGTCGAAGTTGTTGGCAAGCAGGGCGATCGAGATGTAGGTGCGGCGCAGGGTGTGGGGCATGGGGTAGGGGCGGCAAGCCGCGCTCAGCCATGCGCTCGCTGGCGAGGGCGGCGGCTTCGCGAGACTCAGCGCGTCTTGAGCAGATGCACCAAGAACGCGAGAGCGCCAGCGCGGGGCGCGGCGACTATCTCGCGGCCGTCGGGATAGACAATTGCGAGCGGCCGGTGCTCGGCCACAGCTTTCACACTCTCCAATCAGGCGCCCGTGGCGCGTAGGTCAGCGACTTCGCACGAAAGCTCGTTCGCCCGGTCGATGATCTCCGGGTCTCCGGTCCAAAGCTGGGTACCCAGGCGTTCGGCGGTCGCAATGCAGAAGGCGTCCGCGAAGGAGAGGCCGCCACCCGCCTTGACCTTGGCCGCGGCCCTGACGAGTTCCCAGTCGGGATTGATGACGTTCAGCTCGCGACGCGCATCCTCGATCGTGTCGCCTACGCCTTGTACGCCGCGAGCGCGCATCTCCAGGTACAGCGCCTCCCCAAGGTTCACCGAACACATCGCCGCGCCCGCCTCCAGCCATTCCTGGCGCACGCGCTCCGCAGCAGGCTCATCTCGCAGATGGGCCAGCAGGGCCCAAGTGTCAAGGACTATTGCCAAGCAGGCTCCGCGCCTTGCGCTCCTCGCGTTCGCGCTCCTCGCGTCGGGCGGCGAGCAAGTCGTCGGTGCTGAGACCAGGAATGCCGGCCCATGCACCGCGCAGGGCTTCGATTCGATCCCGGCGCGCCTCCGGGTCGTCAGCGACGCGGCGAACCCTCACTTCCGTGCCGTTGGGCTCGAACATCACCTCGTCGCCGGGCTTGATCCCGATCTCGTCTCGAATCGCCTTCGGGATCACCACCTGCCCCTTGATGCCGACCTTGTGAGTCATACCCGCAGTATAACGCGCTGAGATCTCGCCCACATAGTGGGGTCGCAGCCAGGGGTGCGCTCCCTACTAGTGCTTTGGTAGCTCTCACTGATCCGGTGGCGGCAGATGAAGGGCGAGTCGGTCGAGCTCGACGGGCTGCCGGCA
>VRUE01000091.1 GCA_019456285.1 Solirubrobacterales bacterium | reverse complement strand
TGGAGATCATTGAAATTAATGGTTATACCCCAGAAGAAAAAATACAAATAGCTAAAAAACATCTTATCCCAAAACAAAGGACAGAAAATGGCTTGAACGCAAAAGATATTAAATTCACCCCGCAAGCAATTAACAGGATAATTCAGGACTACACAAGAGAATCTGGTGTCAGGCAGCTTGAAAGAAAAGTAGCTGGTGTAATAAGAAAGGTTGCCAAGTCCAAAGTATTGGAAGAAAAGCATAATAAAACCATCCAGCCAATAGATGTGTTGAAACATTTAGGCGCTCCTATATATGATAATGAATTGTATGAGAAGATCAATGTGGCAGGAGTTGCCACTGGCCTGGCTTGGACACAATTCGGTGGTGAAATTCTTTTCATTGAATCTACCTTATTCAGAGGTAAAGGTAAGCTCACACTATCGGGCAAGCTTGGAGATGTGATGAAAGAATCGGCAACAGCCGCCTTATCTTACCTGAGAGCCAATGCCGAAACAATTGGCATTGATCACAGGGTGTTTGATAATTTTGATTTGCATATACACGTTCCTTCAGGCGCTGTTCCCAAAGACGGGCCATCAGCCGGTATTACAATTTTTACTTCTTTGGCATCTGTTTTTACGCAAACAAAAATTAAAGATAAGTTAGCGATGACAGGGGAGATAACCCTGAGGGGAAAAGTGCTACCGGTAGGCGGCATCAAAGAAAAGATACTTGCGGCAAAAAGAGCAGGGATTAAAGAACTTATTCTTTGTGCTCAAAATAAAAAAGATGTTGATGAAATTAAGCCAGATTATATTAAAAATTTAAAAATCCATTATGTAGAAAATGTTGATGAGGTATTGGAACTTGCATTAACGGGTGAGAAGGTTGAGAAACCGGTGGATCTGTCTGTGAAAGTGGAGGATAAGAAGCTGGGATATGAGGAGGCTTTGGTTGAATAGTTAGATCATTTGTATATTTTGTAATACAAAATTAATTGTTATTCTATTTGTTATCTATTAAAGATTTATTAGCTTTGTAATAAAAGATAAATCATGCAACTAAAACTAAATATCGCTTACCAACAAGTTTTTAATCTTTTAAAACAATTGCCTGTTGCAGAATGGAAAAAATTGAGGGGTGAAATAGACAAAGAATTGACTGAAAAAAAACAAAATTTGTCCCCAACGAAGAGAGGGAACTATAAAAGAGAAAAAGGATTTGGTTGTTTGAAAGGAAAGGTATGGATGGCAGATGATTTCAATGAACCTTTAGATGACTTCAAGGAGTATATGCCGTAATGAATTATTTAGCTGATACTCAAACACTAATTTGGTATTTAGAGGGGAACCCAAAATTGTCAGAAAAAGCTGAAAACACTATCAAGGATAATAACAATAAATTATTAATAACATTGAAATTCTGATAAAAAAATATAAACCATCAATGAAGCAATGAAACAATGAAACAATTCGTTACAGCTATAAATTTCCGTAATGTTCTATCGGAGTCCCACTCCAAGTGGGGCTCCGAATGAAGATTGCCATAATCCCCTAATGTTTAGAAAATATTTAATTAGCGCATAGCGCTGCTGTTTAAAGGAGATCAAAAACCAGTTTTGTATTTTACCCCGCCAAATGACGGGGCTAATATTTATATGGATTTATTATTCTATTGTTTAAAGAAGAGTAAAAACCCGTTTTGTATTTTACCCCGTCAAACGGCAGGGCCATGCCCCGCCAGTTGGCGGGGCTATGTGCTATGCGCAATAACAACTTTCATTACCTACCACTCCTATTCTCAAATAGGCGGCAAAAATACCTACGATTTTTTAAACCTTCCTGTTAATGCCAGGGTGGCAGCTATGGGTGGTGTAAATGTTTCTTTGATTGACTATGACGTAAGCATGTACTTCTCAAACCCGGCTTTATTAAATAAAGAGATGGTGAAATATATCAGCTTAAATTATATGCCATTTTATGCCGGAATAAAAAACTCAACGCTTGCTTATGCACATGATTTTGGAAAAGCCGGAATTTGGGGTGGAGGATTGCAATACATTAATTACGGAAAGTTTCAGCAACGGGATGCGTCAGGCAATTACCAGGGCGATTTTCGGGCAAGCGAATATGCTTTTTATTTCTCTTATGCACACAAAATTGAAAATTATACGCTTGGCGCTAATTTGAAATTTGTCGGTTCAAATATCCAGTCCTATAGCGCTCATTCGGTTTTGTTTGATCTTGGCGGGTTATATAGCCATCCCACAAGAGATTGGGATATTGGTATGGTCTTTAAGAATATAGGTTTCCTGAAAAGATATCCTACCAAAATCCCTTTTGATGTTCAGTTGGGTATGAGCTATAAATTGGAACATATGCCGCTCAGGGCATCAATTACTATGCATCACTTGAATTATATGATTGATTGGCTTATATTTGGCGGTACGGATATTGTGTACCTGGATCCAAATAACACAGGCCTTGTTGATGAATTTGGAAATAAAACCAGTGAGGATAAAAAGTTGAGTGAAAAGATCGCCAGGCACTTCATCTTTGGAGGAGAATTTATTATGAGTCCGAATTTTTATCTGCGGGCAGGTTATAATCATCAAAGAAGAAAAGAATTGAAATTGGAGACAAGATCAGGCCTTACAGGATTTTCTGCGGGTTTTATGATAAAGATAAAGACGTTTGAATTTGCTTTTTCAAGAGCGTGGTATCATGTGGCAGGGGGTAAGAATTATATTACAGTTACCAGTAATCTTGGATCATATTTTAAGAAAACAGAAAGGCCGGTTGACAGTAAAAAGTAAATAATTAAAAAAAATGCCACTAAAACACAAAATCCAACAAAAGAAATAGGCAGTTGGCAATGGGCAGTAGGCAATATTGCCTACTGTCAACTGCTTACTGCTTTTGTAATATTATTTTTTTATTGATCATATTTTTATCGTACTGAATTTGCAGGTTGTATATGCCTGCAGGGTTTGGTTTTAGGTTTATTTGATTTGTGTATTTGCCTTTAATGTTGTTCAGTGTTGCGGCATATACTGATTGTCCTAAGATGTTGGTGATGTTTATTTGTATATCCTTTATTTCAGAGACTTCCATTTCTAATGTGAAATTGCCTGTGTTTGGATTAGGATATGCCCTCAGACCCGCAAGGTTTTGAAAACCTTGCGGGTCTTTAATACCAACAGGAGATATATTTACCAAAAACTCCTCTGAAACAAAGCTGCTAATGCCCGGCCCCCAGATCATATTGTTAGTATCTAATGCTGTACCATAAGACCTGCAGGTATAAACTCCGTTCTCTGCCAATGTAACATTGGGAATTATTAATAGTGTATCTGTAGCACCCATAATAGTATCTGTTCCCCTGAACCATTGGTAGCTTAACGCAGAATCCTGATTGGCTATACTTAATATGAGTGTTTCTCCCGCATTCAAATTAAAAGTAACTGCCACGCCAAAAGGATCTTGTGGGCTGTAAATATAAGTGGTAAGTGTTGAAATGGTATCAGCTATTCTTAACGCTCTTGCATCTGAAAAGTCTAATTTATTATTAGCACAATCAAGCCAATACAAAGCGGTATTATTCGTAAAGTCAGGCAGGGCGGTTAATTGATTATTATAACACCAAAGCTGTGTAATATTAACAAAGTATTCTACTCCCGTAAGGTCAGCAATGTTTTGATTACTGCAATTCAACACACCTGTCAGTGTGGCTGCTGAGTCAATAAGCAAGCTGTCACCTGAACCATCCATAAAAGCGGGGTAGTTTGTATTGAGGAAATTGCGGAAGTTAATATCGGGGATGTAGGCTTTAAGGGAAGGCGGGATTGGAGCGACAACGGTGCATAAACCCGTTACCTGCACTGCAAGGGTTTTATTTGCAGTTGTTCCGTCTCCTAATTGCCCATATAAATTGAATCCGCAGGCCCACACCGTGCCGTCATTTTTCAGGAAAAGAGAATGGGTGTATCCCGCTGCCACTGCTGTGATGCCTGCAAGTCCGCTTACCTGCACCGCTAGGGCTGTATCTGCAGTTGTTCCGTCTCCCAACTGACCAGCCCAATTGCTTCCGCAAGCCCACACCGTACCGTCATTTTTCAGGAAAAGAGAATAGTAGCCTCCCGCTGCCACTACTGTGATGCCTGTAAGGCCGCTTACCTGCACTGCAGTGGTTTTAC
>VRUE01000012.1:18061-39882 GCA_019456285.1 Solirubrobacterales bacterium | reverse complement strand
GCTGGCCGAGGAGTCGCGACCCCCGGCGCATGCCTCCGACGAGGCGCACTGAGCGGCCGCGGGATCCGCCGGCCTAGAGGAGGTCGAGGACGCCGCGACGGGCAAGTCTCCGCAGGGCCTCCGAGCCGTCCTCACCGGAGATCGCGCTCAGCACCTCGGCGGCGGTCTTGCGGCCGTCGACGGCCTCGAGCAGCTCCAGGTCGCCGGCCGAGAGAGCGACCGGCGAGTCCTCCCACATCTCGGCCTGAGCGGCTTCGCTCCAGTCGCGCGTATAGCGGCGGCTTACGCAGTCGAGCCGGCGACCGAGGATCGGCACCCTCTCGCGCAGGTCTCCGTTTTCAGCCGCTTCAACGCTGGCCTGCCGCAGACCGGCGCTGGCGGGGTCCTCCCCGAGCGGGTCGCAGTTGAAGTCGTTCAGCTTCAGGTAGAGGTTGGTCGCGCCCGCCGGCTTGCGCCGCGCGTGCCAGACGGCGTTGCCGGCGAACATCATCACGTCGCCGGGCTCGTCGTAGAGTTCGACCGGCTCGATTCCGCGCAACGCCTCCTCCGGACGCCGCTCGGGCGCCAGGCCCTCGAGGTAGGCGGCGCTCACGTTGAGGGGGTTGACGTCGAGCTCCTCGCGCGGATAGAGCGTCAGCCGCGAATCGTCCGGAACCACGATCGAGAGGCCGATCGAGACCTGGGATGCGTACCGGTCCTTGTGGGGGATCGGCTCCGGCGGGGCGTCCTCGTCATACGCCTTGATGTGCCGCTCCGAGAGCGTCATCGTCGGCCGGTGCAGCCCGCAGATCTCGGCAATGACGTCGAATAGCTCGCCCGGGAAGTCGACGCCCTCGGGCGCCTCGTAGAGCGCCTGCGTCTTGCGCCCGGCGATCGCCTTGCCTTCGACTTCGTGGACCCGGAAGCTCTCGTCTGCGAACGCCCGCAGCGCGTCCAGGAATTCGGGCGAGACCCCTCCCTTGATGTGGGCCCAGCCGTTCTGGGCGTAGTGGTCGCGGTGGTCGGCGGGATCGAACGAGAAGAGCTTCATCGGGCGCGAATCCTACTATCGAACATCGTCCGCCCGCAACGAACCCGGGACCAATCAGCTCGTGGCCGGGCGGCGGGGGACCAGCACCAGGCGCTTGAACTCGGCGACCAGGACACCGTCCTGGTTCAGCACCCGGGTGTGGACCTTGACGATGCCGCGGTCGGGCTTCGACTTGGAGGGCTTCACGTCGAGCACCTCGGTTTCACAGAACAGGGTGTCGCCGTGGAAGACCGGGCTAGGATGGCTGAGCTCTTCGGTGGCGAGGTTGGCGATCGCCTTGCCGGAGACATCGGAGACCGACATGCCAAGTGCCAGCGAGTAGACAAGGGGCCCGACCACGACGTTGCGGCCCTGCTGCGAGTCGCCCGCGTAGACGTCGTTGATGTGGAGGGGGTGGTGGTTCATCGTGATCAGGCAGAAGAGGTGATCGTCAGCCTCGGTCACCGTCTTGGCCGGCCAGTGCTTGTAGACGGCGCCCACCTCGAACTCCTCCAGGTAGCGGCCGTAGCTGTGGGCGCCGGACGCCTCGCGCTCGGCCTGGTCGGTGGTCAGCTCGTATCTCTCGTCGCTCATCGGTCTGGGGTCTCCTCTGGGTTGGACGGCACCGGGATGCTATCCGCCGTGACGGGCCCGGCGGCGCCAAGGGGAGGCCGCCGCGGATCGGCCGCCTACCGCAGGCGCTCCACGATCGCGTCGGCCATCGCGCCGGTGCTCCGCGGCTCGACCCCGTCGCTCGCGAGGTCGGCGGTCAGGACTCGGTCGGCGATCGCGCCGGTGACGGCTTGCTCGACCCGGGCCGCCGCACCCTCCTCCCCGGCATGGCGCAGCAACAGCGCCCCGCTGAGGATCATTGCCACGGGGTTGGCCGTTTCCCTGCCCGCGTGGCGCGGAGCGGTGCCGTGCACGGCCTCGAAGACCGCGCAGCGCTCTCCGAGGTTCGCGCCCGGGGCGATCCCGAGCCCGCCGCACAACGCCGCGGCCAGGTCCGAGACGATGTCGCCATAGAGCATCGGCGCGAAGAGCACCTCGAAGCGGCCCGGTCGCCGCACCAGGTCCGCGCAGGCCCGGTCGACAAGGCAGTCGTCGACGGCCAGCTCGGGGAACAGGGGGGCGACGCTCTGCGCCGCGGCCAGGAAGACCCCGTCGCTGCCGCGCATCACGTTGGCCTTGTGCACGACCGTCACCCGCTCTCTGCCGTTGGCGCGCGCCCAGGCGAGCGCGGCCCGGGCAGCGCGCTCGGCGGCGACGGCCGAGATCGGCTTCACGGAGACGCCCGTGTCATCGCCGAGCCGCGCCGCCCCCGCCTCGGCCAGCGTCCTGCGGATCGCTGCCGCGGTGGGGTCGCCCGGCGCGTAATCGAGACCCGCGTAGAGGTCGCCGTCGTGCATCCGCAGGACCGTGACGCCGGCGTCGGGGAACAGGGTCGGCACGCCGGCCAACGGCCTGCACGGGCGGGCGCCGAGAAACAGGTCGAGCCGCTCGCGAAGCGCGACGTTCACCGACCGGAACGGGGCGTCCCGCGAGGTGTTCACCGGCCCCTTCAGCGCCAGCCCGCACTCCTCGATCGCCTCCAGCACGGTCTCCGGCAGGGCTTCCCCGGTCCGCTGGTAGGCCGTCTGCCCGATCTCGTGGACCTCCCACGCCAGCCGCACTCCGCTGGCGTCGAGCACCTGACGCGCTGCCGCGGCGACTTCGGGGCCGACGCCGTCGCCGGGGATCAGACAGACACGGAGCGGATCACCCATCTGACCGGGCCACGCTAGCCGATCGGCGATACAGTGCGTGGCCATGAGCGAGGGGCAAGAAACTCCCAACCCCGCGACGGCCTCGGGGGCGGGAAAGCCGAAAACCTCGGAGCTGCACGCCGGTCCGGGCTTCCGGCTGCGCGAAAGCTTCGACCGGCCGAGCGCCGACGTCGTCGACGGCCTGCGTGAGTTCGACACGCCATCGATCTCCGACCTGATGAACCGCCTCTACACGATGAGATCCGAGATCGTGCAGCTCGCCGGGCTCGAAGTGCCGCTGGTCGGCCCGGTCTGCACTGTGAAGGTCTTCCCGGGCGACAACCTCATGGTTCACAAGAGCCTCGACCTCGCGCAGCCGGGCGACGTCGTCGCCATCGACACCAGCAACTCCTCGCTGACCGCGGTGCTGGGCGACCTCGTCTGCACCAAGGCGCGTCACAGGGGCATCGGCGGCTTCGTCGTCGACGGGCTGATCCGGGACCTGCCGACAATCCAGGCGCTCGGCGATTTCCCCGTGTTCGCGCGGGGGGTCACGCCGATCGGGCCCCTGCACCGGGGACCGGGTGAGATCAACTACTCGATCTCCTGCGGTGGGATCGTCGTCAATCCAGGCGACATAGTCGTCGCCGACCGTAACGGCGTCGTCGTCGTCCCGCGCGAAATCGCCGCCGAGCTGCTCGACCGCCTGCGCGCCCGCGCGGCGACCGAGGCGGACTACATCGCAGCGGTGGCGCGAGGTGAGTTCTCCAACACCTGGGTAGACACCACGCTCGACGACGGCGGCGTCCAGCGAAGCTAGGCTCACCTCAGCAGCTCCCGCAAAATCGGGACCGCGACCGCCGTAGCATTCGCCGGGTCCGCGACGGCGTAGTGGTAGTGGAGACCCGGCCCACCGTTCACCTCGAGCAGCGCACCGCCGGTCTCCGTCAGCGAACGGCCGACATTGGTGGTCACGATGTCGACGCCCGCCAGACGCAGCCCTGCCACCGCAGCCCCGCGGCGGGCTTCTTCCGCAACCTCAGGGTGGATCGGCGTGTGCACAGTGAAGTTGTCGTTTGCGCCGTTCTGGTTGGTGACGCGCTTGACCGCCACCGGGCGTCCGGCGGCGGGCACTGCGCTCAGCGACAGTCCCTGCGCGCGAAGCGTGACGACACACTCGAAGTCAATGAACACCAGCGACGTACCGTGCCTACTCGCGGCGAGTCGCGCCCGGTTCTCCGCGTCGATCAGCTCCCTGACCGTGCGATTGCCGTCCCCGACGACTCGCGAGGGGAGGCGCCGAAGCACGTCGATCACCTCGCCGTCGAGCACCAGCAGGCGGTAAACGTCCCCCGCGATCTGACGCTCCAGCACCAGGCGCGAACCGTCCACGAGGGCACGGCGACGGGCCGACTCGAAATCCTCCCAGGTACGCAGACCGGTCGTTATGCCCTGCCCACCGGAACTGCCCGCGGGCTTGAGGACCCACGGCGCCGGCCACCGGGCCATGAAGCGGCGCGCGCCGCCCAGGTCGCCGCCCTCCAGCTCGATCTGCTCCGGCAGGCGCACGCCCCCCGTCCGGAGCAGGCGGTTGACCGCGCTCTTGTCGCGCACGAGGCACAGCGTCACGCAACCGTCCAGGCCGGTGAACTGCCTTCCGACATGGGTGCGCCGCCTGCCCGTGGATATCTCCAGGAACCCGCCTCCCAGATCGGTGACGCGTGCCTCGATGGCCTGCGCGGCATCGCGCCAGATGTCTGCGTAGAGGTCTCCGGAGACCCCGGGGGCGTCGCGCAATTCGAGCTCTTGACGAACGCGGCGCAGCGTGTCGCGTGGGCCGATCGAGCGGAGCAGCTCGGCGGTGACGGCGATCCGGCGGTCCAGCCGGCTCAGGGGCCGTGTCAGGTGACTCGCGCCGACGGTCACCGGTGCTGCTGGGCCTCGTCAGGCATCGGGGCGACAGTCTCGCAGAGCAGCCGCCGGAGGATCGGAATCGCCACGCGCGCGAGCCCGTCCGGCGCGGCGGGCAGGTCGTCATGGTCGAGCTCCGGCGTACCGCACACCTCGCTGATCGCGCCGCCGACCTCCGCGAGCGGTCGCGTGGGGTCTTGGGTGACGACATCGACAGCGGCGAGCCGCAACCCGACGGCGCTCTGGGCCGACCGCGCTTCCGCGAGGAGCTGGGGGGATACCGCTTCGCGCAGGTCGGCGCCCTGGCCGCCGGCATCGATCAGCTCGCCGTCCAGCAGCAGCAGCCGGTAGGGCCGGCCGGGGATCGGGCGCTCGCTGTCGGCAACCCGAACCCCGGCAGCCGCCAGCCGCCGGTGGGTCAGGGATCTGTCCCGTGCCAGCTCGAGCGTGACCGGGTCGTCGATGTCGATCGCCTGCCGCAGGACACGAACGGAGGCGCCGTCGCGGCTCAACTCGAACAGTCCAGGCGCAAGCTGCTCGATCCGCGCTCCGGTCGCGTCCGCCGCTTCGCGCCAGATCCGCTCGTAGAGCGCATCGCAAGCGCGGTCTGCCGGCGCGAGTCGGTGGGGCTCGGGACGCAGGCGTCGCCAAGCGTGGTCGGAGCTGGTCGAGCGAGCGAGGTCAGGCCGGGAACCGGACGTCGCGCCGCGTGGCGAGCCGCCGGATCGCGCGGCAGGCGGCTCGATCTTGCGGGCTCGCGCGGCATTCGAGATCTGCCGAGAGGCGCGAGCCAACGCGGGGAGCGGGTCGTCAAGGCGCGCGACGGGAAAGTGTTGACGGTAGAGCAGGCTGCCCACCCACCGGCCCAGCGAGAGTTCGCCGTTGCGGCGATACCTGAGGAACGCCTGAACGTCCTCGAGCGGATACCAGAGCCGCGCGTCGTCCCGGTAGGAGTCGACCGGCTGAGTCGCTCGCCCAAGCAAGCGGTTGTAAGAGAAGAGCGCGAGATCGATCCCGGCAGCCCGGATCAACTCGTTCGCCATCGTGAAGCGAGCGTTGCACTCGATCAGCTTGAGCTGTCCGTCCGTACTGTCGCGCTTGAACTCGACGTTGCCCAAGCCCCGCAGCCCCACCGCCCGCAAGAAGCGCAGCCCGACCTCCGCCACCTCCGGATCGTGCGTCGTGGCGTGGTAGGTGCCGATACCGAAGTGGGGCGGGTTCTGGCGAATCTTTCGCTTCGTGAGCTCCAGCAACGGCTCCCCGCGCTCGTCGAGGTAGCCGTAGTAGGAGACGAATTCGTCGTCGGCGCCGGCGATCACCTCGGTCACGAGCATCTCCACGCCGATCGCGGACATCCGCTCGAACACGGCCTTCAGATCCTCGGGGCTGTCGGCCGTGAGCACCTTCGCGCGCACCTTCGCGCGGCGTGCGAAGACGTGGGAGTGAACCGGCTTCAGCACGCACGGATAGGAGAGCTCGCGACTCACGGCCTCGATGTCCACCCCGGCGCTCAGTCGCCGGACGCGGGGGGCCGGGATGCCCTGCTCTCCGGCAGACGCGTAGGTGCGCTCCTTGTCGAGCATCGCCAGCAGGGTCTCGTCGTTGGCCTCCATCGGGACGCAGCCGACATCGAGCAGCTCGGCCCGGTGGCGGGCGATCAGCTCGAGCCCCTCGTCGGAGCCCGCCAGCACGACGGTGCCGCGGGGGGCTGACCGCAGCCAGTCCAGCATGCGTGACTGCATGTCCTCGCCGCCCACGTCGACGAACGCGTCGCGCAGTCTGGAGAATCGAGCCGGCGAGTCGCGCGTGTCGAGGACGCACACCGGCACGCCTGCGTCGGTGAGGCTGCGCGCAACCGAGAGCGCGGTTACCGCGCCGCCGAGGACGACCGCCGGAGGGTTCTGCGCAAGCTTGCTCAGTGGACCTTCCGCAGTCCGGCGCGCTGCTCCTGGCGTTCGACCACCTGGCCGATCAGCTTCTGGACGCTGGAGTCACCGGTCACCTTGATGTGGCCCGTCTCGAACGCCTCGCGGTAGCTCTTCACCGTGCCGCGCTCGGCCAGCTCGTTGAACTGAGGGCGGTCGATCTGGATCAGCACCCGCTCGTCCTGGGCCAGGTCCTTGCTGATCTTCGGCCCCGGCACCTCGACCCGGTAGAGCTGGATGTCCCCCCGCCCTTTCAGTTCCAGACCGAAGACCAGTTTCAGCTTCTGCAGGGCCGGGACCTCGGCCTGGAAACGCTCGACCGCCGTTCGGATCAGGTTCGGGGTCGAGGCCATCGGTTTAGATCTTGTGCCTCTGCAGGAGCTTCTTGCCGATCACCATGCGCTGGATCTCGGAGGTTCCCTCGCCGATCAGGAGCAGCGGCGCGTCGCGGTAGAGGCGCTCGATCTCATACTCCTTCGAGTAGCCGTAGCCGCCGTGGATGCGGAAGGACTCCTCGACGCACTCCTTGCCGGTCTCCGAGGCGAACAGCTTCGCCATCCCCGCCTCCAGGTCGGAGCGCTCGCCGGCGTCTTTCAGCCGCGCCGCCTTGCGGGTGAGCAGCCGGGCCGCCTCCACCTTGGTCGCCATGTCGGCGAGCTTGAACTGGATCGCCTGGTGCTGGGCGATCGGCTTGCCGAAGGTCTTGCGCTCCTGGCTGTAGCGCAGCGCCAGCTCCAGCGCCCGCTGGGCGATCCCGACGCCGCGGGCGGCGACGTTGACCCGGCCGACCTCGAGCGCGTCCATCATCTGCGCGAAGCCCCGCCCGACGCCCTCCTCCTCGCCGCCCAGCACCCGCTCGGGCGGGCAGCGGTAGCCGTCGTAGAGCAGCTCGGTCGACTCGACGCCCTTGTAGCCCATCTTCTTGATCTTCGGCGGGATCGTCAGCCCGGCGTAATCGCCCTCGTTGACTTCCTTCCAGGGCTCCTTCTCGGTGATGAAGCAGGTCATCCCCTTATACGGAGGGTCGGCCTTCGGGTCGGTCTTCATCAGCACGAAGACGATGCCGGAGCCGAGGCCGTTGGTGACCCACATCTTCTGGCCGTTCAGCTCCCACTTGCCGTCCTCGCCCTTCTTGGCGGTCGACTTGATCCCCTGCACGTCGGAGCCGACCTCGGGCTCCGAGAGCGAGAAGGCGGCGCGGATCTCGCCCGTCGCCATCCTCGGCAGGAAGTGGTCCCTCTGCTCGTCGGTGCCGAACTTCATCAGCAGGTAGGAGCCGATGAAGTGGGTGTTGACGACGCCGGAGATCGAGATCCAGCCGCGCGAGAGCTCTTCGACGATCATCGCGTAGGTGGTCAGGTCGAGCCCCATGCCGCCGTACTCCTCGGGGATCGTCACCCCGAACAGCCCCAGCTCCTTCATCTGCTCGACGATCGGCTCCGGGAAGGAGTCCTCGTGGTCGTAGTGCTCGGCGTTGGGGATGATCTGCTCGTCGGCGAACTGGCGCACCATCTCGGTGATGTCGCGCTGGATGTCGGTCTGCTCGTTGAGGGCGGCGGTGTCTACGGCCATGGCTCCTAGGCGGTCGAAGTACGGGGCGCCAGAGGATACCCCGGGCGCAGGTTGAGTCGCACCCGGCGGCCCGGCCGGGCCGCCGGGTGCCGAAAGCCTGCCTCTCAGCCCATCGGCCGGTTGAGGATGAACTCCGGCTGGGGCGCCTGAAGGTCGGGCTCGACGCCGCTTTTCAGCGCGACGCGCACGTTCTCGGCCAGCACCAGCGCATCCAGGTAGACCGAGCGGTGCTTCAAGTAGTAGAGGTCGTGACACAGCTTCCAGCCCGTTCCCTCCTCGGAGCCGCCGTAACCGCAGCATGCCTGAGCCCAGCCCGCCAAGCCGGGCTTCACGAGGTGACGTCGGTCGTACCAGCTGTGCTGCAGCTCCAGCGTATCGATCATCTCGCGCCGCTCGGGCCGCGGCCCGACCAAGGTCATCTCGCCGCGCAAGATGTTCCAGAGCTGCGGCATCTCGTCGACGTGGAACCTGCGTATCACCCGGCCGACCGGGGTGATGCGCTCGTCGTCGTCCTCGGCCCAGCGCGCCCCTGACCGCTCGCTGTCGGTCCGCATCGAGCGAAGCTTGATCATCTCGAACTCGCGGCCGTGCTCCCCGACCCGGCGCTGACGATAGAAGACGGGTCCGCCGTCGGCCAGCTTGATCGCCACCGCGCAGACGGCCATGACCGGCGCGGTGAGCATCAGCATGAAGCTGCCCACCAGCAGATCGAAGAGGCGCTTGGAAAACGCGGATCCGGCCCGGTACCGCGGGTGCAGGAGGTACTGGAACCACGCCGCGTTGGACTGGCCGATCGGGACGCGGCCGAGAAGCTCCTCGTAGAGCTGACCGACCTCGATCAGCCGCACCGGCAGGTCGAGGCAGTCGGCGGCGACCTGCTCGAACAGCTCGAGCCGTGGCGGGTACGCGTCGCCGTCCTCGCCGGGCGGCCTGTTGGAGTGCGCGAGGAGATCCACCGAGTGCCGTTCCACCACCTCTCCCACCTGGGCCAGGGGCCCGAGGCGCCGCGGCCCGCCGCCGCCGGGCTCGGCCGTCGGCCGGTCGTCGGAGATCCAGCCGACGACCGAGTAGGCGCGCACTCCAGCGTTCGCCAGCTCCCCGGCGAGGGCGACCGCGAGCGTCGGAGAGCCGATGATCGCGATCCTCACCGGGCGAGCCCCGTCAAAGCGCAGCGTAACCCAAGCTGCGAAGGCGGTGACCAGCCAGGCGCCCACGATGGGGGTGAGAAACGCGCCGGGTGCGACTGGCTGCCCAACCAGCGCAAAGAGCGCGAGCGCCATTCCGGCGCCGAGGACCGGCGAGGCCAGCCGGACGAGAGCGGAGGCGAGCGGCATCAGCCGCAACTGGGGATGGTTGTGGATCAGCGCCAGGTTCGTGGCGAGGAAGGCGACGAACACGAGCGCGCCGCCGCTGTCCGGGCCGGAAAGGTGACCGGCCGCCATCAACCCCGCCGCGGCAGCCGGCGCGACGCCGAAGCCGAGCAGGCCCAGCCACCTCTGAGCGCGCAGCGGGCTGAGGCGGAAGGCTGCTTTGCGGCCGTTTGGCATCGAGCCGATCCGCGACCGTCAGGTGGCGTCCGGGTTGGCGGTAGACAGCCTGCGCAGCGCCAGGCCCACCGCCAGCAGCACGGAGGCGACCGCGGCCAAGCCCAGCAGATCGGCGCCGGTGAAGGGCAGCGAGCCTCCCCCGGTCGAGCTGGCGCTCACACTCTCGCCCCCGGCCGGGTCTCCGCTCTCGTTCGCAACCGCCACCGTTTCCGAGCCTTCTTCTTCGCCCGCGGGCGAAGACACATTGCTGGTCGGGTTGCAGTACTGCGCCGCCGTCGGATCGGTGGCCGCAGCCGAGCAGTCGTTTGCCGCCAGGGCATTCGGGGCGGCGATGAGCACAGCCGCCAGGGCCGCGATCACCAGGGCCGCTGCCGCGGCCCCTGCTCGTATGGTCAATTTATATTCAAACATCCCAATCACTGGAGTATATTCCTTTCACTTAGCAGTCTTAGTTCACTTAGCAGTCTTAGTGTACTGACGCGCCGCCCTCTCTCTGCTCAGCCATCGCCAGAATGGCGGCAGCTGGGGCGTCCCCACCCAGATCGGGATGGCATTCGCCGAAATGCTGTCGCGTCAGGTAGACCAACTCGTCCTCGCTTTCGGCGTCGATCCCCGCTCCGCACTCACACCGAAGTCCCAGCATAGACCCTTCGACGCCGAAGGTCGAGGTATCGGCACCCCCAATACCGCTGTTCAAGTCTGCCGGCATCGGGGCCGATCTTGGACTACAGATGTTGCCCCCCCGTGACCACAGCATTTCCGCAACGTTTCCAACTGCCGCCGCCGCCAAGGACGGCCCGGTTCGCATCCAGCTCTGCGGGCGCCTGCGAGTCGACATCGAAGACCGCCACGTAACGCCGCTCCTGCGCGGCCGGCAGGGACGCACGCTCCTGGCGTTCCTCGTGATCAACAGGGGGCGGGCGGTCAGCCGCGAAGAGCTGGCGCAGGCCATCTGGCCGGTCGGCTCGCCTGAGCATCCCGGCGCGGCGCTGCGCACGCAGCTGTCCCGCGTGCGCGGCGCGATGGGGACCGGCGCGCTCGCCGGGCGCGAAGCGATCGAACTGCGCCTGCCCGCCGAGGCCTGGATCGACGTCGAGGCGGCGGAGGCGGCGATCCGAGCGGCCGACGAGGCTCTCGAGGCGCGCAAGTGGAGAGAGGCGTGGATACAGGCTCACATCACCATCAACATCGCCGGCCGGCTCTTCCTCGCGGAGGTCGACGCGCCATGGGTTCGCGAGACCCGGGCGGACCTGAAGGAACTGGAGCTGCGCGCCATGGAAACGATCACCCAGGCCGGCATCGGGCTCGGCGGCTCGGAGTTGGCAGGCGCCGAACGGGTCGCCCGCGCGCTGATCCGGGCCGCGCCGTTCCGCGAATCCGGCTACCTCAACCTGATGCGGGCACTGGTCGCGGCAGGCAACACCGCGGAGGCGCTGCGCACCTACGACACGCTGCGCACGCTGCTCGCAACGGAGCTGGGGAGCGCGCCGGGAGCGGAGGCCCAGGCACTGCACCGCGAGCTGCTGGGCGGACGGTAGATCAGCGCCGAGGAGAGCCGCGGGCCAGGCGCCGCCGGAGGGCATCGACGCTGGGGTCCGAAGGGTTCAGCTCGCGAGCCCGGCGAACCGCGCGGCGGGCGCCGGGCAAGTCCCCGGCGACCAGCTGCCTGGCGAGCAGCAACTGGGCCACGAAGGTGCTGGGTTCCCGCTCAAGCGCCGCCCGGGTCGTCGCGAGGGCCCGCTCGCGCTCGCCCAGCCCCAACTGAATCTCCGCCTTGGCGAGCAGCGGCCGGGCGGCGAGCGGGTTGAGGTCGGCGGCGCGATCGAGATCGGCGACGGCCGCCCGGGGCGCCTCCGCCGCCAGATCCAGAGCGCGCTGTTCGTAGCGGCCGGACAGATATAGCGGCACCGCGAGCAGCGCCAGCGCAGCCAGCGCCCCCACCCCGAGAGCCCGGACCCGCCGGGCTCGCCCGGCGGACCCCCCGAGAAGGGTCGGCGCCGCGGCCGCGCCCAGCAGGAAGACCGCCGGCCCCGTCACCCCCGGGTAGCTCCAGAGCCAGTCGACCGAGGCCTGGACCGCCCACTGCACGGCTGCGGCCAGCGCCCCGGCCACGAGCAGCGCGACCGTGGGGCCGCGCCGCCGCGAGCGCACCCCGGCCAGGGTCGCCGCCAGGAGGAAGGCCACGAACAGGATCAGGCCGGGAAAGCCCAGCTCCGAGAAGAGCAGCGCCTCGACGCTGTGCGGGTCTTCGGGGGCCTCGTGGCTGCGCCGGTCTTCCAGGTAGGCGACCTGGAAGGCGCCGGCGCCGGCGCCGAGCAGCGGCTGCTCGGCGCCCTCCCGCACCGCCACCCGCCAGAAGTCCCGGCGGTTGGACTCGACGTTGGCGCCGTAGCGGACACCCTGCCCGTCCAGATCCGCGGACCCGCCCGTATCGAACTCCTCGACCCGCTGCTCGATGAAGCCGAGCGGACCGCCGCCGTGGCGGTCGACGAACAGCGAGCCGCTCACGATAAGGGTGACCGCGACAATGGTCGCCAGCGCCCACGCGATCCCGGTCTGCGCGCGCCGGCCAAGGCTCAACCGGGGCTCCGCGACGCCGAGGACCAGCCCGGCCAAGAGCAGTGACAGCGCGCCGCTGGCCACGATCGCCACGGCGGAGTCGCGGAGCAGGGGGACGAGCGCCGGATCGAGATCTCCGTACCGGTAGACCTCGACCAGGACCGGGGCAGCCGGCAGGGCCGGCAGCGTGACGAGGAGCAGGGCGGCCGTGGCCCGCAGGCGTTCGGGGGAGAGCGCCAGGAAGGCAAACGCGGCGAGCGCGAGGCCGAACACCGAAGCGCGGCTCTGAGAGAGAAGCACGAGCTCCACGAGCACCGTCCCCGCGCCGGCCAGCAGGGCACGGAGCTCCCAGCGCAGGCTGCGCTCGAGCAGGAGCGGCAGCAGAGCCCACAGGCAGATCGCCCAGAAGGCGGCGTTGGCGTTGCGGTAGCCGATCGGGAAACGCAGGGTCGCGTCGTCGTGGAGATACCAACTCACGTCCGTGCCGGTCGCGAGCACGATCGTCGTAGCGACGCCCAGCACCGCCCCGGCGACCGCCACGGGCGCGAGCGCGAGGAGCGGGCGAGGACGCAGGATGTCGGTCGTCCAGAGGCCGACCGCGAAGAGGGCCGCGTAGAGGAAGCCGTGCCAGGCGTCGGCGACGGCCACCGCGGGTCGCGGCGACCAGACGGCCGACAGAAGCGTCCACGCCGCGAGAGCGAGGAGGGCGAGGAGGGCGACCCGCGCCGCGCCCCGAAGGCGTCCATCCGGCGACGCCATCGCGATCACCATGGCGAGCAGCCCGAAGGCCAGGATCGCGCCCGGATAGAAGACGCCGCCGAAGTAGGCCCCCTGCTTCCAACCCCACCAGATGAAGAGTGCCGAAACCGCGGCCAGCAGGGACGCCGCGGCTCGCTTGCGCGGGATCGACATTGCGCCCCACGCTAGCGAACGGGCGCCGAGACTCGGGCTGTCAGAATGCTGCCGGCCACGACGAACCGCTTCCAAGGAGATCCTCCGTGCCAAACGACTCGCCCGCTGACTGGCTTCGTTCACCCGAAGAGCAGGAGGGCCTGAAGCGATACGTCGAGACCTTCCGCGAGCGGTTCTGGTTGATCGTTTCGACCGTGGCGATCACCACGGTCATCGTGATCCTCTACGTGATCCTCGCGGCCAAGACCTACGAGGGGGAGGCCGACCTGCTGATCACGCCGGTGAACGCCGACGACCCGGTGCTGGCGAGCCTCGGGCTCATCGGAGGTTCCGCCGACCCCACGCGCGGCGTCGAAACGGCCTCCAGGCTGGTCACCAGCATCAACGTCGCCGAAGCCGTGCAGGAAGAGCTTGGCTCGCCCCGCAGCCCCTCCTCCCTGCTCACCGAGGTTTCCGCGGTCCCGGTGGCGCAGAGCAACATCGTCGCGGTGACGGCCACGGCCGGCTCCCCGGAGGAAGCCAAGCGGCTCGCCGATGCGTTCGCGACCCAGACGGTCGAGACGCGAACCCAGGGACTGCACGAACAGATCGAACGCAAGCTCTCCCCGCTTCGATCCGCGCTTCGCTCGGAAGCTCCGCCCACCGAGGCCACCGAAGCCGCGATCGCGGACCAGGTCGCGCAGCTCGAACTCTTCGCCACCGGACCGACGCCCGACATGCAGGTGGAGGCGCGGGCCACGCTTCCCACGGCGCCGGCCTCTCCCCGAGTCGCCCTGAGCATCGCCGCCGGCATCGTCGCGGGCCTGATCCTCGGCGTGGTGGCGGCCTTCGCCGCCCAGGTGCTGGACCCGCGCCTGCGACGCGAGGCGCAGCTGCGCCGCCTCTATCGGCTTCCCACGCTCGGTCGCATCCCGCGAGAGCCCGGCAGGGAAAGAGCCCTCCTGCTCCCGCGGCAGCTCTCCGCGGCGGCCACCGAGGCGTACCGAACCCTGCGAGCCACGCTGGTGGCCGGCCGCAACGGCAGCCAGGTGGTCTTCGTCACCGGCTCCGGGGCCTCGGAGGGGAAGAGCACCACCGCCCTCAACCTCGCGGTCTCGATCGCGCTCTCCGGGAAACGGGTGATCCTGATCGAGTCCGACCTTCGCAAACCGGCCTTCGGCAAGGCCCTCGGGATAGAGCCGAAGCAGGGCATCGTCAGCGTGCTGCTGGAGGACGCGCCGCTCGAGGGGGCCTTGACGCAGACCGAGACCTACGGACCGAACCTCCAACTCCTGCTCACCGACCGTGAGGGGACGTGGATTCCGGAGCTGTTCTCGCTGGGGACGGCGCACGGCATGGTCGAGGAGGCGCGCCGGCTGGCCGACTACGTGATCATCGACAGCCCGCCGCTCAACGAGGTGGTCGACGCTCTCCCCCTTTCCCAATTCGCCGACTCGGTCTTGATCGTGGCAAAGCTCGGCAGAGCAAGGCTGGACAAGCTCACGCAGCTCGGCGAACTCCTGGCCGAGAACGGAATCCGTCCGGCGGGCTTCTGCGTCGTCGGCGTTCCACGGCCTCGTCGCGGTGAATACCAATACCAGCGGGCCCGAATCAAGCGCGCTCACCCTTCCGCGCAGCCCCTGCTCGACGAGCGCGGCGCCGCCTGAGGCAGAGCGGTGGCCGTCCGCCTCGACCCGGCCAGGGGCGCCTGGTTCGCCGCCCTGGGCCTGTGCGCCGCGGCCGTTGGACTGCTTGCCGGGATCAGCCCGAAATTCGCCATCGTCGCGGCGATCGCCGCCGCTTTCGTCCTGCTCGTCGCAGTCGACCTCGCCGCCGGGCTCGCCGTGTTCGGGTTCTTCAGCTTCCTCGAGGTGCTCGAACTCGGGAGCGTGATCAGCGTCGGCAAGCTCGGCGGGGTCCTCCTCGCTTTGGGTTGGCTGGCGGTACTGACCACGCAACCGGACACCCGGCGCAACTTCCTCCTCGTCCATCCCTGGATCGCCGCGGCCCTCGGGGCCTTTCTCGGCTGGTCGCTGCTCAGCGCGTCGTGGAGCGGGGACCAGGGCGCCGCGCTCGGGCAGACCGGACGCTTCGCTCTCAACGCGGTCCTCTTCCTGATCGTGTTCACGGCCGTCCACACGCGCCGCCAGGCGGTAACCGTGACCACTGCGTTCATCGCCGGCGCGCTTGCCGCATCCGCGTACGGGCTCACCCAGGCAAGCACCGTCGCCGGCGATGGGCGCCTGACGAGCGGCTCCGGCCTCGACCCCAACGAACTGGCGTCGGTGCTGGTCGCGGGGGCGATCTTGTCGGCGGCGCTTGTGGTAGTGGCTCGCGGCCTTCCGATACGCAGGCTGGCAGCGGCGTCAACCGGCGCGTTCTGCCTCGCCGGCCTCTTTCTGACCAACTCACGAGGCGGACTGGTGGCCCTTGTCGTAGCCCTCCTCGCCGCGATCGTGCTCGCGGGAAGGTGGCGAGCGCCGGTCGTCGCGATCACCGGCCTGATTGTCGCGGCGACTTTCCTCTACGTCGGCGCCCTGGCCTCTCCGGAAGCGAGGGAGAGGATCACCGCCGTGACCGAGGGCGAGTCCCGCCTCCAGGACGGGCGCACGACCATCTGGACGGTCGGTTGGCGAATGGTCGAGGCCAACCCGGTCGTCGGGGTCGGCGCCGGGAACTTCCAGCATACGTCCCGGGAGTTCCTGCTGCAACCGGGCGCCCTCACCCGAACGGATCAGATCCTGCTCGATGCGCCCAAGGTCGCGCACAACACCTATCTCGGGCTGCTGGCCGACCTCGGTGTCGTGGGGCTGGTCCTCTTCCTGACGATCGTCGCCTTCTCCCTGCGCTCCATGCTGCGCGCCGCGCAGGGCTTCCGCATACGCGGAGACCCCAGAGGCGAGGCCCTGGCGAGGGGCTTCGCAATCGCCCTGCTGGCAACCCTGGCCGCTGACTTCTTCATCTCCCAGGAGGTGAACAAGGGGCTTTGGCTGCTGCTGGGCTTCGGCCCTGCGCTGCTCTCGATCTCCCGCAGCCAGGATACGGCCTGACAGCTCAGCTCCCGTGCGACCCCCTCTTCGCGGCGTGCAGCTCGCTGTACAGGGCTTCGATGCGCCCTACCGTGTTCGCGATCGAGAACTCGCCTCGCCGCCGCTCCCGCCCGGCGCGGCCCATCGCGGACGCACGGGTGCGGTCATCGAGTAGCTCCGCGATCGCCCGCGCCAGCCCCTCCGGATCCCGAGGCTCGACCAGTAGGCCGGTCACGCCGTCCTCGACCAGGTCTGGTACCCCGCCGACCCGGGTCGCGACCACCGGCCTGCCCGCCTCCATGTACTCCAGCACCGAGAGCGGGCTGCCCTCGAAGTCGGAGCTGAGCACCGCCACGTCAAGCGCCGCGAGCAGATCGGGGACGTCGGGCCGGGGTCCGAGCAATCGAACCTGCTCGCCGACGCCGAGCTCCCGCGCCAGGGCGGCGAGTCGGTCCCGCGCCGGTTCGTCCGGCCGGCCCGCGCCCCCGACTTCACCCCCCACGATCAGCACCCTCAGATCGGGGAATCGGGGGGCCAGGGACGCCGCCGCCCGGACCAGGACGTGCAGCGCCTTCTGCGCCCTCAGGGTCGCCACTGCGCCGACAAGCGGCTGCCCGGGGCCGATGCCCAGCTCGGCGCGCAGGTCCACGCTCGGGTCCGGAGGGGGCGGCGCCGGGATGCCGTTGGGGATGAAGCGGATCTTCTCCAGCGGGATCCCCTCGACCGCGTGCATCCGGCGCCGGTCCTCCCTGGAGACCGCGACGACGGCGTCGGCGCGCCGCCCGATCAACTCGCGATCGAGCAACCGCCGCAGCGGCCGGCCCTGGAACGACCACGTGTGCTCATGGGCGACGAAGACCGGCGCGGGGGTGAACGGCGACAGCGCCGCGGCCCATGCGTTCGAGCCGAACTTGTGGGAATGCAGGATGTCGATCCGGCGTCGGCGCATGTAGGCGAGCAGATCCCCCCAGGGCCGGAGCTGAAAGCGTGAGCTGCGCCGGAGGCCGAGGAACTGCACACCGGCGTCCCGCAGCTCGGCGACGGCCGCCTCGTCGCCGTCGCGGGGATCCCAGCGCGACACGCAAAAGGTGGACTCGAACCGCGAGCGGTCCAGGTTCGCGGCGATCTGCCGCGCAACCGACTCCCCGCCGCCGCCTGTGCCATCCACCAGCGTGAGGACCCTCAACGGATAAGCGCTCGAAGCGATCATCGGCAGACTGTAGTTTCTCCGGATGCCCGAAAAGGCTCACTCGAGGCGCACCAAGACGGCGCCCGACCCGGCCCGGGCGCCCGGGGTCGTGCGCCGGGTGCTCCGAATCGACGGGACGAACCCGGACGTCTTCGGCAGCGAGCGATCCTTCAGCCCGGAGCTGGGCGGCCACTGGGGAGCGGACAGCGCGTCCCGGGGCTGCTATATCGACTTCCGCTTCAAGGCCCTCTCGCCGCAGTGGCCCCCGCCCTGGCTGCGGCCGCTGCGCTGGCGGATGCACGTCGCGACGATTCAGTGGGGGTTGGGGGCCTATGAGCGCTTCGTCTGCGGCGAGGGGAACGAGTGGTTGCAGGCGGCTATCGCGGGCGGCGAGCACCTGATCGAGCATCAGCACCGCGGCGGGCCCCAGGACGGCGGCTGGAGGCAGTTCATGCCGATGCGCCATACCTTCCGGGTCGACCCGCCCTGGCTCTCCGCGATAGCCCAGGGCGAGGCGGCGAGCCTGCTCGTCCGCCTGCACATGGAGACGGCCGACGAGCGCTTCGCCGAGTCGGCGCGCCGGGCGCTGGCGCCGCTTTCGGTGCCGGTGGCCGACGGCGGCGTGCTCTCCGAGCTGAACGGAGCGCCGTTCGTCGAGGAGTACCCGACCTCTCCCGCGTCGCACGTGCTGAACGGCGCGATCTTCGCGCTCTGGGGCTACAGGGATGTCGGCGTCGGGCTCGGCGACGCGGAGGCGCTCGAGCGCTTCGAGGTTCTCACCGCAGCGCTGGCCGAGAACCTGCACCGTTGGGACACCGGCAGGTGGTCGCGATACGACCTCTTCCCCCACCCCGTCCCCAACACCGCCAGCCCCGCTTACCACCTGCTCCACATCCGCCAGCTCGAGGTGCTCGAAAAGCTCTCCGACCACCCCGCGATAGGCGTGACGAGGAGTCGCTTCGAGGACTATCGGCGCTCGAAGGCGTGCCGGCGAAAGGCGATAGCCCAGAAGGTCGCCTTCCGCCTCCTCGTGCCCCGCAACGCGACGCTTGCTCATCGCCTCCCCTGGAGCCGCGGCGCCGGGGCCAAGCGCCGCGGCGAGACAGGCCCCGACGACCTGGTCGTGCTCTGCTACCACGCGGTCAGCGAGGACTGGCGCGCGCCGCTGGCCGTCACCCCCGGGGACCTCGACGCGCAGCTTTCCCACCTCAGGAAGCGCGGCTACCGCGGCGTCACCTTCGCGGAGGCGATCGCCGGCCCGGGCGGCGGCATGCGAGTCGCGGTCACCTTCGACGACGGCTACCGCTCCGTCGTGCGCCTGGCCCAGCCGATCCTCGAGGCGCACGGCTTGCCGGCAACGCTCTTCCTCCCAACGGACTTCGTCGGCACGGAGCGACCCATGGGCTGGCCGGGCATCGATCGCTGGCTCGACGGTCCGCACGCCGACGAGCTGACCCCGGTCTCGTGGGAGGAGGCCCGGGCGCTGGTCGAGTCGGGGTGGGAGGTAGGGTCCCATACCTGCTCCCACCCGCGGCTGACCAGCCTCGACGATGACCGGTTGAAAGCGGAGCTGGAGGGGTCGCGCGCGGAGTGCGAACAGCAGCTGGGCCGGCCCTGCGAGTCGCTTGCCTACCCTTACGGCGACGTCGACCCCCGCGTGATGGAAGCGGCCATGGCGGCCGGGTACTCCGCGGCGGCGGCTGTGACTGCCGAGGTCGGCGCTCCCGCCCCGTACCGGTGGCCCAGGGTGGGCGTCTACCAGGTCGACGGAGGCCGCTCGTTCAAGCTCAAGGTTTCGCGCCCGCTCCGCCGCCTACAGAGGTCGCATGCATGGGGGCTGCTCGATGCCGCCGTGCGTCCGGTCCGGCCCAGGGCTCGCTAGGCGGATGCGCCGGCAGTGAAGCACTCCGGCGCAAGCGAAGGAATCGGCCTGTGCGCGTAGGCGTCTACACGGACTATCCCTACCACCGCGTCGACGGGGGCGTATACGCGGAGCGGGCCTTCGCCCTCTTCCTCGCGCGCCTGGCGGGCGAGGTGGATCGGCTCGTGGTGATCGGGCGCCTCGATCCCGAACCGTCCCGGGCCCGGTACGCCCTTCCCGCCGAGTCCGACTTCGTTCCCCTTCCGTTCTATCCGAGGCTGAGCGACCCGCTCCCGGCCCTGGGCGCGATGGCGGGTTCGCTGCGTGCATTCTGGCGCGCCCTGGACGAGGTCGACGTGGTCTGGTTGCTGGGGCCGCATCCGCTGGTCTTCCCGTTCGCGGCGGCAGCCGCCCTGAGGCGCAAACGGGTCGTGCTGGGAGTCCGACAACGTCTTCGAGACTACGTTCGGATGCGCCACCCCGACAGCCGGCTCAACCGCGCCGCCGCGCATTTGCTGGAGGCGGCGTTCCGCGCGCTCGGGCGATTCTGCGACGTCGTCGCCGTCGGCCCGGCGATAGCGAGCGACTACCGGCGCTCTCGTCGCGTGCTGGAGATCGCCGTATCGCTGGTCGGGTGGGCGGACCTCGTCGACCCGGCCGTCGCCCGCGAGCGGCCCTACGCCGATCGCCTCGACGTGCTCAGCGTCGGTCGCCTCGACGCGGAGAAGAATCCCTTGCTCCTCGCGGACATCCTGGCGAGGTTGCGCCGGGACGACCCGCGCTGGCACCTGATCGTCTGCGGAGAGGGCGACCTGCGGGCCGCGCTGGACGAGCGCCTGGCCGCCCTCGGGGTCGGCGCCCACGCCGATCTGCGCGGATACGTGGCGCTCGACGACGGTCTGCGCGAGCTGTATCGCCACAGCCACGCGCTGCTTCATGTCTCCTGGACCGAGGGGCTACCGCAAGTGCTATTCGAGGCTTTCGCCGCCGGCCTGCCGGTAGTCGCCACCGATGTCGGTGGCGTCGCGGACGCGACCGGCGACGCGGTGGAGCTGATCCCGCGCGGCGACGCCGAGGCGGCCGCGAGCGCCCTCCACGCGATCGCGAGCGACGCGGCGACCCGAGATCGGCTGATCGAAGCAGGCAACCGCCTCGCGGCATCGACGACCATCGAGATCGAGGCTCGTCGCGTAGCCGACTTCCTGTCCGGAGGCTGAGCCCAGGCACGGGGTGGCGGACGCTACGATGCGCCGCCGGCGCGACGCGCTGCGGCGAGGCCGATGCGCGGGCCGCCCGACCGGATCCTCACCTTGACCACCCGGGAGGCGCCGACGCCCGGCACCACCGCGCGCAGCCTCTCCAGCCCCCGCCTCCGACGCGGCCTCTTGCGGATCACGAACCGACCGTTCCGGCGAAGCTTGCGCCTCGCGAACGGACGCCAGCCGGCCCGCGTCCACCGCTGCACGGTCACGCGGCGAGGCTGTTCGCTCGTGTCGGCGTACCCGCTGAGCAGCAGGGGAGATTTGCCTCTGACCACACGCCGGTGCTTCTTGAGCTTGACCTTTTCTTCACCGGCGTCTTCTTGTTGCCCTTCGGCGCAGGGACTTCCCGGCTGCAGGGTGAAATCGCCGCTGGCGGGGTCGGCGAACACGGGCTCGGCGATCGTGTTGTCGGACGCGCTGAATCCCTTTGCGCCCGAGTCCGGTGGCTGTACGCCGCCATTTTGGTTGTAGTAGCTGTTGGAGTTGCTCCCCCATACGCAGTTGCCGCGCAAGACGTTGCCGCTCCCGACCAGGGCCCCCCAGTACGACTCCGCGTTCCAGCGAACCTCGGAGTTGCTGATGATGTTGTTCTCGACCACGTTCTCGCTCGACGCTTCGCTGTTGGTGCCCGAGAAGATCACTCCCTGGCCATTGCCGTCGATCACGTTGCCGTACACGTGGGTTCCAACAGCGTGCGGGTAGAACTGGATGCCGCGGTCGGCGTTGTCGTAGATCCAGTTGTTGCGGATGACCGCATCCCGAGACTCCTCGACGTAGATCCCATGATCATGGTTCGCCGGGGGCAGGATGCCGCAATCGTGGATGCGGCTGTTCTCGATCACGGTCCGGATCGCGGCCCCGTAGTCGACCGAACCGAGGATGAAGCAAATCGTCGTGTGGTCGTTGCTGACGTCGACGTCGTCGAAGTGGGTGTCCGCGGCATTGACTACGGGGCCTCCCACTTGGCCGGCGTCGTTGCGCCCGTTGAGGTTCAGGTGCGAGATCGTCACGTCATCGGCGCCCCGCGCGATCCACCAGCGCCCGACGACGGTCGCGCGCTCACCGGGAGCGCTCGTCAAGGTAATTTCACGAGTGTCCACCTTGATCCCCCGATCGGAGGAGTCATAGGTGCCGGCCATGAAGCAGCCCATCTGCTTTTGCGACAGGGACTCGATCAGCTGCTGAGGACTGCGCAGCGGCGCCGCGGCGGTGCCCGCAGCGGCGTCGCTGCCGTTTGGGGATGCGTAGAGGTCGCAGGCGGTGTCGGCCCGCCCCGCGCCTGGGTGAAGCAGCCCCAGCGCCAGGGCCGCGAGCAGAGCCG
>VRUE01000012.1:15426-17961 GCA_019456285.1 Solirubrobacterales bacterium | reverse complement strand
GTAGAGGTCGCAGGCGGTGTCGGCCCGCCCCGCGCCTGGGTGAAGCAGCCCCAGCGCCAGGGCCGCGAGCAGAGCCGCGCCGACCGGGAGCAGGGATCGGTGTCGACTGGTACGCGCCATTCCTGCCCCCCAGATCGGTCATTGCGCCCCCGCGCGTCGCCGTTTCGCGCACATCTAAGCGAATGTCCGACCCTGATCCGCGACGCTGCAGCGTCTATCCCGGCCGGTTCAACGACGAGATCCCTCCGGCCCGAGCACGACCGTTCGCGACCCGGACCGGTCGCGAACGACGAGTTCGGTCCCGTCTGGACCGGTGATCTCCGACCCCTCCACCTGAACCCGGTCGTGGGCCCGCAAGCGGTCGACGAGCTCGCTGGCGCCGATCCAGCGCACGCCCTCCACCCAGGGGGCCCGGAGCAGGTCGCGCCGCAAAAAAGGCGTGCAGCGGCCAGCGGCTGCCGCCGATCACGCAGCCCCTGGATTCGAGCGTCGAAGAGGCCTCCGTGCATGACGATCGTCGGCGGAACACCGGCTTCGGCGAGAATGCGGTAGGGCCCGTAATCGAGGCCGAACAGTCCCTCCATCGTGCTGTAAAGGGTCTCCCGAACCGTATTCGCCACGACAAGCGGCCCGGCGTCGGGTGGCAGCCAGGTGGGAATGTCTCGATCCAGGAGCGCCGCCAGCAAGCCCTCGCTGTAGGTCCAGACAGGCGCAACGAAGGTACGGCGACCGGGACCGAACACGTCCGCAAACCATTCGGATGCGACCCCCAGGCGGCGCTCGGCCTCCTCGCGACGCACGGTCTCGAACTCGCGTGGGGAGATCCTTCCCTCTTCCCAGGCATCGGTATCGAGGTGGAGGTAGCCGTGGTAGACGGGCTCAACGTAGCCGGCCCGCACCGCGCCCCGAAGGGCGGCGATCGACTCGGGCCAAACCTCGTCGACCGGAGTGTCGCGCCCGTCGATAAGCGTACGCGGTGGGATCGCAACGTTGAGGCAGGCACCCGCATCGGCGAAGCGCTCGACCGCCTTCTCGATGCGGCGACGCATCCTCGTGTCCGGCTTGGTGCGCCCGGTGAGCTGGTGGTAGGCACTCCCCGGTGCGTCGTCATAGCGCACCCAGCCCACGGGCGGGAGCAGAGCGAGAGGTCGGTCGAGGATATCGACGGCGAAATCCGCGATGGCGTCGAGGGCCCAGGCGGCGTCAAGCGCCCCCCAGCTCGCATCCGGGTCGGCGCCGATCAGCATCAGGTTGTCGTCGCGCACGGCGTGGACCCCCAGCTCGGAGCGGACGATCGGCTCGCCGGGGGCGTCCAATACGTAGAACTCGCCGCCGACCCGACAGCGAGGGCCGAAGGACGGCGCGCCGGCGAGCTCGCCGGCGCGCGCCAGATCGCGCAGCTGGGCCAGCTCATCGAGCCCTCCCAGACCCAGCGTCAAGCCGCTCGGAGTGTCTTGCACCGATCCCAGACGCCAAAGCCAGGCGATCGTCTCCGCGAATCGCTCGACCCGCGAGCCGGGTGGCACGTAAACACCGCCGGAAGCCGTCACCGGGCACCCGATGTCTGCGCCTGCTCGGATCTGCCGGCAATCTCGGCAAGGCTCGCCTCGTACTCATCGACCAGGCGGCGGGCCCAGACCTCCACGTCGAGTCGCTCCGCAATCCATACCCGCGCGGTGCCGCAGAGCCGTGCCCGGGTTGTCGCATCCATATCGAGAAAGGAGCGGATGGCAGCGCCAAACGGCTCCGGCCTGCGCGGCGCGACCGTACACGCCTCGAGCGCGTCGCCGAAGACCCGGTGGCCAGGCAGGTCGCTCGCCACCACGGGGGTGCCGATGCAAAGCGACTCCATAACCGTGAATGGCATTGTCTCCCCCCGGCTCGGCGCAACCATCACGTCGGCGGCCCCGAACAGCTCCCGCGGGTCCGCCACCAGGTCGATCGCCTTCACGCAGTCGCCCAGGTTCCGGCGCTTTATATAGCGCCGCGCCTCGGATCCAGGCTGGTTGAAGAGCCCAAGCACCGGCCGCCCCGCAGCCCGCAGAGAGGCCAGCGCGTCGAGGAACACCATGCCGCCCTTGAGGTGCCAGTTCCGGCCGAAGTGAAGCAGCACCTCGACCTCGGGTGAGATGCCGAGCGCCCTGCGTGCCTCCGCCCTGCGCCCCGCGTCGATGGCCGGAAACGCGCTGGAGTCGATTGTGTTGGGGAAGACCGAGATCTTGCCCCGGTCGCCGCCCCGGCGAGCAACGCCCTCGGCAACGTTCGCGGCGGGAGAGAGGATCCGGTCGACGTAGCGCCCCAAAGCTCCGAACTTGACCGCGTGCCCGGCGACCGCCCTGGGGCGCCGGGAGAGCACAGTGTGGATGTGCCAGTAAATACGCACGTTGGGTCGCTTCCGAGCAGCCATCGCCGCCGGCACGTCGTATTTCGTGAAGTGGGTATGCACGACGGTCGGCTCTCGCTCGTCGAGCCGAGCGTCCAGCAGGCGGGTCAGCTGCCGGCGTGACCCCGCAGCGAAGGAGACCGGGATCCCAG
>VRUE01000012.1:0-15326 GCA_019456285.1 Solirubrobacterales bacterium | reverse complement strand
TCGCTCGTCGAGCCGAGCGTCCAGCAGGCGGGTCAGCTGCCGGCGTGACCCCGCAGCGAAGGAGACCGGGATCCCAGAGCTGTGGAAATCAGCAAGCCAGAAGCGGTCTCGCGCGCCCTCGGGAAAGACCGCCTCCACCGTCCAGCCCCGGTCCCGGGCGGTACGCAGCACCGCCAGCACGAAGGGGACGAAAGAGCCACGCTGTTCGGGCTCGTACCCCGCAAGATGGACCAGCCGTGTCACCGTCGCGCACGCAGTGGAAGGCGGCGTCTCGCCCAGCCGGGAGCCGATTGCCAGAGCTCGGCGAGCAGCGGCTCTCTCAGCGCCACCAGGCACGCCAGGAAGGTCGCCGTCCCGACGGGGAGACCGACGACGATCCAGGCGGTAGCGACATCGCCGTGCCCGATGGCGAGCAGCACAGCACTCATCGCAGCTGCCGCGATCAAGCCGCGACCCAGGCTCTTTACGACGGGCACGAGAGAGAGGTCGGTGAGTCGGCGACAGATGTGTAGATGGCCGAAAGCGTAGAGAGCGAAGGCGACGTCGTTGCCGACAGCGGCGCCCACCACGCCGATCCGCGGGATGAGCAGCAGGTCGAGGACGATGTTGAGCGCAAGGGCGGCAAGCACCACCGCGATGCGCCGGCGCGCCTCGCCCAGGTAGTTGACGCTGGCGGTCAGCAGCCGCGCCGGGCCGGCCAGAAGGATGAAGGGCGTCAGCGCCCGCAGGACGTCAGCCGCTTCGCCGTATCCCGGACCCAGGATCAGCTTGACCAGCGGCTCCGCCCAGGCGAGCACTGCCGCGATCGCCATCAGGTGGACGAGGAGGAGGAGCGACAGGCCGTGCTCGAGCGGGGCGACGGCGGGCGGGCCGTCGCCCGACCTGACCATCCGGGGGGCGACCGCTGCGGTCAGCGCAAGCGCTGGGTAGAGCAGCACGGCCACGATGCGCAGCGGGGCGGCGAATACGCCCGCGGCGCCGGCCCCGAGGATCGCGCCGACGAGCAGCACGTCGATCTGCGCGAACACAGAGTAGACCCCGTCGATGATGAGCAGCGCGAACCCGTAGCCGACGAGGCGGCGGACGAAGGCGCGATCCGCTCGCGGCGGCCGCAGCACGCCGAGGCCGAGCAACCGGACCGCGAGGGCGAGACCGACGGCAACGCCGACGCCGTAACCGATCGCCCTGCCCCAGGCGGCGCCCGCGGCGCCGGCCCCAAGAGCTACAAGCGCAATGCTCGCGGCGGTCTCGACGGCGCTCTCGCCGGCGATCATCGTCCAGTCTGCCCCCATGCGCCCGACCGCTGCGAAGCTGGACCGGAAGAGCCCGAGGATGCTCTGCGCGACGACCGCCACCGCCATCGCGCGGAGCGGCCAGAGCAGACTCGGTATGTCGTAGGCGGACGCGATCGGGCCCGCAAGCGCAAACAACAGCGCGCCGACAAGCGCCGCGGCGACCAGCTTCATCCGCAGCGCCGTACCCAGCACCCTGACCATCGCGATCTTGTTGCCGCGACTCTCCGCCAGGAAACGAGCGGCCGACTGCGAGAGGCCGACATCGGCCGGCAGCATGACCAGGGCGCCGATGCTCAGGGCGATCGAGAAGGTGCCGAACGCGGCGGGCCCGAGCTCACGTACCAGGTACAGCGTCAGCACAGCGGTGAAGACGCCGGCCGTGAGCTGGGCGCCGAAGGCCAGTCCCGCGTTACGCCGGATGCCGGCCGGAGCCGGGGCCTCGTCCCCGGTCATCGCTCGCCGCGGGCCGTGCTGACGAGCAGTCGCTCGAAGCGGTCGATCCCATCCTCCCGCCGGTGCTGCCGGGCGAAGGCACGCCCGTTCTCGGCGAGGCGGAGCCGCAACGCGCCGTCCCCCTGCAACCGACGGACAGCAGCGGCCAACTCCGTGGGGTCGTCCGGGGGAATGCACAGGGCCGCGTCAGCCGCGCCGACGAGCCTGGTTGCCTCCCCCCCGGCGGAAACGATGACCGGACGGCCGATCGCGCTGCAGTCGAAGAGCTTTGCCGGCACGGATCGCTGCCGCTCGGGAATGCCGCCCAGCGGCACGAGCGACGCGTCGGAGGCACGCAGGTATCGCGCGGCCGCCTCGGGCGGGACGAGGCCGCGAAACACCACCCTGCCCGGCGGCAACCGCGACGCTCGCTCGCGGACGCTCTCCAACCGCGGCCCCGAGCCTACGATCTGGAGCTGGAAGCCGTCGTCGAGGAGCGCCGCGGCGTCGATCGCCGCGTCCAGACCCTGGGCGAGACCGACGTTGCCGGCATAGGTCAGGACGAAGCGGTCCTCCGGCATGCCCAGGTCCCGACGGTCCTCCTCGCTTTCGCCTGCCTCGAGCCAGGCGTCCGTCGTCCCGTTCGGGATCACCGTCACCTTCTCCGGCGCCGCGAGCTTGGCGACGATGCCGTCCCGAAACGGCTCGGTCACCGTGACGACCGCCGCCGCAGACGCGTAGAGGCGCCGCTCCAGGCGCTCCAGGGCCGCGATCGCGCGCTTATCGCTCAGTTCGCCGAGTGCGACCGGCGCTTCGGGCCAGGGGTCGCGGACATCCATCACCCACGGCACCCGGCGAAGGCGAGCCACTGCCATAGCCGCCGCGGCTCCCGGCAACGGCGGCGAGGAGGCGAGGACGACGTCGGGTCGCCGCGCTGCGATACCGGCCAGCGCTCCGCTCAGCGCGTAGCTGCCGTAGAACAGCATGCGGGAGCGCTGCGTCTTGACCGGCGACGCGCGAACCCAGACGTAGCGGACGGAGAAGCCCTGCAGCCGACGCCGCACGAACGGCCGCCTGCGGTAGCCCTCTCGGACGACGCCCTCGGGGTGGTTCGGCACCTCGCAGACGACCTCGACCTGGTGGCCGCGCGCCGCCAGGCCGGCGGCCAGAGGCAGCAGTCGAACGCTCGCGGCCGTCACCTCCGGCGCGAAGTACTGGGTGAGAAGGAGGATCCGCAAGGTGGCCGTCAATCATGCCCGGTCGCGGAGGCACGCAGGAGTTCGCCGAGGTGGAGGGCCATGAGAAGGCCGAAGCCGGCCAGCGCGACCAGCGCCGCGGCGCTCACCTCGTCCGTGCTCGGCCTTGACTCCTGGTCCCCGTAGACCGTGATCGTGTCGAACAGGCGCAGCTCGTAGACCGAGCCCGGCTCCGGCGCGTAGAACCGCACGAAGGGCCCCTTGTCCACGACCTCGTAGAACGACGGAGCGAAGTAGACCAGAGCGCCCAGGGCCACGATGCCCACCGCCAGGGGGGCCGACAGGGCTCTCTTCTTCGCAGATCCCCTCGTCATCTCTCCCCGCACGCGCCGAGTCGGGACGGCAGATAATATGCCGGATCGGGCGGCGGCACATTCGCCCAGGCACGGACGGGACCGCGCAGGCGACCGATCGTGGAGACTTCAACAGATGGCCCGCTTGTTGCGCATCCTCGCGATAACGCTGATCACCGCCGGGCTGGTTCTGCTCGCGGACATCGGCATCACGCTCGCCTACGAGGAGCCGATCTCCTCGGTCCACGCGGCGATCCAGCAGCGCCAGGCGGAGAGCGAACTGGAGGAGACCGAAGCGCGCTACGCGGCCACCGCCGCCGCAGGCCGCGGGCTGACCCGGCGCGGCCGCGAACGCCGCATCGCGAAGCTCGCCCGCCGCTTCGGCCGCCGGGTCGGGGAGGGCGAGGCGATCGGCCGCATCCGCGCCGCCGAGATCGGCCTCGACACCGTCGTGGTCCAGGGCACCGACACCGCCAGCCTGCGGATCGGCCCCGGGCACTTCTCGGAGACCTCCTTCCCCGGCGAGGACGGCACCGTCGGGATCGCCGGCCACCGCACCACCGACGGGGCGCCGTTCCGCCACGCCGACTCGCTCGAGCGCGGCGACCGGATCGTGCTCGAGATGCCCTACGCGACCTTCGCCTACCGGGTCCAGGGGACCGAGATCGTCGACCCGAGCGAGATCGGCGTGGTCCGCGACGTCGGCTACGAGCGCCTCGTCCTCAGCTCCTGCCACCCCCTCTACAGCGCCTCCCAGCGCCTCATCGTCTACGCCCGCATGGTCAGCGAGACCCCCGGCGCCCAGGGCCGCTCCTAGGCGCCCCGCGGGTCAGGCCGAGGCGAACGCGGCGCTGATCCGCTCGATCTCCTCGCCGGGCAGCTCCGCTTCGCGGGCTAGCTGCCGCCAGCCCGACACCGCTCGGCCGACCTCGGCGATCGTCCGCTCGGCCTCGTCGGCCGAGAGCCGGTACAGCGGCGCCGTCTCGCGCACGAGGTCGAGGTCGGGGGCCCGCACCGAGTCGTCGAGCGCCAGGCTGTGCTCCAGCTTCTCCGGAGAGGGGTTGACGTCGAACGCCGGCGCCAGCCGCCAGCCGCCCGTGCCACGCAGGAACCCGTGGTTGCGCAGGTGGTCGTCCCGGTTGGCGACGAGGACGTTGAAAGCGAGGCGACGGAAGAGCTGGCCCAAGTCCTCCTCGATCGCCGCCGGATCGCCGAAGTCGACGATCGCCCGCGCGATGTCGAGATAGCTCGCGTCTTCGTGGTCGCCCCGCCCGGCCAGCGTCATCGCCGAGGCATAGAGCCGCCGCTCGTCGCCGGCGCGATCGAAGCGCCTCGCGCAGAAGGTGCGGTAGGCGGCGCCCAGCCGCAGCAGGCGGGTCTCCGGGGTCGCTATCCCGGCGGCCGTGGCCAGGCGTGAGAGCAGGTGCTCCCAGGCGCCGACGTCGTGGCGGTCCTCGCGGGAGGGGAACTTGGCGATCCACAGCCCGCCGCCGTCCGAGTAGCTGGCCTTCGGCCGCGCTCCGCCGAGCGAGCTGCCC
Organism: Solirubrobacterales bacterium; assembly: GCA_019456285.1. Lineage (GTDB taxonomy): Bacteria > Actinomycetota > Thermoleophilia > Solirubrobacterales > 70-9 > VRUE01. The sequence goes on along the minus strand of VRUE01000012.1, from coordinate 10,512 downwards.
GGGGCGACCAGCATCGCCAACCAGCGGTCTTCCTCCCCGATCTCCTGGGACAGGCCCTGCTCGAGCTCTCGCGCCCAGTGCTCGACCTCGCGCAGCCGCGCCAGGGGCGGGACGGCAAGGGGCTCGTCGGCGACGAAGCCACGCCCGCCGGGCCGCGCGAGGCGCAGCGCCCCCATCCGCGTCTCGTCGTTGACGCCGACCAGGAAGTCCCACTCGTCCAGCTGTCGCGGTCGCCGATCCTCGCGCCGGGCGACCGTCGCCTCCCGGCGCTCGAGCAAGGTCCGCCCCCAGCGATCCGGGGCAGCGTCGGCGAAGAACCCGGGCAGCCCCTGTCGATACTGCTCGCCTTCGTAGAGCGGCAGCGCCGGATCGACCGGAAACGAGTCCCGCGCCGCAACCCAGTCCGGCGCGTAGGCGAACGAGACGACGCTCCGCCCCCCGCCGCGCTCACGACTCAGCGTCCCGACCTCGCGCTGCGGGCCGAGCTCGGCGGCATCGAGCCGCGCAAGCAGGCGGCCGCGTTCCGCCGCCATCCCTCACCGCCCCTTCGAGCTGCGCCGCGGCCGGGGCTGTCGCACGTCCTGCAGCCGCCGGCCCAGCTCGTCGTCGCGCCCGATGCGATCCAGATCCTCTTCGATGCCCAGCACCGCGAGCACCCGGGCCAGCACCCCGAGCCCGGTCGACAGGTCGCCCCGCTCGAGGCGGGCGAGGGTATGCCGGGTCACGCCGACCCGGGCGGCGAGGTCCTGGATCGACATCCGGCGGCGCCGGCGGGCCAGCCGCAGACGCTCGCCTAACGCCTCGGCGCGGCGCTGGGTCTGGGGGAATAAGGGAAGCGATTTCCTTGACATGGTCTATAGATTAACCGATATCACGCTAAATGGCTGATCTATCGACCAGCTCAGGGTCCTCCTTGGCTTCCCTAGCCACTCCTGGTCTCGGCGCCGTTCGGCGGCGAGGAGGGAGTCGAGATGTCGGAGGCGTCTCTGCCGCCGCCGATGACGATCACGAGGACGTAGGCCACCGCGATGCCGAGGATCACGCCGAGCACGATCCCGACGAGCAGGTCGAACCGCCTGCCCCTGCCCCGGGCGAGCAGGCGGCGAAGCCTGCCGCCACCCTGGTTCTCTACAGCCATGCTTCCCGTTCCGGTCGTTTTCGCGGCGCTGTAAGCCTAGCGGCGCCCGCCAGCGCCAATTCAGCCCTGGGGGCAAGTGCCGCGGCCGGCTCAACCCCCGGCTCGAGCGCCCGCATCGGCGCGGCCGCCTTGAGCAGCATCTCCCGGTACTCCTCCTCGGGGTCGGACTGGGTCACGATCGCGCCGCCGACGCCGAGCGATGCTGTCTCGCCGTCGAGCACCAGCGCCCTGATCGCGATGCTGAGATCGCAGCCCCCGCCCGCGCCGAGATACCCGATCGCGCCCGAGTAGACGCCGCGCGCCTCGCCCTCCAGCGCGTCGATGATCTCCATCGTCCGCCTCTTCGGGGCGCCGGTCATCGAACCGCCCGGAAAGCAGGCGCGGACGCAATCGGCCGGTCCGACGTCCTCGCGCAGCCTGCCCCGCACGGTGGAGACGAGCTGGTGCACGGTCTCGTAGCTCTCGACCCGCATCAGGCTCGGCACCTCGACCGAGCCTACCTCGCAGACCGAGCCGAGGTCGTTGCGCAGCAGGTCGACGATCGTCAGGTTCTCCGCCCGCGTCTTCTCGCCCTCACGCAGCGCCGCGGCCAGGCGCGCGTCCTCGGCCGGGGTCCCGCCGCGGGGAGAGGTGCCCTTGATCGGCCTCGCCTCGACCAGGCGATCGCCGCCGATGCGCAGGAAGCGCTCCGGCGAAGAGCTGAGCACGGCCAGCTCGCCGAAGCGCAGGAAGGCCGAGAACGGCGCCGGGTTGACCCTGCGCAGCGCCCGGTACAACGGCAGCGGCGCGGGGGCGACGTCGGCCACGATCTTGTTGGTCAGGCAGATCTCATAGCTCTCGCCTTCGGCGAGGCGCCGCCTGCAGACCGCGATGTCGTCGAGGTAGCGCTCGCGCGAGCGCTTGAGCCGGAACTCGACCGGCTCCGCCGGCCCACCCCGGTCGGGGGGCGCCAGGGGCGGCATGGACGCCAGCCGCCGGCTCGTCTCGTCGATCCAGCGCTCCCCCGCCTCGACGCCATCCGGCTCGACCAGGCAGAGCAGGTAGGTGCGCCTCTCGCGGTGGTCGAAGGCGATCATGCGATCGGCGAAGACGAAGGCGGCGTCGGGCAGCGGCGAGTCGTGGGCTCGCTTCCCCCCGCACTCGGCCTTCAGCTCGTAGCCGAGGTAGCCGGCGAAGCCGCAGCGAAAATCGAAGGGCAGCCCGGCGCCGAGATGCCGCATCGCCCGCAGCTCGCGGCCGAGGTACTCGAAGATCGATTCCCGCCGCAGCTCGGCCTCGCCACCGCGCTCGACGCGGACCTCGCCCGCGGCCAGGTCGTAGGAGATCGTCGCGCTGAGCGGCCCGCCGGTCGCGCCGATGAACGAGAAGCGACCCAACCCACCACCGGTGCCGCTGTCGAGCCAGAACGCGTCCGGGCTGTCCCCGAAGAGGTGCGCGAAGGCACGCTCGGGGTCGTACAGGACGTCCAGCCTGCGGTGGCGCAGGCTCGGCTCCCGCCGCGGGCCGGGCCGCAGGCGGGTCCGGCCCGCGGCGAATCTGGGCGCGACTGCGGCCCGGTCTCTCCCCTTGCCGCCGGCCGCGCCCAGATGCGCTGCCGTCAGCTCGCCGAAGTTGGCCAGGATCCTCCTGCCGTGCTCGGTGGCGATCGACTCCGGGTGGAACTGGACCCCCCACTGCGGGCGCGTGCGATGCGCGAGCGCCATCGGCACGCCCTCGCCTGTCCAGGCGATCTCCTCCAGCGTCGCGGGAAGCGGTCGCCGGACGCAGAGCGAGTGGTAGCGGGTGGCGACGAACTCTGGGGGCAGCCCGGCGAAGAGCGGCGAGCCGTCGTGCCGGATCCTGCTGAGGCGGCCGTGCGTCGGCTCGGGCGCGGCGCCGATCTCCCCCCCGTGGATGGCGCCGATGCCCTGGTGGCCGAGGCAGACCCCGAGCAGGGGCGCCTCGCAGCGACGGATCGCGTCGGCGCAGACGCCGAAGTCCGCCGCGTCGTCGGGCCTGCCGGGACCGGGCGAGAGGACGACGTTGTCGAAGCGCAGCCGCTCCAGCTCCTCCCAGCGTGCCTCGTCGTTGCGGACGACGACCGGCTCCTCCCCCCCGGTCTCCGCCAGCAGCTGGAAGAGGTTGTAGGTGAAGCTGTCGTAGTTGTCGATCAGGAGGGTCTTCACGGCGGCGGGCTCACTGCGCCATTATGGGCACGATGGACGAGCCTGCCGCTCCCGGCCTCGAGACGGGGCTCTTCGAGACACTGCTCGTCGCCGGCGGGCGCCCGGTGGAGCTCGACGCCCACCTGGGCCGCCTCGCCAACAGCCTCGAGCTGCTTGACGGCGCCGCGGCCCCGGCGGAGCTGCGCGCCCTGGCGCTCGCCCACAGCCGCGGCCTCGAGCTGGGCAGGGTGCGGCTCACCGTGGCCCGAGACGGCGCCCGGCTGCGAGCCCGCGCCGAGGCGAGGGCGATCGAGCCCGGGCTCGTCTTCCCCGCCTGGGATCGCGCGGTCGACCTCTGCCCGGTCACCGTCGCCGGCGGCCTCGGCCCCTACAAGTGGGCCGACCGGCGCGTCCTGCGGCGGGCCTCGGCCGCGCTCGCGGAGCAGCAGCTGCCGTTGGTCGTCGACGCGGCCGGCGACGTGCTGGAGGCGGCGCGGGCAAACGTGTTCGCGATCGCCGGCGACGTGCTGCTGACGCCGCCGACAGACGGGCGCATCCTGCCCGGCATCGCCCGGGCGCGGGCGATCGAGGCCGCGGTCCAGGCCGGGATCGAAGTGCGCGAGGTCGGCCTCACGATCACCGACCTGGCCGCCTGCGGCGAGGTCTTCCTGACCGGCTCGGTTCGCGGCGTTGAGCCGGCGCGCTCGGCCGGCGGCACACCGCTGCGACCGCCCGGGGAGCCGGCGAGGACCGTCGCCCGGGCGCTACGCGAGCGCTGGCTCGGTGACGTGGGGAGGCTCGAGCCGGCGCAGGCGCGCCGCCACACGGTCGGCGCGGGCGGAGAACGCACGGAGGCCGTCGTCGCCGGAGACGGGCAAGGCAGCCGGGACGGCGGCTAGGACGACCTCGGGCTCGGAGCTGTTCATCGCGATGCTCGCCCGCTCAGCCAGCTCGGCCGCGCGGCGCGCCTGCTCGGCCGCGTCGAGGGCGGCGGCGCCGACCGTCATGATCGCCGCCTCCGAGGCGCGGGCGGTGGCCAGCGCCTCGTCGATCCGCTCGACCAGCTCGCCCAGCAACGGCGGTCGGGCGTCCTCCGGCAGGCGCCACTCGGCGGAGCTCTCGGGGTGAAGAGGGCTCACGCCTCCATGTACGGCGCCGAGGGCCCAATCCCTGCGACCCCGGCGCGACCGGTCGACTAGATTTCCCGCCCGAACGCCCCCGACCCGAGGAGCAGCTTGCGAAACCCCAGAGAGTTCTTCCAGCCGCTGGCGATCGGCGCCCCCGAACTGCCGCGCGAGATCCCGGTCACCCCGTCGCGGATGATCCACTTCCTCGACTTCTCCAACGAGAAGATGGTCGCCAAGGCGGCCGCCATCTCCACGAAGACCGACATCCTGCTCGGCAACCTCGAGGACGCGATCCCGGTCGACCGCAAGGAGGCCGCCCGGCAGGGCCTGGTCAAGGCGGCGACCGAGTCCGACTTCGGCCAGACCGCGCTCTGGACCCGGGTCAACTCGCTGGAGAGCCCCTGGGTGCTCGACGACCTGACGACTCTTGTCGGTGAGATCGGCGACAAGCTCGAGGTCGTGATGGTGCCCAAGGTCGAGGGCGCCTGGGACATCCACTACGTCGACCGGCTGCTCGCCCAGCTCGAGGCCAAGGCAGGGGTCGAGAAGCCGATCCTGATCCACGCGATCCTCGAGACCGCGCAGGGCGTGGTCAACGTCGAGGAGATCGCCGCCGCCAGCCCGCGCATGCAGGGGATGAGCTTCGGCCCGGCCGACCTCGCCGCCTCGCGGCGGATGAAGACGACCCGGGTCGGCGGCGGCCACCCGGGCTACCGCTCGATGGAGGACCCGGCCGACCCCGAGAACCCCGAGGCCGACCGTGTGACCGCCCAGCAGGACCCCTGGCACTACTCGATCGCGCGCATGGTCGACGCCTGCGCCGCAACCGGGATCCTGCCCTTCTACGGCCCCTTCGGCGACATCAAGGACACGGCCGGGTGCGAGACCCAGTTCCGCGCCGCCTTCCTGCTCGGCTGCGTCGGCGCCTGGTCGCTGCACCCGGCCCAGATCGAGATCGCGAAGAAGGTCTTCAGCCCACCGCCGGACGAGGTCAAATTCGCCAAGAAGGTTCTGGAGGCGATCCCCGACGGCCGCGGCGTGCACATGATCGACGGCAAGATGCAGGACGACGCCACCTGGAAGCAGTGCAAGGTGATGGTCGAGCTGGCCGAGATGCTGGCCGCCAAGGACCCGGAGCTGGCCCAGTCCTACGGGCTGTAAGGCTCGGCTCGGCGCTCAGCCGAGGCGCTCTTCGAGCGACTCGAGCTGGGCGGCGATCCCGGCCGGCAGCCGGTCGCCGAAGCGCTCCAGGTGCTCCCTGACCTGGGGCAACTGTTGCTTGAACAGCTCCAGGTCGACGGTGAGCAGCTCGCGCATCCGCGCGGCGGAGACGTCGAGGCCGTCGGTGTCGATCTCGCCCTCGGCGGGCAGCAGGCCGATCGGCGTCTCGACCGTCTCGCCCTCGCCCTCGCAGCGGCGGAAGATCCACTCGAGCACGCGGCTGTTCTCGCCGAACCCGGGCCAGATGAACTTGCCCTCGGCGTCCTTGCGGAACCAGTTGACGAGGAAGATCCTGGGCAGCTTCGCCCCCTCGCGCTCGCCCAGCTTCAGCCAGTGGGCGAAGTAGTCGGCCATGTTGTAGCCGCAGAAGGGCAGCATCGCCATCGGGTCGAAGCGCAGCCGGCCGACCTCGCCGCCGGCGGCGGCGGTCGTCTCGACCGACATCGTCGCGCCGAGGAAGGCGCCGTGCTCCCAATCGAAGGCTTCGGAGACCAGCGGGATCGCGGTGGCGCGGCGGCCGCCGAAGAGGAAGGCGTCGATCGGCACCCCGGCCGGGTCTTCCCACTCCGGCGCGATGCAGGGGCACTGCGCGGCCGGCGTGGTGAAGCGGGCGTTGGGGTGGGCGGCAGGATCGTCGGACTCCGGGGTCCAGTCCTCGCCGTGCCACTCGATCGCGTGCGCCGGCGGCTCGCCGGTCATGCCCTCCCACCAGACGTCGCCATCGTCGGTCTTGGCGCAGTTGGTGAAGATCGTGTTGCGCTCGACCGTCTCCATCGCGTTCGGGTTGGTCTTGTGGCCGGTCCCGGGGGCGACGCCGAAGAAGCCGGCCTCGGGGTTGACCGCGCGCAGGCGGCCGTCCTCGCCGAACTTCATCCAGGCGATGTCGTCGCCGACCGTCTCTGCTGTCCAGCCCTCGAGGGTCGGGATCAGCATCGCCAGGTTGGTCTTGCCCGAGGCCGAGGGGAAGGCGCCGGTGACGTACTTGACATTGCCCTCGGGCGAGGTCAGCTTGAGGATCAACATGTGCTCGGCCAGCCAGCCCTCGTCGCGCGCCATCGCCGAGGCGATCCGCAGCGCGAAGCACTTCTTGCCGAGCAGGGCGTTGCCGCCGTAGCCGGAGCCATAAGACCAGATCTCGCGCGTCTCGGGGTAGTGGACGATGTACTTGTTCTCGGCGTTGCAGGGCCAGGGCACATCCTCCTGCCCATCTGCCAGCGGCATCCCGACCGAGTGCACGCAGGGGACGAACGCGCCGCTCTCGCCGAGCACCTCGAGCGCGCCCTTGCCCATCCGGGTCATGATCCGCATCGAGGTGGCGACGTAGGCCGAGTCGGTGAGCTGGACGCCGATATGGGCGATCGGCGAGCCGATCGGGCCCATCGAGAAGGGGACGACGTACATCGTGCGACCGCGCATACAGCCCTTGAACAGGCCGTCCAGCGTCTGCCGCATCTCGGCCGGGTCGCGCCAGTTGTTGGTCGGGCCTGCGTCGGCCTCCCGCTCAGCGCAGATGAAGGTGCGGTCCTCGACCCGGGCGACGTCGCCCGGGTCGGAGAGGGCGAGGTAGGAGTTGGGGCGCTTTGCGTCGGAGAGGCGCTCAAAGGTACCCGCCGCGATCAGCCTCTGGGCGAGGGCGTCGTACTCCTCGGCCGAGCCGTCGCACCAGTGGACGGCGTCGGGCAGGGTCAGATCTGCGATCTCCCCGACCCAGTCGCGGAGCTGCGCGTGGGTGGTCGGCGCGTTGGCCGTGCTCGGTTGGCTCATTCGCGGGACTCTACTTACCGCCGGGTGCCCAGGTTGAGCGTCCAGGTGACCGCGTTGCTGTCCCTACCGAGCGGGTTGCCGCGGGCGATGCCGACGCCGAAGTCGCGCAGGCCGCGGTCGAGGATGTTCGCCTTGTGACCGGGACTGTCCATCCAGTCCCGCACGATCGCCAGCGGCGAGCCGTTGCTGCGGCCCCGTCCGGCGCCGATGTTCTCGGCCAACCGGTAGGAGGAAGCGCTCGCCAGATAGCCGCTGCGGGCGACCCGGCTCGTCAGCGTGCTGCCGCCGGGCCCGTAGTGGGTCAGCGTGTTGCTGCGCACCATGCTGCGGGAGTGGCCGGTGGCCGATTCCCGCAGCGGCCGGCTGAACCGAAGCGGCGCCATCCCGCGCCGTTCGCGAGCGCGGTTGACCAGGCAGAGCACGGAGGTGCGGAGCTGGTGGTCGGACGCCTGCCGCGGAGCCTGCGCGAACTGGCCGCAGCGACTCTTGCCGGCGGCGCCCGGCGCCAGGATCAGGGACAGCACGATCGCCGCGGCTACCGCAATCCCCCTGTTCGCGCCCTGCCTCATTCCTCGGCGGCCTTCCCGGCGGGCTCGAGGCCGGTGAGAGCGATGTCGGCGTCCTCGTTGAGGATCCTCAGCTTCGCCGTTTCCTCCTCGCCGCCGGCCAGGGTCACCGTGCAGGTGAAGGTCGCGCCCCGCTCGACCTCTACCCCGGACGGGCAAGCGACCGCGGAGACATTCATGCCGGCCGAGCGCCGCAGGTCCCGCTGGATCGAGTCCTCGATCTTGGCGCTGTCGAGCACCGTCTCCCCGCAGCCGGCCACGGCGATCGCGGCGGCGACCAGGGCGGCAAGCGCGCCGGATCGGCCCAAGAAGCTCATCTTTCTCCCTGCCTATGGATCTTGCAGCGAAGTATCCCAGGGGCGCCGGGCCTCTACGTCGTGGCCCTTGGAGCTCGAGCTCAGGTCCCTGCGGCCGTCCACAGGGTGGCGAGCGGCCAGGCTTCCAGCCGCTCGCCGAAGGGAAGGCGCTCTCCACCCGCGTAGAGCACCACGCCACGGACGAAGCGCTCGTCGCCCAGCCGGTCGCGCAGGGTGGCCAGGTGCTTGAAGTCCTCCGTGCGCACCGTGGCCGAGGCCTTCACCTCGACGCCGGCTACGCGGCCGTCGGCGCCCTCGATCACAAAGTCGATCTCGGCTCCCGTCGCGGTGCGCATGTGAAGCAGGGACGCTCGCACTCGCGCGGCGGAAATCTGCTTGGTCAGCTCCATGCCGACGAAGCACTCGAGGACGGCACCGAGGAGCGAGCCGTCGTCCGCAAGTCGTCTCCGGTCGATTCGCAGCAGGTGTGCGAGCAGGGCGGAGTCGGAGAGCAGGAGCTTCGGCGCCTTGGTGATCTGCTTGACGCGGCTCGTGTGCCACGCCGGCAGGCGGCGAACCAGGAAGACGTGCTCGAGCAGGGTCAGGTAGCGATCCAGCGAGGTTCGCGGAATCCCCACCGAGCTGCTCACCTCCGTCTTGTTCAAGGGCGCACGGACTCGTGATGCAAGCGAGGCGAGCACCGCCGGGACCTCGGCGAGGCGCTCGATGTTCGCAAGATCGCGGAGGTCGCGTTGCACGATCGCGGTGAGGTATGCGGCGAACCACTCGTCGCGGCGATCGGGCTCGCGCGCCACCGCCTCGGGGAAGCCGCCGCGCACGATGCGCTCGATGAGCTCTCTGCGGGGCGTCGCCGGCGCTACACCGGGTCGCGAGGACCCGTCGAGCAGCAGCTCGACGATCTGTCCGGAGACGCCCTCGATCTCGGCCTGCGAGAACGGCCACAGAGTGTGAACCTCGATTCGTCCGGCGAGCGACTCGGACACCTTCGGTAGCAGCATCACCTGTGCCGACCCGGTGAGAATGAAGCGCCCGGGACGTCGATCGCGGTCGATCGCGGCCTTGATCGGAAGGAGCAACTCGGGCGCGCGCTGGATCTCGTCGATGACCAGAGGGTCCTCGGCATCCTCGATGAACCCGACCGGATCGCGTCCAGCGGCATCGAGGGTGCGCAGATCGTCGAGGCTCAGGTAATGGGCGGGGTGCGGACCCGCGGCGAGGCCCTGCACGAGTGTGCTCTTCCCGGCCTGCCGGGGCCCGACCAGCATCACCGCGGGCGTATCCCCGAGGGCAGCGAGGAGGCGGGGGGTGATGGCGCGCTCGATTGTCTGCATGATGAAGGTCCGCTAACTGGTCATTATATGACCACGCTATGGTCGATTTATACCTTAAAGCTGGTGACGTCGTCCTTGCCGGCAGCGCAATACTCTGGCCCTGGGCGGATCTCGTCGAGAGACTGCGTGGTCACCGCTCGAAGAGCGGGGATCGGGGGTTCAACGACTTGGCCTTGCGATAGCCGCGCACCGCGGCGGCGGCCCTGCCCTGCTCGGCCTCGATGCGGGATAGCACCAGCCAGGTTCGCCAGTTGGTCGACTCCCTTTCGGTCGCGGCGCGGGCCGCTGCTGCTGCCAGGGCCAGGTCGCCTTGAGCCTCGAGCAGGAGAGCCTGCTGGAGCCGGGGCGTCGCCGCGCTCGGCTGCGCGTTCTGGGCGCTCCGCGCGGCGCGCAGGGCGGCGGCGGGGTCGCCCTCGCGAGCGTCCGCCTCGCTCTGCCGCACCAGGCTCGAGGAGGCGAGCGGGGTGGCGATCGCGACGATTGCGGCGACGGCGGCCAGGGCGAAGGCGGACCGCAGCGGGAGGTTGAGAGCCCTCGACCCGTCGGGCGCGGCGGTCACCAGCGCGGCGCCGAGCAGAAGCAGGGCGACGGGCAGCACCGGGATCTGCCACATCCAGTCGAAGGTGGCGGTGAGGCAGAACGCCGTGCAGCCCGCCAACGCGGCGGCGAGCTGCGGCCGTCCTCGCGGCCCGGCTCGGAGTGCCAGGCGCCCGCCGCCGACCAGGATCGCCAGCAGGAGGGCCGCGAGCAGCGCGAGCCCGACGATCCCCAGCTCGCCGAGCGTCTGCATGTAGAGGGAGTGGGTGTCCTGGACAAAGCCAGGCACGTCGCCGTTGCGGGCCCACCAGTACTCGAAGGTCCCCGAGCCGGTGCCGGTCAGAGGCTCGGTGCTGTTCTCCTCCAC
>VRUE01000090.1 GCA_019456285.1 Solirubrobacterales bacterium | reverse complement strand
GTGCTGCTGGCGACCGACCCGGCTGTACGGGCGGCCCGCCAGGCTCGTCTCGCAGCGGTGCGCGACGCCTATCAGCCGCTCCCGGTCGACGAGTTGGTGGCCGAGCGCTACGGAGAGGTGCTGGCCGGCGCACGTGCGACGCGGCGCATCACCACCGCGACGGACCTGCTGATCATCGCCACCGCCGCCGCGACCGGTCGCGTGCTCTATACGCTCGACGAGCGACAGGCGCGACTCGCGGAGGATCTGGGAGTGGCGACCGCCCGCTGATCGTCGAACGGCGAGACGCTCCGTTGAAGCCTCGCCAGCAGTCGTCGGTCGGTGGACGTGGACCTGTCACCCCCGGCTTACACCGGGGGCTCCGTTGAAGCGAGGACAAGTCCCACTGGTCGTCAATTACCCGGGAGGTCACCCCCGGCTTACACCGGGGGAACTGGCGGCCCAACGGGGGCGCTGACGGGCTCAATCGAGCTGAAGCGCGAAGCTCAGGGCGTCGTCCAGGCGAGCGACGTCCCCCACCGGAAGCGCACCGCGCCGTCCGGTGAGGTGAGCCTTGGAGATCGTGAGGAGGTTGTCGCAGTTCGCGACGCACGGGTACGCGAGCCCGTGCTCCGAACCAAGCGGCACCTCGCTGGCAATGCCCCGGATGGTCGAGGTGATCAGCGCCACGGTCACCGCGGAGAGCACCGGGATCGCGACCTGGCGCGTCACAACGAGGACAGGCCGCGCGCCAAGCCCCGGCAGGTCGGCATCGAAGATGTCGCCACGGTCGACCAGGCTCAACTCGGCTGAGACTCCTCGCGTCTGACCGCCTCGGCGAGCAGCTCCACGCCGGCCTCACCGACCGCCGGATCGTCGGGCTGCCGAGCGTACGCCTGCCGGTATTCGCGAGCGATCTCCCGCTCGCGCAAATCGCTGAGCAGGCGTCGCAATGCCTGCCGCACGCCTTCCGCCCTGCTCTCGAACTCGCCCGCTTGGACCGCATTGTCAAGCTCCTGCAGCTGGTCGTCTGGGATGCGAACTGCAATCTGTAGCGTCATGCATACAGCATACCGGTTGGGGAAGCCCGGACGCGCGCGAATTCTACGAGTCCCTGCGTTGCGACCGTCCCATCCCGGGTTACCGACATTCAACGTCGCCGACATCCGATGTCGGTTACATCCGATGTCGGTAACCTCTGGGCATGTTCGTCAACCGACGGGACGAGTTGAGCGCCCTGAGGAGGTGGTGGGAGCGCCCGGGCTCGGCGCTCGGGCTCGTCTGGGGCCGTCGCCGAGTCGGCAAGACCTCCCTGCTCGAGGAGTTCGCGCGTGAGAAGCGGACGATCTTCCACACCGGCGCCGGTCGGCCGGTCGGCGACGAGCTGCGCATGCTCAGCGAAGCGGCAGAGCCGGCGGTCAGCCCCGGCGCCCGCGACCTCGGCGAGCGCCCCTTCACAAGCTGGGACGACGCCCTCGACTCACTCGCCGCGGCCGCGACCAGAGAGCGCCTGCTGCTCGTCATCGACGAGTTCCCCGATCTGGTCAAGGCGAGTCCCGAGCTGCCGGGAGTTCTGCGCGCGTTCTGGGACCGGGCGCGCGAGAAGACCAAGCTGCGAATCCTCCTCTGCGGGTCCGCGGTGCGGACGATGGAGGCGATTCAGGAGGAGAGGGCGCCGCTCTACGGGCGATTCGACCTGACGCTCCTCCTCCATCCGTTCCGGCCCCGCGAGACGGCCGAAATGCTCAGGGGCCTGGCCCCGAGCGACCGCGCCCTGGTCTGGGGGATCGTCGGCGGAGTGCCGCTCTACCTGGACTGGTGGGACACCGGCCAGAGCCTCAAGCAGAACCTGCTGCGCCTCGCCTGCACCCCCGGCGGGCGCCTCCTCGACGAGGGGCAGCTCGTGCTCGCGACCGAGGGCGGCCTCGGCGGCCTCGGCGGCCTCGTCCTGCGCGCGATCGCCGCCGGCCGCACCCGCCACAACGAGATCGAGCAGGCCGTCCGCGCCGAGCCCGGCCGGGTGCTGGAGCGGCTGGTCGAGCTGCGCCTGGTCGAGCGGCTCGTCCCGGTGACCGAGAACCCCGCCCGCACCCGCCGCCGCGTCTACCGCATCGCCGACAACTTCCTCGCCTTCTGGCTCGGCCTGCTCGACCGCCACCGCTCCGCGATCAGCAGGGGCCTGGGGAGGCAGATCCTCCCCGTGCTCACCAAACAGCTCGACGACCACATGGGCGACCGCTGGGAGGCGGCCTTCCGCCAGCACCTCGTGCGGCTGGCCGCGGCCGGCGACCTCGGCCCCGAGATCGTCGACGTCGGCCGCTGGTGGCAGGATTCTCCCCCCATCGAGATCGACGCCGTCGCCCTGGCGGGCAGGAGCCGAGAGGCCGTCCTGATCGGCGAGTCGAAGTGGTCCCGCCGCGCCAACGGCCCGGCCCTGCGCGCCGAGCTGGCACAGAAGGCCGAAGCCCTACCCAAGCTCGGCCCGAACCCCACCTACGCCGTCTGCGCCCGCGAGCAGGTCACCAACCCTGACGACGTCCTCGCGGTCACCGCCGCCGACATCTTCGACACGTGAAGCTCCGTTGGGGCACGGCGATGCGGGAGGTCTGCGGCTCGGGGACCGCCGCGGCCGCTACGCAGCGCGGTCGTCCGCGCGGACCGCCCGGCGCATTGTCTCAAGGCTCCCGCTCATGCTTCTTGCCCAGCGCTCGCGCTGCCAGCGAAACGAGCGGATCTGGTCCCCGGGCTCAGACGCCGTTCGAGAGCACGGCCGCGATCAGGCCGATCAGGCCGGCCATGATTCCCCCGCCGACACGGATCAGCGCGCTGCGCAACGCGCCGACCTCGGCCCGCAGGTCACGGAAGTCGCGATCGACGCGATCGAACCCAGCGTCCAGGCGCTGGGCGAGATCGTCCAGGCGCTCATCGGTCCATGCGACCCGCTCCATGAGACCAGGATAGCCGCCGTGATGTCACCGATTGCGCCACTTGCGTGCCAATTCAGTCACACGAAGCGCACGGTGGTCGTGCGGAACCACTCTTCGGCCCGCAGCTCGCTATCGAGGTCTACCGCACGCCGAGCAGATCGACCACGAACACCAGGGTGGCGTTGGGGGCGATCGCGGGGGGTGAGCCTGCCGCGCCGTAGGCGAGGTCCGGGGGGATGATCAGCTCGCGGCGGCCGCCGACGCGCATTCCCTCGACGCCCTGGTCCCAGCCGGGGATCACCTGTCCACCGCCGAGCTGGAAGGCGAAGGGTTCGCCGCGGTCCCAGGAGGCGTCGAACTCCTCGCCGGTCTTGTAATCGACCCCGACGTACTGGACCGTGACCTCGTCGCCGGCCTCGGCGACGGCGCCCGTCCCCCTGCTCAGGTCCTTGATCTCCAGCTTCTTCGGCGGGGCGCCCTCCGGCACCTTGACCACCGGCTTCGTCGGTTCGGCTTCCGCCGTGGTCGACTCCGTCGACGTCGCCGTCGTGGTCGTGGTCGACTCGTCGTCGCCCCCGCAGCCGGCGATCGCCAGCGCGGCGCCCAGCGAGATGGCGATCATGAGCGCCTTCACGGCGGGTAATGCTACGGAACCCTGAAGGAAAACGCTGCCAGGTTCAGCCGTAGGGTTTGCCCGAGCCGCGAGGATCTCGGCGAGTGGCTGGATCGTCTGGCCGAGCGCGAGGACGAGCAGCGACTCTCGCTTAGATCCGGACGCCGTCGCGCACGGCGTCGCGCGCCAGCGGCTGCGGCTCCAGCCGCACCGGCGAGGCAGAGAACGCCTGAGCCCGCAGGTCGCTCCAGGAGAGCCCCTCGCGGACCAGGGACGGCAGGCCGAGGGCGACTGCGGTGGCGATCTCGACCGCCTGCAAGATGACTCCGTAGGCCAGCGCGTCGGCGGCGCCGATCCCGAAGCCGGTGTGCAGGACGCTGATCACGGCGAGCTGGAAGACCCCGATGTTCGAGGGCGTCACCGGCACGACCGCGGTGACGTTGACCGCGAAGAGGACGGCGGCGGCGGCGGCGACGCCGACCTGGCCGTTCAGCCCCAACGCAACGAACAGCGCCCAGACGGCGGCGAGCTGAATCGCCCAGGCACTGAGCTGGGCGGCCGCGGCGGCAACCCCGCGGCGCGGCTCGCGGAAGACGGCCAGCCCGGCCCGCACCTGGACCAGCGCCCGACGCAACACCGCGCCGAGGCGGGAGAGGCGGCTGTTGCCGTTGCGGCGCATTAGCGCCGGGCCCAGCAGCACGACCAGGAGCAGGGCCAGGGGCACAAAGCTGAAGGCGAAGAGCCTCTGGGTGCTGGAGTGGAAGAGGTCGGTGGTCGAGACGATGATCGCGCCGAGCAGGACCAGCGCGAGGATGTTGAGCATCGTCTGGGAGACCAGGGTGCCGAGCAGGACCGGGAAGGTCTCCCGCATGCGGCCGGTTCGGCGGGCCAGCGACATCGCCCGCGCCGGTTCGCCGAGGCGGGCCGGCAGCGTCGCCGACATCAGCACGCCGATCATCGTCGCCGAGGCCACGTCGCGGCGGCGGAGCGGCCGGTTGGGCAGCGCCGCCCGCACGATCCAGAACCAGGAGGCGGCGCGGAAGAAGAGCGAGAGGGCCATCAGCGCGCACGCGATCAGCACCCAGGTCGCGTCGGAGCGGACGATGCTGGCGACCACGTTGTCGACCCCGATCTTCTGCGCGGCCAGCGCGGTCAACCCAACGCCGAGCACCCCGGCGACGCCGAGCCCGGCGCGGCGGGCGACGCGGCGGCGCCTGCTGTCGCCGCGCGCCAGGGGCGGGTCGAGCG
>VRUE01000089.1:3255-4843 GCA_019456285.1 Solirubrobacterales bacterium | reverse complement strand
CCTTCGGGTTATGAGCCCGACGAGCTACCTGACTGCTCCACCCCGCGGCGGTCTGCCCATGCTAGCAACGAACGGGGGGATCGGCGAGGGCACGGGGGCTGGCCGCAGGCGTACTTGCGAGGAAGCGCCTCTAGAGGCTTGAGCGTGGATAACCCGCATCAAGCCTCTAAAGTGCCGGCCCCATGCGAAGGGATTCTGATCGGGTCGCGGTGATCGACATCGGGACCAACTCGATGCGACTGCTGGTCGCCGATGTCGCCGGCGGCCGGGTCTCCGAGGTCGAGCGACGCAATCGCGTCACCCGGCTCGGGCGGGGGATCGACCTCTCCGGGCAGCTCTCCGCCGAGGCGATCGAGGCCGCCTGCGAGGCGATCGCCGGCTACGTGGCTATCTACCGGGAGGCGGGCGCGGAGACGGTCGAGGCGATCGCCACCAGCGCGGTCCGCGACGCCTCCAACGGCGGCGCCTTCGTCGCCGAGCTGCGGGAGCGGTTCGCGCTCTCGGCGCGCGTGCTCGACGGCGAGGAGGAGGCACGCCTCACCTATCTGGGCGCCACCTCCGAGCGTCCGCCCGCCGAGCCGATCCTCGTGGTCGACATCGGCGGCGGCTCCACCGAGCTGATCGCCGGCGCCGGGCCGGAGATCGCATTCCACGCCTCGCTGCAGGCCGGCGTCATCCGCCATACCGAACGCCACATCTCCTCCGACCCCCCCACCGCCGCCGAGCTGGAGGCTCTGGCCACAGACGTCCGGGGCCTGATCGAGACCGCGGTCGCCGGCCGGCCCGAGGCTCCGGTCGCGGCCGGGATCGCGGTCGCAGGGACCCCCACCTCGCTGGCCGCCGTCGAGATGGGGCTCGACCCCTACGACCCCGCGCGTGTGCACGGGCACGTCCTCGCCCTCCCCTCGATCCAGCGGCTGCTGTCGCGGCTCGCCTCGGCGCCGCTGGCCGAGCGGGCCGAGATCGCCGGCCTGCATCCCGATCGCGCCCCGACCATCGTCGCCGGGGTGGTGATCCTGATCGAGGCGATGCGGGCATTCGGGCTCGACCGGATCGAGGTTTCCGAGCACGACATCCTCTACGGAGCCGCGCTCGCCGCCGCCGCCGCTTCGGACTGCGGATAAACCCGGATGCCGGGCTCCGCGGCAAATCCTGGGACCCGGTGTACAGATGGGTTCTCAGCGGCGGGACAGATGGGTGAGGCCGGTACTCGAACCCCAAAAAGTTAGTAGGTTGCATCTACTTGTTTGTTGGTAGCCGGGAAAACAGCTTCTAGACGTATCGGACAGGCGAGCCGATAATCGGTTCATCGGGAACGAGGTGGGGCAGATCCCCACTAACGGACCCGCAACAGGGCTCGGGCGAGTGCCGCACCATGGCGCCTCCCGCTGTCTGAGCCCAACGAATACAGACCGGTCCCTGGAGACGAACCCCTGCCCGTCCTGAGGGACCGCCTTGAATCGGCCGCCAGCGATGGCGGCCGATTCTCGTTTGGGACCAGAGCGGCCCGTATTCCGCTTGCTCAAGCCAGATTAGACTTGCGCGGGTAGACGACCTCGGGGTCGGTGAGGACGTTGACCAGGGTCGG
>VRUE01000089.1:0-3155 GCA_019456285.1 Solirubrobacterales bacterium | reverse complement strand
ATTCCGCTTGCTCAAGCCAGATTAGACTTGCGCGGGTAGACGACCTCGGGGTCGGTGAGGACGTTGACCAGGGTCGGGCGCCCCGACTCGAAGGCCCGCTCCAGGGCCGGGCGCAGCTGGCCCGGCTCGCGCACCAGGACGCCGTCGCAACCAAGCGCCTCGACCATCTGCTCGTAGGGCGTCTCCGGTCGCAGCTCGGCCGCCACCGAGTAGCCGTAGAGGAACTTCATCGGGTGGTGCTCGAGCGCCCAGATCCCGTTGTTGCCCATAACGCCCACGATTCCGAGACCGTGACGCGCCATTGTGTCGAACTCCATCCCGGCGAAGCCGAAGGCGCCGTCGCCGAGCAGCAGGCAGACCTGGCGGCCGGGGTGGGCGAGCTTGGCGCCGATCGCCTGACCCGGGCCCGCACCGAGGCAGCCGAACGGCCCCGGGTCCATCCAGCAGCCCGGCTCGTAGGTCTCGATGAAGCGCCCCGCGTAGGAGACGAAGTCGCCGCCGTCGCCGACCACGATCGCGTCGCGATCGAGCACCTCCCCCAGCTCCCTGTAGACGCGAACCGGGTGCAGCGGCGAGCGGGGGTCGTTCAGCTCCTCCTGCTCGGCGGCCCGCTTCTCCGCCTCGACCGCGCGCAGCTCGGCGAGCCAGGGCTCGGTGCGACCCGGCCGGCTCCCGGCCGCCTCGCGGATCGCCGCCAGACTGGCCGCGACGTCGCCGACCAGGTCGACCTGCAGCGCCCGGTTCGAGGTCAGCTGGTTGGGGGCGGCGTCGAGGCGGATCAGCTCAGTCTCCTCGCCGAAGCTGCCGCCGAAGCCGAGGCGGAAGTCGATCGGGACGCCGACGACGAGCGCCACGTCGGCCCCCTTGAGGCCGGCGCCGCGAGCCCGGCTGAGGGCCAGCTCGTGGTCGGCGGGCAGGCAGCCGCGGCCGAGGCCGTTGAGGAAGACGGGGATACCGAGCGCCTCGGCCAGCGCCCGCAGCTCGACCTCGCCGTGGCCCCAGTAGAGGCCGGTGCCGGCCATGATCGCCGGGCGCTCGGCGGCCGCGAGCAGCGCCGCCGCCTCCTCGACCCCGGCGGCGGGCTGCGCCCCGCCGCCCCCGGGCGGGGGCGGGATCTCCGGCTCGGCCTCGCTGAAGACCACGTCGAGCGGGTAGTCGACGAAGGTCGGCCCGCTCGGGACGGTCAGCGCCAGGTCGAGCGCCGCCGCGGTCGTCGCGGCGATCCGGCCCGGCTCCTTCACGGTCTCGGCCGACTTGACCAGCGGCGCGACGAAGGGCAGGTGGTCGATCTCCTGCAGCGAGCCCGAGCCCCAGCGCAGCTCGGGCGCCCGCCCGCCCAGCACGCAGAGCGGCGAGCAGTTGGCCCGGGCGCCGGCGATCGCGCTGATCCCGTTGGTCACCCCCGGGCCGGCGGTCAGCGCCGCCACCCCGACCCGCCGCGTCGCCTTCGCGAAGCCCTCGGCCGCGAAGGCGGCGGACTGCTCGTGCCGCACGTCGACGATCTCGATGCCCTCCTCGCGGCAGCCGTCGTAGATCGAGAACAGGTGCCCCCCGGAAAGCGTGAAGAGATGGCTGACCCCCCGCGACTTCAAGACCTGCGCCACCAGCCTCCCGCCATGAACGGCGGTGCCCTGTTCGACGGTTGCCATGGGTCGCGAGCCTAGCCGAGTACGCCACTAGCGATGCCCGGGGCGGGACTCGAACCCGCAAGCCCCCGAAGGGGCAGCGCCTTTTAAGAGCGCCGCTTTTGCCAGTTTCGCCACCCGGGCATAGCGATGGTAGCCGGCCTCGCAGGCAAGCCTGAAGGCAAACAAATGTTTTCTGGAACCGCAACTACCCCGCTGCTACGGTGTCTTCAACGATAGATAGACAACGCTTCCCTGGAGAGATAGCTTGGAGGCTTCCGCACTAACACACGCCAGTCAACGCGGACTGCTCGCCCGGCGCTCTCCTTTGCTCAAGCTTCAGGGCGACGAGCGCCTGATCGCGATGGCCAGGGGCGGCAACGCCGGCGCCTTCGAGACGATCGTCGACCGTTACCAGGGGCGCCTGCTCGGCTTCTGCCGGCAGATGCTGGGCTCCACCGAGGACGCCGAGGACGTCCTCCAGGAGGTCTTCGTCAACGCCTACCGGGCGATGCTGGCCGACGAGCGTGAGATCAACCTGCGGCCGTGGCTGTACCGGATCGCCCGCAACCGCTGCCTCAACCATCTGCGGAAGCCGACCGCCGACGCCCGGGAATCGATGGACACGGTGCCGGCGGTCGAAGCCGCGTCGACGGCCGAGAGGGTCCACAACCGCGAGGAGTTCCGCCAGCTCCTCACCGACGTCGGCAAGCTTCCCGAGACGCAGCGCTCCGCCCTGCTGCTGCGCGAGATGGACGCGATGTCCTACGAGGAAATCGCGCATGCGATGGAGACCAGCGTGCCGTCGGTCAAGTCGCTGCTGGTGCGGGCGCGGATCTCGCTCGCCGAGGCCAGCCAGGCCCGTCAGCTGACCTGCGGCGAGGTGCAGCTCGAGCTGGCAGAGGCGGCCGAGGGACTGCGCAAAGTCTCGGGCCCGGTGCGACGGCACGTGCGCGGCTGCGAGGAGTGCGCCGACTTCCGTTCCCAGGTCCGCTCCAACGGCAAGGTGCTGGCGGCGCTCTTCCCGGCCGGGCCGCTGCTGACGCTGAAAGTCTTCGTCGTCTCCAAGCTCGGCCTGGGCGGCGCGGGGGCTGGAGCAGGCGGCGGCGCGAGCGCCGCCGCTGGAACCGGCACCGGCGCGGGCGCCACTGCAACGGCGACGGCCACCGGAGTCGGCGCGGCGGTCGGCGGCGGCGGCGCCGGTGGGCTCGGCGCGGTCGGCGGGGCGATCGGGGCAAAGGCGGTCGCCGGTGTGGTGACCGCCGCTGTGATCACCGCCGGCGCGGTAGAGGTCAAGCAGCAGGCCTCGACGACGCCCGCGGGCCAGAGCCCGGCGGCGGCGGTGTCGCGCGTCGAATCCCCGAAGGCGGCCGGCTCGCTCGCCCGGGCACATGCTTTGCGCCGCCAGGCAGGATCGGACGCCACCCGGAAGGCGGTCGTTCCGCCACCGCCCGAGCCGGCGCCGGCGCCGGTCCCGGCCACCCCCGGGGCGCCGCCGAGCGGCGACGCGGCAGGGCCGTCGAAGGCGGA
>VRUE01000088.1 GCA_019456285.1 Solirubrobacterales bacterium | reverse complement strand
CTTGTTGATCCGATTGGTGCAGTATTTAAACTCAGACGGAAAATGTTAAGACAACATTCTCTGAAAGGATTATTTTTTGAACTCATAAGTTTGATTCGTGGAAGAGATATGGAAAAATATGCACTTAAATATTTGAAAGAATATGACCTGATCCTTCAACATGCTTATCATCATGCAGAAGAACTAAAAAACGATGGTTTTAAAAATGTGCATTATTTACCACATCCTTTGCCAGTACCAAAACTTGAAAACCTGGCAGGTATAAAAAAGCCCGACATCTTTGATAGTGGGTTGGTAACAGTTTTGATAGCAGGCTCTTTGAAAGGCGCTTCAAG
Organism: Solirubrobacterales bacterium; assembly: GCA_019456285.1. Classification (GTDB taxonomy): domain Bacteria; phylum Actinomycetota; class Thermoleophilia; order Solirubrobacterales; family 70-9; genus VRUE01. Next base: position 4,612 of record VRUE01000088.1, on the reverse strand, counting down.
TCGTGTTGGATTTCAGTTTTTTTTGTCTGAAATTTTACCTGGGCTGTTGAATAGAAACAGTGAAATAATTTTTCCTTATAAGTTTAGAATTGTTGGACATGGTAAAATGCTCCCATCACTTAAAAAAAGAGTTGAGGAAGTAGAAAATCTTAAATTTATAGGATTTGTGAAAAATATTGAAGAGGAGTATCAACGAGCTGATATTATGCTTGTGGCAATTCCTGTAAAGCATGGTTTTCGTACAAGGATAGCCGAAGCGTTCAGCTATGGAATGTGTGTTGTGGCTCATGGAGCTAATTGTGAAGGCATGCCTGAAATTAAAGACGGTTACAATGCGCTGGCTGCAAACGACCCTGAGATATTGACATCTAAATTGATTGAGGCAATAAATAATCCGGACCTAAGGATCAAGCTCGGGCGTAATGCACGGAAAACATTCATAAATAACCTTTCGATAGACGTTGCTACAAAAAAATTGTCAAAACTGTTAGATGATTTTTTGCCTGTGGCAAAAAAAAATATTAAATTTGTGTCGAAATCATTTGGCAATGAATTTACAAATAAATATCGAATTTAAACAAGTTTTAAATCTTGTGAGTCAACTTCCTAATAGTCAAAAAGAGAAATTGGCTTATGTAATTCAAAAAGAGCTGAAGGATAAAAAATATACGAAAAAACCAAATGAATTACAAAAATTACTTTTACAAGGTCCAACCTGGAGTGAGGAAGAATATAAGAACTTTTTAGAAGCAAGAGCACATTTAAACCAATTTCGCAAAAAATGATCTTGTTGGATACTTCAGTTCTTGTAGATTACTTTCGCAAAAAAAAAATGAAAATAATTTGAACTTTCGATAAGGATTGCACTTGGGGCCAATGCCCGGGAAACATTCATCAATAGCCTTTCAATAGAGGCAGCTACAAAAAAATTGTCAAAACTGTTAGATGATTTTTTGCCTGTGGCACAAAAAAAATATTAAATTTGTGTCAAAATCATTTGGAAATGAATTTACAAATAAATATTGAATTTGAACAAGTTGTAAATCTTGTCAAACAACTTCCCAAAAGTCAAAAGGAGAAATTGGCTTATGTAATTCAAAAAGAGCTTATGCACAAAAAATATACAAAAAAATCAAATGAATTACAAAAATTACTTTTACAAAATGTTTAATACACCAATTTTATTTTTAATTTTTAACAGGCCAGATCTTACAGAGAAAGTTTTTGATAAAATAAAAACTGCCAAGCCAAAAAAACTTTTTATTGCTGCCGATGGCCCAAGAGAAAACACAGAAGGTGAATTAGAATTATGCACCAAAACAAGAAAAATTACTGAGAAAATAGATTGGGATTGTCATCTGCAAACACTTTTCAGAGAAAAAAACTTAGGCTGTAAAATAGCCCTAAGCTCAGCCATTGACTGGTTTTTCAACAACGTTGAAGAAGGAATAATTTTAGAAGATGATTGCCTGCCTGATTTATCTTTTTTCAGATTTTGTGAAGAAATGCTGCGAAAATTCAGGACAGACAAAAGAGTTATGATGATCACAGGAACTAATACACAGGATAAATGGAAGAACCGTTCTCAATCATACCATTTTTCTTATTTTTTTGGCATGTGGGGATGGGCCTCCTGGAAACGTGCGTGGGATTATTATGATATTGAAGTAAAACTTTGGGAATCGGATGAAGTTAAAGAGAGAATAAAAGATGTTATTAGTAATAGATGGCAATATGCACAAAGAAAAATCCGATTTGAAAAAACATTTATGCAAATAGCAACTGCCTGGGATTATCAATGGCATTTTGCAATGTTGATCAATTCGGGTTTAACGGTAGTGCCATCCGTAAACCTGGTTGTAAATATTGGTTTGAATGAAACTTCAAGACCAATAAAAAGTTTAGGCAGCAATAATCGCTGGGCAAAACTCACTTTACAACCTATTAAATTCCCTCTTAAAAATAATGATTTTGTTGCTGTTGATAGAGAATATGATAAATTTTCTGACCCATTAAACGTAGAGATGTTAAAATATATTTATAAATACAAAGTAAGACGTTTTTTAAAAAAAGATAAATTTTTTTCTAAGATCATTTATATTTTGAAAAAAATATTATACTAAAATGATAACCTCTAAAGGCTTTAAAAGATATTTTACCAATACTTCATGGCTTTTTGTGGGGCGAATCGTGCAAATGATTATTGCTCTTTTGATTGGAGTATATGTTGCACGTTATCTTGGACCGGAAAATTATGGATTACTCAACTATGTCAGATCTTTTGTGGGCTTATTTTCTATTTTTGCTACTTTAGGATTAAGCGATATAGCAATTCGTAACTTAGTAAGAGATGAGCATAAAAAAGATAGCTTACTTGGTACTGTTTTTATATTAAAGCTATTGGGAGCTTTGTTAGCAATTGGGATAATTTATATTACCGTTTTTTTCACTTCAAATGACCGTTTTACAAATCTACTCATCTTTATCATTGCAATTTCAATGTTATTCCAATCATTTAATGTGATTGGCTTTTATTTCAAAGCTAATGTGTTATCTAAATATGTGGTTATTGTAAATATTATTTTATTGATAATTTCATCCGGAATAAAGCTATACTTTATTTATATTAAAGCCCCGCTTTTATATTTTGTAGTACTGATGCTTTTTGATTCACTAATGCTTGCTATTGGATTAAATATTATGTTTCATAAGCAGAAATTTAGCATTTTTCGATGGAAAATTGATAAAAAGTTAGCAGTGGAATTGCTAAAAGATTCATGGCCAATGCTTTTGGCAACCGTTACGGCAGTGCTCCATTTTAAAATTGATATAGTTATGATAAAAGAGATGATAGATAGTGAAGCTGTTGGAAATTACGCTGCTGCTGCTAATCTAAGTGAGGTTTGGCAGTTTATTCCTTCTTTGATCGCTTCTTCTCTTTTCCCTGCAATTATTAATGCAAAAAAAATAAGCAATGAATTATACTATGGAAGACTACAAAAATTATGTGATTTGATGGCATTGATGTCAATAATTATTGCTATACCTGTCACTTTTATCGCTAATGATATGATAAATTTATTGTATGGGGCAAAATATAACCAGGCAGGAGAAATTTTGGTCATTCATATATGGTCTGCTTTACCTATTTTTGTCGGAATAGTTATGGGAAGATGGTTTATAGCTGAAAATCTACAAAAATATGTATTTTTGCCACATCTAATTGGAGTTTCTATAAATATTTCATTAAACCTTTTGCTAATACCTATGTATGGAATCAAGGGAGCGGCTTTTTCTACATTAATATCCTATTTTAGTCTAATAATTTTACCTCCTGTTTTTATTCCTAAGATCAGAAAACCTTTTTATATGATATATAGATCATATCTTCATATATTTACCAACTCATATAATTTGATTAAAGATATTAAAGAATTAAAAAACAAAAAAATGTATTAATATAGTAACAATTGAAAAAAATGAAAGTAGTAATATTTGCAGGAGGAATAGGCACAAGAATTTCTGAAGAATCTCACTTCAGACCCAAGCCTATGATTGAGATCGGTGAAAAACCAATTTTATGGCATATCATGAAACTCTATGAATTTTATGGGCATAATGATTTTATTATATGCCTTGGATATAAAGGTTATATGATCAAGGAATATTTTATGAATTATTTTATGCATAATTCTGATGTTACAATTAATTTAAAAAACAATAAGGTAGAAATACATCAAACAGATACTGAATCATTTAAAATTACTCTTCTTGATACCGGATTACATACTAAAACTGCCGGACGTTTGAAAAGGGTACAAAGTCATATTGGAGAGGAAGATTTTATGCTCACTTATGGTGATGGCCTTTCTGATATTAACATTAAGGATTTAGTAAAATTTCATTTTTCTCATGGTAAAATTGCTACTATAACAACTACACAGATCATTGACAGGTATGGAATATTAGATACTGAAGGAAATAACGTGGTACATAGTTTTAAGGAAAAACCAAAACAAAGCGGTTCATGGATCAATGGTGGATTTTTTGTTTTAAAACCAGATGTTTTCAAATATCTCAAAGATGATGCCGATTCTGTGATGTGGGAACAGCAACCGCTTGAAGATTTGACAAGAGAGGGACAACTGGCAGCATTTAAGCATACAGGCTTCTGGAAGTGTATGGATGCAATCAGAGATAAAATTGAATTGGAGCAATTGTGGGAAACCGGTAACGCCAAATGGAAAATATGGAAATGAAAGAAGAAAATGAAACCACGAATTACACGCCTGCGTGCCGAAACTTGTGTCAGCCCGTACTATGGCGTGCAGGCACTAATTTCACTAATTATCTTAGTGCCCGCCTGCCATAGGCCCTTGGCGGGCAGGTAATTCGTGAAATTAGTGGTTAAAAAAACTATAATATTAATGAGTATAAAACTTTTCAATGGAATATATAAAAATAAGACCGTACTGATAACAGGCCATACCGGATTTAAAGGTTCCTGGCTTTCATTATGGCTAAAAAAATTAGGCGATTTGATGGCATTGATGTCAATAATTATTGCTATACCTGTCACTTTTATCGCTAATGATATGATAAATTTATTGTA
>VRUE01000011.1:23463-40828 GCA_019456285.1 Solirubrobacterales bacterium | reverse complement strand
CCGGGGCCGGCCGCGGCGATCTGGGCGTCGTAGGCGCCGGTGCCGGAGATCGCCTTGTCGAAGATCGTCGGGTTGGAGGTGAGGCCGGTGATCGAGAGCTCGTCGATGTGGCGGCGCAGTGTTCCGTCGCCGAGCATCGTGCGGGTGATGTTGTCGAGCCAGAGGCTCTGCCCCAGCTCGTGCAGCTGCTCGGTCGGCTTCACAGCGCTCCCTTCTGCTCGCTCATGAGTTCCCCTTCGCCCGCTGGAGCACTTCGCGCGCCGTCTCGGCGACCCGGTCCGGGGTGAAGCCGAACTTGGTCTGGACGTCCTTGAGCGGGGCCGAGGTGCCGAAGGTGTGCATCCCGATCCTCGTCCCCTCCAGCCCGACGTAGCGGTCCCAGCCGATCGTCGAGGCCTCCTCGACCGAGACCCGGGCGGCGATCTGCGGCGGCAGCACCTGCTGGCGGTAGTCGGCGCCCTGGCGCTCGAACAGCTCCCAGCAGGGGAGGCTGACGACCCGCGAGCGGATGCCGTCGGCGCCCAGCTCCTCGTGCGCGGCGACGGCGAGAGCGACCTCGCTGCCGGTGGCGATCAGGATCACCTCGGGGTCGCCGCCGTCGGCGTCGGCGAGCACGTAGCCGCCGCGGCGCAGGCCCTCGGCGGAGGCGTAGCGGGAGCGGTCGAGCACCGGCACGGCCTGGCGGGTGAGCACCAGGGCGACCGGTTGGTGGCTGCGGTCGATCGCCACCCGCCAGGCCTCGGCGACCTCGTTGGCGTCGGCGGGCCGGATCACGTCGAGGCCGGGGACCGCGCGCAGCGAGGCGATCTGCTCGACCGGCTGGTGGGTGGGGCCGTCCTCGCCGAGCCCGATCGAGTCGTGGGTAAAGACGTGGATCACCGGCAGCTCCATCAGCGCCGAGAGCCGGATCGCCGGCCGCGCGTAGTCGGAGAAGGTGAGGTAGGTGGACCAGAGCGGCCGCAGCTTGGAGAGCGAGAGGCCGTTGGAGATCGCCGCCGCCTCGTGCTCGCGGATCCCGAAGTGGAGCTGGCGGCCGTCGAAGGCGCCGGGCTCGAAGTCGGCGGCGCCGTCGAAGTCGAGCCGGACCGAGGTCGAGTCGGTGAGGTCGGCGGAGCCGGCGATCAGCCAGGGCAGCTTCTCGGCGATCGCGTTCTCGACCTTGTTCGACGCCTTGCGGGTGGCGATCCCCTTCTCGTCGGCCTCGAAGCCGGGGATGCCGGCGTCCCAGCCATCGGGCAGCTCGCGCTTCTGCATCGCGTCGATCTCGGCGGCGAGGCCGGCATTGTCCTCCGCGTAGGCGACGAGCTTCTTCTCCCACTCGCCGCGCAGCTCGGCGCCGCGCTTGCCGATTCCCGCGGCGAGGTGCTCCCTGACCCCGTCGGGGACGAGGAACTGGGCGTCCTCGGGCCAGCCGTAGGCGCGCTTGGTCTCCCGCACCTCCTCCTCGCCGAGCGGAGCGCCGTGGACGGCCGCGGTGTCCTGCTTGTGGGGGGAGCCGTAGCCGATGTGGCTGTCGACGACGATCAGGGTCGGGCGGCCCTCCTCGCCCTTGAACTCCTCGAAGGCGCGGGACAGCAGCTCGGTGTCGTTGGCGTCGCCGACCCGGGTCACGTTCCAGCCGTAGCCCATGAAGCGCGCCGCCACGTCGTCGTCGTAGGCAAGGTGGGTTTTGCCGTCGATCGTGATGTGGTTGTTGTCGTAGATCCAGCAGAGGTTGTCGAGCTTCAGGTGGCCCGCGATCGAGGCCGCTTCGTTGGAGACGCCCTCCATGAAGCAGCCGTCGCCCGCGATCGAGTAGACGTCGAAGTCGAACAGCTCGAAGCCGGGCCGGTTGAAGCGGGCGCCCTGCCACTTGGAGGCGATCGCCATCCCGACCGAGGTGGCGATCCCCTGCCCGAGCGGGCCGGTGGTGGTCTCCACACCGGAGGTCCAGCGGTACTCCGGGTGGCCGGGGGCGCGCGAGTCGAGCTGCCGGAAGCTCTTGATGTCGTCGAGGCTGACCGCGGGGTCCCCGACCACCTCGTAGTCGGGGTCGACCGCCCGCACCTCGGCCAGGTAGAGCAGCGCGTAGAGCAGCATCGAGGCGTGCCCGGCCGAGAGGACGAAGCGGTCGCGGCCGGGCCAGATCGGGTCGGTGGGGTCGAAGCGCAGGAAGCGCTGCCAGAGCGTGTAGGCGACCGGGGCCATCGCCATCGGCGTCCCCGGATGCCCGGAGTTCGCCTTCTGGATCGCGTCGATCGAGAGGGTGCGGATGGTGTCGATGCAGAGCTGGCCGATGTCCACATCCGTGCCGCGCGCTGTGCTCGCCTCGGGTGCCATCCGTCCCCGCGACCCTATCGAGACGGGGGAAGTGAGATATTCCCGAGCCGTGACCGACGACGCCGAGAAGCGACTCGCCGCGGAGGCGGCGGCGGAGCTGGTCGAGGCGGGGATGACGGTCGGCCTCGGCACCGGCTCGACCGTCGCCCACCTGCTGCCGGCGCTCGCCCGGCGCGGTCTCAACGGGATCCGCTGCGTCGCCACCTCGGTGGCGACCGAGGATCAGGCCCGCGAGCTGGGCATCCCGGTCGAGGAGTTCAGCGCCCTGGAGCGGCTCGAGATCGCGATCGACGGCGCCGACCAGGTGAACCCTGACGGCTGGCTGATCAAGGGCGGCGGCGCCGCCCACCTGCGGGAGAAGATCGTCGCCGCGGCGGCGGAGCGCTTCGTGGTCATCTCCGACTCCAGCAAGCCGGTCGAGGCGCTGAGCGTCCCGGTGCCGCTGGAGCTGTTCGCCTTCGGCCTGCGCTCGACCCTGGCCCGCCTCGGCGCGAACGTCGAGCTGCGCGACGCGCCCCGCAGCCCCGACGACGGCGTGATCGCCGACTACCGCGGCGAGATCGGCGACCCGGCGGCGCTCGCCGCCCGCCTCGAGGCCGACCCCGGCGTCGCCGCCCACGGCCTCTTCCCGCCCGAGATGGTCAGCGAGGTGATCGTCGGGCGCGGATCGAGCGCCGAGACGATGGACCTCGGGGCCCGCTGAGCTCAGCCCAGCCGACCCTCGCCACGGAGTCCCCTCACTCCGGCCCCAGCGCCGTGCTGAGCCCCACCGCGAGCCCGGGCGCGACCAGGTCGCTGTCCGCGGAGAGCAGGCGCCGGCCGACGCGGCGGGCGATCGCCGCGTATGAGGAGTCATAGAAGGTGAGGTCGTGGGCGAGCGCCAGCTCGGCGGCGGTGCGGTGATCTTCCGGGTGCAGCTCGAGCGGGTCGCCGCAGACCTCCAGGAGCAGGTCGAGGGCGGCAGAGATCTTCTCCGCGGGCCAGCCGGAGTGAAGCGTGAGCACGTTGCCAACCTCATGCACGGCGAGCGCCGTGGTGCGCATCGCGAGGCGCCCGATCACGCTCCGCGCCAGCACTCCGTCAGGCTCACGCTCGACCGGCAGGAACCACTTGACGACGATGCTGGCGTCAACCACCCACGCGTCGGGTACAGCGGCAGGGCTCACGCGTCGCGACGGCGATCGGCGCGAACCAGAGCCGCGGCGTCGACGGGGCCCGCCCAGGAGCTGCTGAGCGCGTCGAGATCGGCCAGCAGCTCGTCGCGGTCGCGGCGGAGCAGGCCCAGCTCGCGGCGGGCTGCGTCCTGGAGGAGGGCGCTGCGACTGGTCTTGCGGCGGCTCACCTCGGCATCGAGGGCACTCAACAGCGCGTCGGGGATGGAGATCATCACCTTGGCCATTGGCTGAGTATAGCCTCGTGGCAATACCGATACATCGAGGTTGGCGGCGGACACACACCTACAAGGCCACCGCGGGGAGATCTCTCCCCCCGCAAATTGGCTACTGCGCGGCCTCGTCGGCGACGACGGTCATCTCGTCGTTCTCGACCCGGCCTGCGGGGATCGAGCGGTCGCCGGCGAGCAGCTTGGCGAGCGGCTCGCGCCCCTTCTCGCCGATCACGAGCCAGAGGATCTTCCCCGCCGCCGCGAGGGCGGGGTAGGTGAGGGTCATGCGGCGGCGGCCCTGGTACTCGCCTCCGGTCAGGGCGACGCGGCGGTCGCGCTCTTCGAGCACCGGGTCGTCGGGGACGAGCGAGGCGGTGTGACCGTCCGGGCCGATGCCGAGGTGGACGAAGTCGAGCCGCTCGGGGAGCTGGGACTCGTACTCCGCCGCCGCCGCCTCGAGATCGCGGCTGGTCACGGGCATCGGCCGCACCGCCGGCTGGTGGGAGATCGAGAGCATGCGGATCAAGTGGGTGAGGTTGCGGTCGTCGTCGCCCGGCGGCGCGATCCGCTCGTCGACCTGGAAGATCCGGGTCGCGTCCCAGGGCATCTCGGCGAGGTCGCCGAGCAGGGCGACCATCCGCCACGGCGTCTTGCCGCCGCTCAGGGCAAGCGAGAACTCGCCCCGCTCGGCGACCGCCTCCCGCCCCGCCGCGGCGATCAGCTCGGCGCCGCGGCGCGAAGCCGCGTCGGCATCGGGGAAGACCTCTGTGTCGATGCCCACGGGCTCGCCCCCCGCCGGCTCCGCGCTCACGACTGCTTCTCGTCGTGACCGCCAAATTGTTTGCGCATCGCCGAGAGGACCTTGTCGCCGAAGTCGTCGAGGTCGCGCGAGGAGAAGCGCTCGTACAGCGCCGTGGTCAGGACCGGCGACGGCACCCCCTCGTCGATCGCGGCGATCGAGGTCCAGCGGCCCTCGCCGGAGTCCGAGACGCGGCCGGCGAAGCCGGAGAGGTCGGGCGATTCCTGCATCGCCGCCGCGGTCAGGTCGAGCAGCCAGGAACCGATCACGCTGCCGCGCCGCCAGACCTCGGCCACCTCGGGAAGGTCGATGTCGTACTGGTAGTACTCGGGATGTTCGAGCGGCGCGGTCTCGGCGTCGGCCTGCCGCTGCACCTTGCCGGCGTCGGCGTTGCGGAGGATGTTGAGCCCCTCCGCGTAGGCGGCCATCACCCCGTACTCGATCCCGTTGTGGACCATCTTCACGAAGTGCCCGGCCCCGTTCGGGCCGCAGTGCAGGTAGCCGTTCTCCGAGGGCGAGGGGTCGCCGGAGCGGCCCGGCGTGCGCTCGGCCGACTCGACCCCCGGCGCCAGCGAGACGAAGATCGGGTCGAGCCGCCGCACGGCGCCGTCGGGGCCGCCGATCATCAGGCAGTAGCCGCGCTCCAGGCCGAAGACGCCACCGCTGGTACCGCAGTCGACCAGGTCGATCCCCTTCCCGCGCAGCATGCCGGCGCGGCGGATGTCGTCGCGGTAGTAGGAGTTGCCGCCGTCGACGATCGCGTCGCCGGAGTCGAGCACCGCGGCGACGCCCTCCACCGTCTTCTCGGTGATCTCGCCCGAGGGCACCATCACCCAGACGGCGCGCGGGGCGCTCAGCTTCGAGGCGAGCTCCTGCAGGGAGGAGGCGCCCTCGGCGCCCTCGCCCGCCAGCTCGGAGACCGCCTCGGGGTTGACGTCGTAGACCACGCAGCGGTGACCGTCGCGCATCAGGCGGCGGGCCATGTTCGCGCCCATGCGGCCGAGTCCGACGATTCCGAGTTCCATCACAACCTCCGCTCGTCTTCGCTTCAAGGACGGCCCTCCGTGCGGGAAGCCCGCTGCGCCATCCTATGTCCTCGGATAGCCTGGCGGGCAGATGGCTAAGAGGGCTGCAAAGCAGGCCGAAGGTGCGGCGGCCGACATGCTGACGATCTTCGGGATCACCGGCGACCTGGCGAAGAAAATGACCTTCCACGCGCTCTACCGGCTGGAGGCGCGGGGCAAGCTCGACTGCCCGATCGTCGGCGTCGCGATCGAGGACTGGAGCATCGAGAAGCTTCGCGAGCACGCCCGCAAGGCGATCGCCGCGACGGTCAGCGACCCCGACGAGGACATCTTCGCCCGCCTCGCCGCCCGCATCTCCTACATCCAGGGCGACTACGCGGACCCCACCACCTTCGACCGGCTCGCCAAGGCGGTCGGCGAGGCGAAGCGCCCGGTCTTCTACCTGGAGGTCCCGCCCTCGCTGTTCGCGATGGTGGTGTGCGGGCTCGGCAAGGCGGGGCTGGCGAGCAAGGCCCGGGTGGTGATCGAGAAGCCATTCGGCCACGACCTCGAGTCGGCGCGGGCGCTCAACGCCGAGCTGCACGAGGTCCTCGACGAAGACCAGATCATGCGGATCGACCACTTCCTCGGCAAGGAGCCGGTGATGGACATCGCCTACCTGCGCTTCGCCAACTCCATACTGGAGCCGGTCTGGAACCGCGAGCACGTCGCCTTCGTGCAGATGACGATGGCCGAGGACTTCGGTGTGGACGACCGCGGCCGCTTCTACGACCCGGTCGGGGCGCTGCGCGACGTGGTCCAGAACCACATCCTCCAGGTCCTCGCCCTGGTCACGATGGAGCCCCCGGCCGCCAACCACCACGACTCGATCCGCGACAAGAAGCTGGAGCTGTTCAAAGCGGTGCGCAGCGCCGACCCGCAGCTCCACGTGCGCGGCCAGTACGACGGCTACCTGGATGTCGAGGGGGTGGCGAAGGACTCGACCACCGAGACCTACGTCGCGCTGGAGCTGGCGATCGACAACTGGCGCTGGAGCGGGGTGCCGTTCTTCATCCGGGCCGGCAAGGAGATGCCGGTGCAGGCGACCGAGGTGAGCGTCGTCTTCAAGCGGCCGCCGCCGCTGGGAGTGGGCGCCGGCAAGCGCCCGGGGCAGAACGAGATGACGGTCCGGATCGACCCCGAGCCGGGCGCCCGGCTGCGCTTCCTCGCCAAGAAGGCGGGCGAGGAGGCCTTCGAGCCGGCCGACCTCGAGGTCCTCTTCGAAAAGGCGCCCGGGGAGGACCCCGAGCCCTACGAGCGGCTGCTGGACGACGCCCTGCAGGGCCGTGCCCAGCTCTTCACCCGGGAGGGCGCCGTCGAGGAGACCTGGCGGATCGTGCAGCCGCTGCTCGAGGAGCCCGGCCCGGTGCATCGGTACGAGCCCGGCACCTGGGGGCCGAAAGAGGCCGGGGGTCTGACCCGCGGCATCTGCCAGTGGTACGAGCCCTGGCTACCGTAGCTGCCCGGCCTAATACCTACTGCCGTGCTAGGTTTTAGCCAGCCTAATTAGGGAAGCCTAATAGGGGAACCCGATTGGCGCCTGCCAAACGAGTCGACAGGAGGAAGTAGCTGGATGATTCCGACCCTGGTCATCGCCCTGCGCGAGGGCGTCGAGGCATCGCTGATCGTCGGCATCATCGCCGCCTTCCTGGTCAAGGAGGGCAAGCGCGACGCGCTGCGGCAGATGTGGGTCGGCGTCGCGATCGCAATCGCCCTCTGCGTCGGCATCGCGGTGATCCTGCGGGTGGTCGGCGAACAGCTCCCGCAGCGCCAGCAGGAGGGGCTGGAGACGGTGATCGGGCTGGTCGCGGTCGCCGCGATCACCTACATGATCGTCTGGATGCGCCGCCACGCGCGCGGCATCAAGGCGGCGCTGGAGGGCAGCGCCGCGAGCGCCCTGGCGACCGGGTCGACGATGGCGCTGGTCGCGATGGCCTTCCTCGCCGTCCTGCGCGAGGGCTTCGAGACCTCGGCCTTCCTGCTCGCCGCCTTCCAGGACGCGAGCGACACCGCCGCCGCCGGCGCCGGAGCGGTGATCGGGCTGGTCGCGGCGATCGCGATCGGCCTCGGCATCTACCGCGGCGGCGTGCGGCTCAACCTGACCCGCTTCTTCCGCATCACCGGCCTCGTCCTGGTCTTCGTCGCCGCCGGCCTGCTCGCCACCTCGCTGCACACCGCCCACGAGGCGGGCTGGTTCAACAGCCTGCAGGGGCAGGCGATCGACCTCTCCTGGCTGGTCCAGCCGGGGACGATCTCCGGCTCGCTGCTGACCGGGATGCTGGGCTTGCAGCCCGCGCCGACGGTCGGCGAGGCGCTCGTCTACCTGCTCTACGCGATGCCGATGGCGCTCTACGTCCTCTGGCCCGACCGGCTGCGGCCGCACCGGGCGCCCGCTCGGACGAGGACGGCGCCCGCGGAGAGCCCGGCGCCCGCGGAGAGCCCGGCCTGAGGCCGACCCCGATCGCGCCCCACCGCTGCTTTATAGGGTGCCATGTTCCCCGTCCGAACAACCGAGATAAGGAGCCTTTCCAGATGACCCGACTCCCCGTCCGCACCGCCCTTCTGGCCGCTGGCGCGATCCTCGTCTCCGTGCTCGCCGCGGGCTGCGGCTCCGGCGACAACGCGCCCGCCGGCGCCGAGAAGATTTCCTTCGAGCTGACCGACGCCGGCTGCAAGCCCAACGCGGCGAAGGTGAAGGCCGGACCGATCTTCTTCGACGTCGTCAACGCGGGGACCTCGAAGGTGACCGAGTTCGAGGTGCTCGACGGCGACACGATCCTCAGCGAGGTGGAGAACCTCTCCGACGGGCTCTCCGGCACCTTCTCGCTGACCCTGAAGGAGGGCGAGTACACCCTCTACTGCCCGGGCGGCTCCGACGAGCGGGGCACGCTGACCGTGTCGGCAAACTGAAGACGGAGAACAGCCCGCGGGTCGAGGGAGTCGACTCACGTCGGGTGCAATGCTGTGCCTGGGGCGGCAACGATCCGGATCGAGCTGTGTTCTCCGGGAGGTGGAGGTGGTTTGCCGGTCGAAGGGACTGCGGATGGTCTTCCTGCGTCAAAAAGGAGCGCTGCTCGTCGTGCTTGCCGCGGCGGCGGCGCTCTGCCTCGCCGCGGCGGCGCCGGCTGGCGCCGGGTCGCTGCAGCCGCGCGGGGGCAAGGTGTTCTTCGGCGTCACCGACACCGGTGACAGCGCCCAGTTCGGTGAGTTCACCGCCGCGGTCGGCAAGCACTCCGCGGTGATCCAGACCTTCCGGGCCTGGGGCGCCGACTTCCCCGAGTCGATCACGCGCTGGCAGGCCGCCAGCGCCCGCCCGATGCTCCACATCACCACCGCCGACCCCAACGACGGGCACGAGCTGATCACCCCGCGGGGGATCGCCCGGGGACACGGCGACGGCTACCTGATCCGGCTCAACAGGCTGTTCTGGAAGAAGCGGATGCGCGCCTACCTGCGGCCGCTGGGGGAGCCGAACCGCTGCCTCAACGTCTACGCCGCCTACGACTGCGAGGGCAAGCGGCGCGACGCCGCCCACAGCCCGCGCTGGTACAAGCGCGCCTTCCGCCGCATCTACATCGTCGTCCACGGCGGCGGCAAGCGGCGGCAGATCAACCGGCGCCTGACGAAGGCCCGGCTGCGGCCGCTGCGCAGCCGGCTCGGCGGCCTGCCCGCGGCACCGATCGCGGTCGTCTGGAGCCCGCTGCCGGCCGGCTCGCCAACCGTCCCCCACAACCGGCCCCGTCACTTCTACCCGGGCAGCCGCTGGGTCGACTGGGCCGGCACCGACATCTACTCCGACAACCAGGACTGGAAGGCGCTGCGCGGCCTCTACAACCGCTTCTCCGGCAAGCCGTTCGCGATCACCGAGTGGAGCGTCTCCAGCGGCGACGATTCCCGCTTCGTCAGGCGCCTGATGACCTGGGTGCAGCGCCACCGGCGCAGCAAGATGCTCGTCTACTACCAGGACTTCGGCTCTTCGAACGCCTACCGGATCCAGAACTACCCGGCGAGCCTCGTCGTCCTGAGGCGAAGGCTGGCCTCGCCGAGGTTCCCCTCCTTCGCACCCTTCCCCCCGCAGGCGCCGACGCCGCCGCCCGGCGGCGTCGCGCCCGGGGTGTCCTCAGATGGTTGATTCCACGACCCCGCACACCTGGATGACGCGCCTGGCGCTGCGCATCTCTGCGTCCTCGGGCTTGCCTTTGGCACCACCAAAGGCTGCGCCCTGCGTCCTTGATCTGCTTGGCCACGCACGTCCCCAGTCACACGCGGCCGTGGAATCAACCATCTAGCGCCTCTGCGGCTTCGCCGCCTCGACCCGGTCGTCCAGCGCCGCCCTGCGCTTGTACGGCTTCAGCGCGGTGATGCTCGAGTAGCCGACCAGGTAGAGGCGGCGACCGTCGGAGACGACCGGCGTGTAGCTGCCCCGCCGGTAGCGGAATACCCGGCGGCCGGTCCGCATCTCGAATCCGCTGGTCGAAGTGTGGGTGAACTCGGCGACGTAGACGATGCCCCCGACGGCGGTGAGCGAGCCGATCACCTGGCCCCCGGCCGAGCGGGTCCAGCGGGGCTCGCCGCTCTTCGCGTTCAGCGCGTAGACGTTGCCGTCGAAGGAGCCGATGTAGACGGTCGGACGGGTGTGGCGGGCGTTGGCGACGACCGGCCCCGAGTAGACGTAGCCGCCGGTCGAGTACGTCCAGGCGGTCGTCCCGTCCCTGCGGTCGAAGCTGTAGACGCGGCCGTCGTTGTTGCCGGCGTATACACGCCCGAAGGCGACCGCGGGAGTCGAGTAGAACGCGCCCGAGGTGCCGAACCCCTGCCCGAGCGAGTCGCTCTGCCACTTCAGCTTGCCGCTCTTGGCGACCACGGCGTTCATGTAGCCGCCGTAGTCGCCGACGTAGAGGACGCCGCGGTAATAGGCGGGCGCCGACTTGATGGCGCCGCCCAGGGTCGTCGCCCAGCGCAGGTTGCCGTTGCGGGTGCTGAGCGCGAGCAGCTGGCCGTTCTCGTAGCCGAAGTAGAGGGTGCGGTCGACCACCACCGGCGAGGACTCGGCGCGCCCCGGCAGCGGGCGCTTCCAGAGGACCTTGCCGTTCCTGGCGTCCAGCTTCACCACCTGCCCCGGGACGAGGCTGACGATGTAGAGGCGGTTCCTGTGGAAGGTCGGCGAGGAGGCGTTGAGGCGGCCGACCCGGCGCTTCCAACGGATCCTGCCGGTGTCGGCGTCGAGCGAGATCGCGAAGCCCTTGCCGTTGACGAAGTAGAGCTTGCCCCCGGCCAGGATCGGCGGGAACTCGAGCAGCGGCCGGTCCTTGAAGCGCCAGAGCTTGCGGAAGGGCGGCTTAACGCCCTTCGCCGGGAGGTAGCGGGTGCGGGCGCGGTCGTAGCCGAACAGCGGCCAGTTGACCGTCTTCGCCTTCGCCTTCGCCGGCTTCTGCGGTTTGAACGCGGCCGCCGCGTTGTGGACGTCGGGCGGGCGCTTCAGCAGCTCGTAGGCGAGCGCCGCCCCGGCGCCGAGCCCGACAACCACCGCCGCGAGGGCGACCGCGAGGCGCCGGCGCGGGCGCAACAGCCGCTTCGGGTCGCTCCACCAGCGGCGTGCTGCCGGCCGCTGCTCAGACATTCGGGACGGCCGCACGGCGCTCGGCCTCGGCGGCGATCTCGCTCGACAGCTGCCGCACAAGAGTGAAGCTGGCCATGGCGATGGAGGCTACCGAGGGAGCCGGGTGGGCTCGGCTCTCTGGTGCAACGCCCACTTCTGCGGATCGGTTTCCTCGACCCGGGCGACCTCGCCGAGGATCGCCATGTGGTCGAGGCAGGAGAGGACGATCTGCAAGACCCAGGCGCTGAGCGGCGATCTGAGGTTGTCGGGACCGACGATCTCGGCGACGATCTCGAAGGCGGTCTTCTCGCCGGCGCCGAGCGAGCCGCGCACTTTCCCCAACAGCTCCTCCACCTGGCGGCGGGCCTCGGCGACCTTGGCGGCGGGGTCGCGGAAGGGGCGGCCGTGGCCGGGCAGCACCAGGTCGACCTCGAGCGGCTCGATCTCGGCGAGGCCGCGCAGGAACTCGCCGACCGGATCGGGGCTGTGCCCGTAGTCGAAGAAGAGCACGGTGCGGCCGAGCAGGTGGTCGCCGGAGATCATCAGCTTGCGCTCGGGCTGGTGCAGGACGACGTGGGAGGGCGCATGGCCCGGTGTCTCGTACACCTGCCAGGCGCCGAGGTCGGTCTCCACCTCGACCCCGGGCAGGAGGTCGCGGTCGGGTTCGACGATCGCGTCGATCCCGGTCTCCCCGTCGTCGCCGCGGGACTCGCGGTAGCGCTCCAGCCCGGCCGCCGGGACGCCGCTCTGGCGGGCCACCTCGAGGCGCTGCTCGAGCGCCGCCGCGGGGTCGTCGGCGAGCAGGCGGACGTGCTCCCAGGCGGGGTGCATCCACAGCTCGCAGCCGGCGTCCTCGACGATCGGCGCGGCGAGGCCGTAGTGGTCGGTGTGGGAGTGGGTGCAGACGAGGAGCCGGATGTCCTCGATGCCAAAGCCGACCTGGGCGAGGGCGAGGTCGAACTGGCGCAGGCGGCCCTTGCCGCCGATCCCGGTGTCGAAGAGGACGATGCCGCCGTCGGCGGCCACCGCCCAGGCGTTTCCGTGCGGCACCCCCGGCCAGGGCAGCGGCAGCCGCAGCCTCCAGACGCCCGGCAGCACCTTCTCGGTCCGCGGCGTGACCGGCCGCTTGCCGTCGCTCATCGGGGCAATCCTTTCAGAGCCCAGGGGCGGATCGTGCCCTGCGTGACGGGTGTCACCCGCCGGCCGGGCGCCGGTGCTCTGCGCTTGCCTCGGCCCGCTGCGGGATCAGCCGCGCGGCGATGACGAGGCCGAGACCGGCGAAGGCCGCCGCCACGAGCACCGCCCAGTGCATGCCGCTGATGAAGCCGTTCGAGGCGACTTCGATCAGCTCCTCGCCGGGCGCGCCGCCGATCTTCTCCCCGACCGCGACCGCGCCCGAGATGCTGGCCTCGGCGACCGACTGGGCTTCGCCGGGCAGCTTCGCGTAGATCCGCGAGCCGGTCAGGTCGTGGCTGAAGATCGACTGGCCGATCCCGCCCATCACCGCGATCCCGAAGGAGGCGCCGATCTGGCGGATCGCCGCGTTGGTCCCCGAGGCCATCCCCGCTTTCGCCGCCGAGACCGAGCTCATCATCGCCGCCGAGGCGGGCGGCTGGATCAGCGAGACGCCGATCCCGGCGAGGACGAGACCGGCGAAGACGACGAGGTAGGAGGAGCTGGTGCTGGTCGCCAGGAAGGCGAGCAGGCCCGCCGCCAGCGCGGCCATCCCGAACATCACCGTGAGCCGGTCGCCGTGGCGCTCGGCCAGCTTGGGCGCCAGCGGGGCGACGATCAGCAGCGCGACCGCGAAGGGGAGGAGCGAGACGCCGGCCCGCAGCGGCGAGAAGCCGCGCACCGTCTGCAGGTAGAGAGTCAGCTCGTAGATCAACCCCATCAGGGCGAGGAAGGCGACGGTGATCGACAGCACCCCCGAGGTGAAGGCGGCCGACTTGAAGAGGCGCGGATCGAGCTCGGGGAAGCGCTTGCGCAGCTCGTAGAGGACGAACCAGACGAGCAGCACCGCGGCGAGGGCGAAGGAGACCAGCACCGGCGCCGAGTCCCAGCCCCGCACCGGGCCCTCGATCAGCCCGTAGAAGAGGGCGAGGAGGCCGCTCAGGGAGAGCAGCGCGCCGGGGGTGTCGATCGGCGCCGCCGCCGAGTCGCGGGACTCGGCCGTGTAGCGGTGGATCATCGCCCCGCCGAGGATCACGATCGGCACGTTGATGTAGAAGATCCAGCCCCAGGCCGAGGTCGAGGTGAGGATCAGGCCGCCGAGGATCGGGCCGGCGGCGAGGCCGATCCCCGAGAGACCGGCCCAGATGCCGATCGCCCGCGCCCGCTCCCTCTCGTCGCTGAAGGTGGAGCGGATCAGCGACAGGGTCGAAGGCGGGATCGCGCCGGCGCCGAGGCCCTGGATGGCGCGGGCGAAGATCAGGAAGGTGGCGCTGTTCAGAGTGTCGGAGATGCCGGAGAGGGCGGAACCGAGGATGAAGACCGCCATCCCGATCTGCAGCACCCGGCGGCGGCCGAACTTGTCCCCGAGCGAGGCCGAGAGCAGGATCGTGCTGCCGAAGACGATGATGTAGGCGGAGTTGATCCAGACCAGCTCCGAGGAGCTGGTGTCGAGGTCGCGGGCGATCGTCGGCAGGGCGACGATCAGGATCGTGGCGTCGATCCCCACCATGATCAGGGGGATCGCGATCGCGATCAGCGTGCGGCGCTTGGCGGCCTCCACGGCGCGATCCTATGCGCCACCTCCGGCGTCACTCCCCGCCGAGCCGGTAAAACCGCCTGAGCGCGGGCGTCAGCTGGTGGCGAGGCCGATCGCGAGCAGCGGGAAGGCTGCCATCACGCCGAGATAGGCGCCGATCGCGACGCCGGTGAGGGTGCGGGTGTCGCGGGACCTCGCGCCGGCGAAGAAGCCGAGCAGGAGCCCGAAGGCGGCGATGCCGAGGCCGATCCAGAAGACGTCGGGCATGGGCGGCGGCAGCCTATCGAAAGCTCAGCGGACCGGCTTGACCCGGAAGCCGGTGCCGCTGGCGCTGCGCCGGAAGCTCGCCGTCTGCGCCTCGAGGATCCAGGGCGGCGGCAGGTTGCCGCGGAAGTCCTCGAGGAAGCGGGTGAAGAGGCGCGATGCCTGGGCGCAGCTCAGCCCGCGCCGCTGCAGCAGGACGATCCAGTAGCGGCCCCTGGCGAGCCGCAGCGGGCCGATGCGGTCGTTGTGCAGGACGCGGAAGGTGCCGGGACAGAAGAGGCCGCCCCGCGGGTGGCTGCCGCCGCCTTCGTTGCCGCCAGAGCCGCCGCCCCCTTCGCCGCCGGCCCGCGCGACGTGGAAGCCGACGCCCCGCGCCCGCAGGAAGGTGGAGTTGGCAACGCTGACCCGCCAGCCGCCCGGCAGCCTGCCGTCGTAGTCCTCGAGGAAGCGGGTGAAGAGGGCCGAGGCCTGCGCGCAGCTGGGCCGGCCCGAGGCGAGGATCGTGATCCGGTATCTGCCGCGCGGCAGCGCCAGCCTGCCGATGTGGTCGTTGTGGAGGACGCGGAAGGTGCCGGCGCAGCGCACGCGGGCCGCGTCGGCCCGGCTCGGCGCCGCCATCGCGACGAGCAGGGCGACGATCGCGCAAACGGCGACCAGGCCGCCGGCGCGCCAAGCCCTCAGCTGCGATCGATCCGCAACGGACACGGACAGCATCCTATGCTGTGGGGCGAGGGACGGCGCTGGTACGTTGCCCGGCGATGCTCCGGCCGCGCCGCCTGGCGCCTTCGCTCGTGGTGATGGCGCTGCTTTGGCTGATGGCGCCGGGTACTGCGTTCGCAGCGGGCGACGGCGGTGAAGCGAGCGGCAGGTCCGCGGCGCAGCGGCTGGTCGAGGCCTACACGCCGCGGCTGATGCTGCGCGCCCAGGAGCACCCGCCCTGCGACACCAGCGAGGAGCAGTACGAGGCGACCACGGTCGAGACGGTGCTCGGCAACCCGACCGTGAAGCTGACCAAGCTGGCGCCGGACGGCGACGAAGTCCTGCTGAAGAAGGCGCCGAGCACGGCCGACGTCGCCGGGCGCAACGAAAACCACCACCTCAACCTGCACGGCGAACCGCTCGGCGACACCTGCATCTACGCGCGGGACTTTGCCAAGCTGAAACGCGAAGGCAAGGCCCCCGCCGTCACCTACGCCCACGTCGCCCACGAGGCGGGGCGTCCCGGGCTGGTTGTCCAGTACTGGTTCTTCTGGTACTTCAACCAGTTCAACGACCTGCACGAGGGCGACTGGGAGGGGATGCAGATCGCCTTCGACGCCTCCGACCCGCAGCGCGCCCTCGAAGAAGGCCCGCGCGCGGTCGTCCTCTACCAGCACGCCGGCGGCGAGAAGGCCGATTGGGACGACGGCAAGCTCGAGAAGGAAGGGACGCACCCGGTCGTCTACCCGGCGGCCGGCTCGCACGCGACCTTCTACGCGGCCGCCGTCTACGTCGAGAACGGCCGCAAGGGCTCGGGTGTCGGCTGCGACAACACGACCGCGCCGCACACCCGCCTCGACGTGCGGCCGGTCCAGGTGCCGACCCACCCGAGCCCGAACGGCCGCTTCCGCTGGCTCACCTACGAGGGTCGCTGGGGGCAGCAGGAGAAAGGCTTCAACAACGGGCCGACCGGGCCCGCCGCCAAGGACCGCTGGCTCGAACCGCTGACCTGGATGGAAGGCGTGCGCTCGACCAGCCCGCGTCTGCCCGCCGGCTCGGTGCTGGGGCCGACCGTGACCAACGCCTTCTGCGGCGCGGTCGCCGAGGTCACCTCCTTCCTCAACCGAGCGCAGAAGACGCCCTGGATGCTGCCGGCGGCGATCGTCGCCATCCTGCTGGCGCTGGCGCTGCTCGTCTTCGGCACCAGCTGGGGCCCGGTCGACCTCGACCGGCTGCGCAGGCGCCGCGCCTTCGGCCAGCTCCTGCACGCGGCGGGGCGGCTCTACCTCCGCCACTGGCGCACCTTCGCCGCGATCGGGCTGACCGCGATCCCCGTCGTCGGCGGGCTGACCGCGCTGAGCTGGCTGCTGACCGGGGGCGAGAGCGGGCAGCGGATCGACGACTCGGCGGGCCTCTCCGGCCTGCACGTGGCGGTCGGCGAACTGATCAGCGGGATCGGGCAGCCGCTCGCCGCGGCGGTGATGGCGGCGGTGACGATCGTCGCCGTGCGGCTGCTGACCGAAGCGGGCCGAACCGGCTTCCGCGACTCCTACCGGGGGATGTGGCGGCGCTTCCGCCGGGTGGTGGGAGCGCAGCTGCTGGGCACGCTGGCGGTGATCCTGATGGCGGTGACCGTGATCGGCCTGCCGTTCGCGGCCTGGAAATACATCAGTTGGCTGTTCGTGCAGCAGGAAATCCTCTTCAACGACAAGTCGGTGCGCGAGGCGTTCCGCGGCAGCTCGGCACTGGTGCGCGGTCGCTGGTGGTACACGCTGCGGGTCGCCGTCGTGCTCTGGCTGATCAGCGTCACGACCGGCCCCGTGCTCGGCTTCGCGCTGATCTTCACCAACCTCTCGCTGGTCCTGATCAACGCGATCGGCACCCTCGTCTTCGCGCTGCTGATCCCCTACGTGGCGATCGGCGGGACCCTGCTCTACTTCGATCTGCAGGCGGAGGCCGAAGCGGCCCCGGCGAAGCGGTGGCGCGAGCGCCTGCCCCGGCGCACCGCGCCGGCCGAGGCCTGACCGAGATCGCAGCCGCGGGCGGCGGCAGCTAACTTGGGGCCGTGAAGCTGCTCGCCTTCAGCGACCTGCACCGCGACCTCGACCAGGCGGCCAAGCTGGTCGAGATGTCGGCCGAGGCCGACGTCGTGATCGGAGCCGGCGACTTCGCCTCGGTCCACGAGGGGCTCGCGGAGGCGATCGAGGTGCTGGCGGCGATCGAGAAGCCGACCGTGCTGGTGCCCGGCAACAACGAGACCGACGAGGCGCTGCGCGAGGCGACGGCCGACTGGGGCGCCGCCACCGTCCTGCACGGCGAGGGCGCGACGATCGAGGGTGCCGAGTTCTACGGCCTCGGCGCCGGCGTCCCGATCACCCCTTGGGACTGGAGCTTCGACCTCGACGACGAGGAGGCGGCGGCGATGCTCGCCCCCTGTCCCGAGGATGCGATCCTCGTCCTCCACTCTCCCCCGCAGGGCCACTGCGACACCAACGGCGCCGGCCAGCACTTCGGCAGCGAGGCGCTG
>VRUE01000011.1:17533-23363 GCA_019456285.1 Solirubrobacterales bacterium | reverse complement strand
TCCTCGTCCTCCACTCTCCCCCGCAGGGCCACTGCGACACCAACGGCGCCGGCCAGCACTTCGGCAGCGAGGCGCTGCTGCGGGCGATCGAGGAGAAGCGCCCGCGCCTCGCCGTCTGCGGCCACATCCACGAGTCCTGGGGCTGCGAGAGCCGGATCGGCGAGACCCCGGTCCACAATCTCGGTCCGACGGGCTGTCGGCTCGAGGTCTAGCCGGCCCCACCGAACTTGTAGCCGACACCGCGCACGGTTAGGACGAGTTCGGGGTTCTGGGGATCGCACTCGACCTTCTGGCGCAGGTTGGAGATGTGGACGTCGCAGGCGCGCTCGTCGCCGTCGAACTCGGTCTGCCACAGCTCCTCCATGATCTGGCGGCGGGGGAAGACCTCGCCCGGGCGGCCGACCATGAGGCGGAGGAGCTGGAACTCGGAGCGGGTCAGGTTGACCGGCTCGCCGTGGACGGTGGCGACATGGCGGACGAGGTCGATCGCGACCGGGCCGGCTTCGATCCGCACCGCCTGGGCGAGCGGCGAGCGGTCGAGCTCGCGGCGGCGCAGCTGGGCGCGGACCCGGCCGAGCAGCTCGCGCACCGAGAAGGGCTTGGTGACGTAGTCGTCGGCGCCGACCTCCAGCCCGACCACCTTGTCGACCTCGGCGTCCTTGGCGGTGAGGACGATGATCGGCACGGCGCTGCGCGAGCGCACGTCGCGGCAGATGTCGAGGCCGCTGGGGCCGGGCATCATGATGTCGAGGATCAAGAGGTCGTAGGGGATGCCGTCGCCGAGCTCGCCGGCCGCCTCGTCGCCGTCGGCGACCGAGGTGACCTCGAAGCCCTCCTGGGCGAGCGCGTAGCCGACCGAGTCGCGGACCGAGGGCTCGTCGTCGGCGATCAGGATGCGGCCGCTGCTCATCGCGCTCGCCTCACGCCACCGGAGTCGGGCTGGGCTGGGCGACGGGGAGGCGGACCCAGAAGGTGCTGCCGGAGCCCTCGACCGAGCTGGCGCCGATCTCGCCGCCCATCACGTTGACCATACGGCGGGCGATCGCCAGGCCAAGGCCGAAGCCCTCCTGCTTGCGCGACTCGGCGCGCCGGTAGAAGCGCTCGAAGACGCGCTCCAACTCAGCCGCCGGGATCCCGGTTCCTGTATCGATCACCTCCAAGACAATCTCCGCCTCGCCGTCGTGGCGGCCGCGAACGGTAACGGCACCGGGGGGCGGCGTGTTCTTGAAGGCGTTGGTGAGCAGCCCGACCATCACCTGGCGCAGCAGCGTCGGGTCGCCTTTGGCGGTCAGGTCGGGCTCGACCTCGACGCTCAGCTCGACGTGCAGCGGGGCCTCGACCGCCTCGACCACGTCGCGGATCGCGATCGGCACATCGACCACCTCGGTCTCCGCCGCCCCCAGCGAGTCGATCCGGGCCAGGGTGAGCAGCGCCCGGGTCAGCCGGCTCATCCGCTCGGCGTCCTCGGCGAGGCGCTCGAGGAAGTGGTCGCGCGCCTGCGGGTCGTCTTTGGCGCCTCCCTGCAGGACCTCGATCGCGCCCGAGATCCCGGCCAGCGGGTTGCGCAGCTCGTGCGCCGCGTTGGAGACGAAGTCGGCCTCGGCGAACTCGCGGCGCATCTCGTCGGTGCGGTCGCGTACCACGGCGAGCACGGCGCGCTCGTCGGGAAGGGAGCGCGCCGTCATCGTGTAGGTGCGGTCGCCTATCCGCAGCGCCGGGTGGGCGGCGAAGCCGACCTCGGCGGCGCGTCTCAGGTGCGGCAGCATCGCCTCGGGTGGCAGCCCGGCGGAGTCGAGCAGCTTCGCGGCGGCGCTGTTGGAGAAGCGCACCGGGCCCTCGTCGTCGACCACCATCACCGCGTCGGTGAGGCCGTCGAAGATCGCCTCCAGCTTGTTGCGGTCGGCGGTCAGCACGCCGAAGTTCTCCTTCAGCGAGGCGCGCATCGAGTCGAGGGCGCGGGCCAGGTCGCCGATCTCGTCGCGACCCTCGACCACGAGCGGCGTATCGAAGGAGCCCGCCGCCATCTTCCCAGCCGCCCGCGAGAGGCGTGTCACCCGGCGGGAGATGGCCACCGCGATCAGGAAACCGACGAGGACGCCGAGCCCGATCGCACCCAGGACGGCGCGCGGCCTGTCGCCGAAGAGGTAGACGACGCCGGCGGTGATCAGGGCCACCGCCGCGAAGGCGCAGACCAGCCAGAGCCGCATCCCGATCCGCCTCATGAAGGTTTACTAACACAAAATCGATCTCCGCCCCATGCCTGGGGCCGGCAACGGCTGGGCGGCATGGGAGAATCGGCGGGTGCGGACGCTGGTCTTCATCCCAGCCTGGAACGAGCAGGCCTCGATCGCGGCGGTGATCGGCGACGTGCGCAAGGCCCTGCCCGAGGCCGACATCCTCGTGGTCGACGACGGCTCCACCGACGCCACCGTGGCGCGGGCGCGCGAGGCCGGCGTCCTCGTCGCCTCCCTGCCCTTCAACCAGGGGCTGGGCGCGGCGCTGCAGACCGGCTACCTCTACGCGCTGCGCGAGGGCTACGACTGCTGCGCCCACCTCGACGCCGACGGGCAGCACCCCGCCCCCGAGGTCGCCCGCCTGCTCGACGAGGTCGTCGCCGACCGTGCCGACCTGGTGATCGGCTCGCGCTACCGCGACCGCGGCCCGGCCGAGAGCGACGACTACAAGCCGACGATCTCACGGCGGATCGGCACCAGCGTCTTCCGCTTCTTCCTCACCCTGACGACGCGGCAGCGCTTCACCGACACGACCAGCGGGATGCGGGCGGCGAACCGGCGGGTGATGGCGCTGTTCAGCGAGAACTACTCGCCGGACTTCGCCGAGATCGAGTCGCTGCAGCTCGCCGTGCGGCAGGGGCTGCGGGTCGAGGAGGTGCCGGTGCAGATGCTGGAGCGAATCGGCGGGTCCTCGTTCCTGACGCCGCTGCACTCCGCCTTCTTCATCTTCAAGGGGATGATCGTGCTGCTGGTCGGCCAGTTCCGGCCACGGCGAGCGGAGGCGAAGCGATGAGGGCGCTGACTCTGGCGGCGCAGGACCCAACCGTCCACCTGACCTCGCAGACGCGGATCCTGGCGGCGGCGATCGCGATCGTCTTCATGGCGATGATCCTCGAGCTGATCCGCCGCGACCGCCTGCAGGAGCGCTACAGCGTCGTCTGGTTCGTCGCCGGCCTGGGGATGCTGGCCGGCGCCGCCTTCCCGGGGCTGCTGGGCATCGTCGCCGACACGATGGGCGTCCGCGACACCAACGTAGCCCTCTTCTCGATCGTCCTCCTGCTGCTGCTCGGCCTGGCGCTCAACTTCAGCGTGATCATGTCCCGACAGGCGGCCCAGATAACCCGCCTCGCCCAGGAGCAGGCCCTGGAGAAGGCCCGCGAGCAGGCGGCGGAGCGCAACGGGGACGACGCTGCCGCCGAGCGCTCCGAGCGCGACCGGGCAAGGGGGGGTGGGTGAGATTTGCCCCCGATATGGGTGGAAAACCTCACTCACCCCCCAGCTCGCGCTCCAAACGGTAGAAGAGCGATTCGAGGGCCAGCTCCTCGGAGACGTTGAGGTCGAGGCGGCGGCGGGTGTCCTGGACCAGCTCGGCGGCGCGGCGGGCTCGAGCCGGGTCCAGGGCCGAGGCTTGGGATTGGAGCCTGGCCAGGCGGTCTCGGTTGAAGGCGACGTCGGCGGCTCCGGAGGCGATTGCGACGAGGTCGCGGAACCAGGCGGCGGTGAGCCCCAGGCCGAGGTCGAGGATCTCGGTGCGGCGGCGGCGAGCGGTGCGCCTCACCTGGTCGGTGATGTCACGGGCGGAGCGTTTGATCCCGGCCGAGGACTCCTCCTCCAGCGCCTCGCGGATCGCGGCCTCGGCGTCGTCGCCTGCCGCTTCGGCGGCTTCGAGGAGGGGGCGCCACGGGGCGACGGTCCCAGATGCCGGGAGGGCAGTCGGGGGCCCGACTGCCTCTGCCCGCTGAAGCGCTCCGGGACCGAGCGCAGCCGTGGCGCACCGGTCGGCCATGGTGCGGAGCTGGCGGCCTCGCTCGCCGAGGAGGAGGCGGGCACGGTCGAGGTCGCCGGCTGAAAGGCGGGCCGCGGCGGCGATCTCTTCGGGTGCGGCATCGCCGGCGAGGGCTGCTTCGAGCGCTGCGGCGGGAAGCGGCGCGAACTCGATTGGCTGGCAGCGGGAGACGACCGTCTCCAGCAGGGCCTCGGGCTCGGAACTGAGCAGGATCAGGTGGACGAACTCGGGCGGCTCCTCCAGCGTCTTCAGCAGGGCGTTCTGGCTCTCGTCGCGCATCGCCTCGGCCGCCTCGATGACGAAGACGCGCTTGCCGCCCTCGAAGGGCCGGTAGACGGCAGCGCGGATCACCCGCTCGCGGACCTCCTCGACCAGGTGCTGGGCGCCGCTCGGGGCAAGCCAGACCAGATCGGGGTGCGGCGAGGGGTCGAGCAGGGCGCGGCGGCGGGCGTCCTCTGCGTTCTCGGCTGAGCCCGCGAGGATCTCCGCCGCGAAGGCGCGCGCCACGGCCCGCTTGCCCGCCCCTCGTGGTCCGCGGAACAGATACGCATGCGACGGCCCCGACGCCAGCGCCGCGCCCAGCGCCATCCGCGCCCGCGGCTGATGCGTGGTGCTGTCGTCCAATACGGCCGTCATCGAGCCCTAGCGAGAACGAACCGCCTCCATGACTCGCTCGTGGACCTCCTCGACCGTGCCTTCGCCGTCGACGACGACGACCCGGTCGGAGGCGATCTTGGCGATCTCCTCGTAAGCCTGCGCGACGGCGCGCTGGAGCTCCAGCCCCTCGGACTCGAAGCGGTCGTCGCCGTCGGCGCGATCCATGCCGACCTCGGGGTCGACCCGCAGCAGCACGGTGAGGTCCGGCCAGAGGCCCTCGGTGGCGGAGCCGGTGAGCGAGATGACCTCCCCCACCCCCAACCCGCGCGCCGCCCCCTGGTAGGCGACGCTGGAGTCGGCGAAGCGGTCGCTGACGACATCACGGCCGGCGTCAAGCGCCGGGCGGATGACGCGGGCGGTGAGGTCGGCCCGAGCCGCCAGGAAGAGCAGCAGCTCGGCGAGCGGGTCCAGCTCCAGCGCCGGCTCGGCGAGCAGCTCGCGGATGCGCTCCGCGGCGCCGGTCCCACCCGGCTCGCGGATCAGCAGCGTCTCGGGGCCGAGCGCCTCGGCCAGCAGCCGCGCCTGGGTGCTCTTGCCTGAGCCGTCGATCCCCTCCAGCGAGACGAACATCAAATGACGGCCCCGGATCGCCGCCGTGCAGCGTCCTCAGTCGCCCAAATAGCGCTGCTATTCGGGCTCCCTGCGTCCTTGCCTGGCGACGCCTGGGTCACGTCATTTGGCGGTCGTTTTCGCCCGTTTCCTCTTGCGGGTCGCGGTCGAGGCCCCGTCCGGCGACGGCTTCTCCGCCATCGCCCCTTTCGCCGCTTTGGCGGCTTGGCGCTCGGCGCGGCGTCTCTTCATCTCCGCCATCGACTCGCAGTCGTCGTTGAGGCAGAGGTTCCAGGGGCGGCCGCGGAAGGGGACGACTTTCAGCCGCGGCGTCTGGCCGCAGACCGAGCAGCGCTCCTCCAGCCGGAAGACGTCGCCGCGCTGGGGCAGCGGGAATGTCTGATCGCAGGAGTCGGGGTCGTCGGCGCTCCAGCCCGAGCAGCCGACGAACCGTTTGCCCGATTTTTTCGCGCGGATGATCCGCAGCATGTGGGGCGATCCGTCCTCCTTGGCGCGGCCGGCCTCTTCGCAGACCTTGCAGGGGCCGAGGATGCGGTCCTGGTCCATCCCGGCCCAGACGACCTTGGCCAGGTCCTCGCGGCTC
>VRUE01000011.1:0-17433 GCA_019456285.1 Solirubrobacterales bacterium | reverse complement strand
TCCGAGGGAACCGGCGGGTTGCCGTAGACGTAGCCGCGGTCGTACAGCTTCTGGATGGTCTCGGCCCGGGTCGCCTTGGTGCCGAGGCCGCGCTCCTCCATCATCTCGATCAACTTGCCCTGGGAGAGGCGCGACGGCGGCTGCGTCTCCTTGTCGACGATCCAGGGCTCACCGTCGAGGTCGAGGCTCTGCCCCGCCTCCAGCTTCGGGATCTCCTCGTCGGGGGAGCGAGCGTAGGTGTAAATGCCGGCGTAGCCGGGGTCGACGACGACCGAGCCGCGCACGAAGTAGATCTCCGAGCCGGCCTCGATGTCGGCCCGGGTCGACTCGGTGATCATCGGCGGGCTGAAGGTGGCGAGGAAGCGACGCACGACCAGCTCGTAGACGCGGCGCTTGGGGCCCTCCAGGGCGCCGGGGTGGATCGCCTGGGTCGGGTAGATCGGCGGGTGGTCGGTCGTCTTTTTCTTGCCGCGGGTGGCTTTCAGCTCGCCGTCGAGCAGGCCGGCAGCGGCCGAGAACTCCTTGACGCGGACCAGCGAGGCGACCAGCTCGCGGACCGGCAGCGAGGCCGGGTAGACGGTGTTGTCGGTGCGCGGGTAGGAGATGAAGCCGTCCATGTAGAGGGCCTCGGCGATCCGCATCGCGCTGGCCGGGGTGATGCCGAGGCGGCTGGAGGCGTCGGTGATGAAGGCCGTCGTGTTGTAGGGGATCGGCGGCTTGCGGGTGTTCTTGCGGGAGGTGACGGACTTGACGGTGCCCGGAGGGACGGTGCCGGCCAGCGCCGCGTCGGCCTCCGCCCTGTCCCAGAACTTGTCGGTCGCGTGGTGGGTCTCGAAGCTGCCGTCGGCGTGCTGGAACCCGGCGAACAACTCCCAGAAGGGCTTGACGACGTGGGCGCGCCGCTCCATCTCGCGCTCGACGATCAGGCCGAGGGTGGGGCTCTGCACGCGGCCGACCGAGAGGAAGTTGGAGCCGAAGCGGCGGGTGGCGAGGGAGACGGCGCGGGTCAGCGTCGCCCCCCAGAGCAGGTCGATGTCCTGGCGCGCGGCCCCGGCGTTGGCGAGCGGGTAGGAGAGCTCGTCGAGGTTGGAGAAGGCGGCCTCGATCTCCTCCCTGGTGAGGGCCGAGTAGCGGGCCCGCTTGATCCGCAGGGTGCCGTCCTGCGTCCCCTCGCGGGAGCCGAGCGCGGGGTTGGCGTCGAGCATCTCTTCCAGCGCCTCGAGGCCGATCAGCTCGCCCTCGCGGTCGAAGTCGGTGGCGATCACCAGCTCGTCGGCCTCTTTGGCGACCTTTTTGATCGCCTTGACGACATTTTTGTCGGTCGGCTCCTTGATCAGCTCGGCGTCGATCAGGTCGTGCAGGTCGGTCTTCTGCCAGTTCGAGTAGCCCTCGGGGAAGGCCGGGTCGAGCACGTGGCCCTTGAGGCCGATCGTCATCTGCTCGCCGTCGCCGTCGGTCCAGGTGTAGTAGGGGACCTTGAAGGCCTTGTCGGTGGCCGGGCTGCCGCCGAGGATCTCGGCGATCTTCTTGGCGCTGTTGTTCTTCTCGGTGACGATGAGCCGCATGGGTCGGCGAGGGTAGCAGGGGCTCTCGGCGGCGCCTGCCGGGCCGAGCATGCGCCGATCCCCGTAGGATCGGCGCGCTTATGGAGTGCTTGGTAACAGGCGGTGGGGGGTTCATCGGCTCCAACCTGGTCGATGCTCTACTCGCCCGCGGCGACGAGGTGACGGTCGTCGACGACCTCTCGACGGGCCGGCGCGAGAACCTCGACGACGCGCTCGAAGCGGGGGTGAGGCTGGTTGAGCTGGACATCCGCGACGGCGGCGCCCTGGCCGAGTTGGCCGCGGAGGCGCGGCCGGAGGTGGTCTTCCACCTGGCGGCGCAGATCGACGTCCGCAGGTCGGTCGCCGACCCGGCCTTCGACGCCTCGATCAACGTCGGCGGGACCGCGAGCGTGCTGGAGGCGGCGCGGCGGGCCGGCGCGCGTCGGACCGTGTTCACCTCGACCGGCGGGGCGATCTACGGCGAGGGCGAGGGGCAGGAGCTGCCGCTGGACGAGAAGGCGCCGATCGCGCCCCTCTCCCCCTACGGCCAGAGCAAGTTCGCCGCCGAGGAGTACCTGGCGCTGTACGAGCGGCTCTACGGGCTGTCCGGCGTCAGCCTACGGCTAGGCAACGTCTATGGGCCGCGCCAGGATCCGCTCGGCGAGGCGGGGGTGATCGCGATCTTCTGCGGCCGGCTGCGCGCCGGGGGGCGGCCGACCGTGTTCGGCGACGGCAAGCAGACCCGCGACTACATATATGTGGGCGACGTGGTGGCGGCGGCGCTGGCCGCGGCCGAGGCCGAGGTGGGCGGCCCGGTCAACATCGGCAGCGGCCGCGAGACCGACGTGCTGGAGCTGGCCAGGCTGCTCGGCGAGCTGGACGGGGCCGACGGATTCGAGCCCGAGCTCGTCCCTCCCCGCACCGGCGAGGTGCAACGGATCTCGATCGACCCGGGGCGGGCGGAGCGGGAGCTGGGCTGGAGCGCGAAGACCGACCTCGAAGAGGGCCTGCGCCTCACCCTGAGTAGCCACTAACCTTCGGAAGCATGAATGAGCTGCGCGGGGGCGCAGAGCGAATGGGCGAGCGGGCGACGGCGGCGCGTGACGCCGTCGGCGAGCGGGCGATGGCGACCAAGGAGGCCGCGACCGAGGCGATCGCGGCGGTCAAGCCGCGGCTGCGCGGAGTCTCGCACGAGTGGGCCTTCTTCGTCTCCCTCTTCCTCGGCGCGGCGCTGATCTACGCCGCCGAGACCCCGAGGGCGACGCTGGCGGTCGCGATCTACGCGGTCAGCCTCTCAGCCCTGCTCGGCACCAGCGCGCTCTACCACCGCGTCAACTGGAGGCGGCCCCACATCCGCCGCTGGATGCGGCGGCTCGATCACTCGATGATCTTCTTCTTTATCGCCGGTACCTACACGCCGTTCGCGCTGCTGGTCCTCAACGGCCCCCTCGCCGATGCGATCCTCGCCGTCGTCTGGATCGGCGCGATCGCCGGCGCGGCCGTGGAGATGGTCTGGAGCGAGCACCCGAAATGGGTGGCGGCGCTGATCTACGTCTCGCTCGGCTGGGTCGCGGCGATCGCCTTCCCGGGGCTGTGGGGCGAGATGGGAGTGGCCGGGACGCTGCTTGTCGCCGTCGGCGGCCTCCTCTACACGGTCGGCGCGGTCGTCTACGCGACCCAGCGGCCCGACCCCAACCCCCGCGTCTTCGGCTACCACGAGGTCTTCCACCTCTTCGTGATCCTCGCCGCCGCGGCGCACTTCACCGCGGTCGCCTTCTTCGCGCTCCCAGCCGCCTGAGATCACTGATTCCCAATTAACGTGCCCGCGGGGGCGCGACTGGCCAAGCGGGGCGGTGCGCGCGGCCGCGGCGCGTAGCAACGCTACGCGCGAGGGCGTGCGTGCCGATCCTGCGCCGCGCCAGGCGCGTCATCCGTGGGTGCGGAAATTGGAATCAGTGATCTGAACGGCCTTCCGCCGGGGGGCGCTCAGAGCGCTGCGGCCGCGCGCTCCTTGGCGGCCTCGATCAGCGCCAGCAGCTCGATCTCGCGGCTCTCGCGGATCAGCGCCACCGGGTCGGGGTCGCCATTGACGATCCCTTCGAAGAACTCCTTGCGGTCCTGGTAGGTGGGCAGGGTCGACTTCGCCCAGCCGCGGGCGTCGTTGAGGATCACCGCCAGCCGCGCGTACTCCTCGCCGAACAGCTCCGAGACCTCCCGCTTCATCCGCTTCGCCAGGGCGGGGGAGGCGCCCGCGGTGGAGATCGCGATCGCCAGCGGGCCGCTGCGGACGATCGCCGGCAGGATGAAGTTGCAGAGCGACGGCACGTCGACGACGTTGACCAGCATCGCCCGCCGCTCGGCGTCGTCGGAGACGCCGATGTTGACCTCGCTGTCGTCGGTGGCGGCGATGACCATGAGGGCGCCCTCCAGGTCGGCCGCGCCGGCGTAGGGGCGCCGCTCCCAGCGGATCGACCCCTCCGCCGCCAGCTCCTCCAGCGCCGGGTGGGCGACCGGCGCGACCAGCGTCACGTCGGCATCGCAGGCAAGCAGCCCCTCGACCTTCCCCAGGCCGATGTCGCCGCCGCCGACCACCAGGCAGCGCCGTCCCTTCGGCTTCAGACAGGCGATGTAGAAGGGGGTCTCCAGCATGTCGCGCACGCAGGACTGGTCGCAGATCCCCTTGCGCAACTGGCAGACGCACTTCTTGCCGGCGTAGACCTGAGCGGGCATCTACACAAAATAGCCCCGCGGCGGCGGGTTGTGCCGAGTTTGCGGAGTTGGCACCATGTGTCGAGCAACTGTCGCTCCATTTGGTCCCCGGTGATTACGGGATCGGCGCCACGTCTGTCCGACTCATTGACGATCCTGCGTAGTTCCCCCCGAAAGCCGCTGTGAGAGGAGCCAGTCGATGTCCAAGACCGCCACCAGCACCAAGCCAACCGGCCTTCAGGGCCTTGCCGTCGAGCGGCGATTTTCCTCTGCCGGGACCCATCCCTTCGACCAGGTCGAGTGGGAGACGCGCGATGCGGTGATCGGCGATCCCGAGAGCCCCGTCTTCGAGCAGCGCGGGGTCGAGTTCCCGAAGAGCTGGTCGCAGAACGCGACCAACATCGTCGCCCAGAAGTACTTCCGCGGGCAGCTCGGCAGCGAGAAGCGCGAGCGCTCGGTCAAGGAGATGATCGGGCGGGTCGCGGGGACGATCTCCAAGTGGGGGCGCGAGGGCGGCTACTTCGCCGGCGCCGAGGACGGCGACGCCTTCGAGGCGGAGCTGACCTCGATCCTGCTCAACCAGAAGGCGGCCTTCAACTCCCCGGTCTGGTTCAACGTCGGCTTCGAGGAGCGCCCGCAGTGCAGCGCATGCTTCTTGCTGTCCGTGGAGGACACGATGGAGTCGATCCTCGACTGGAACACCAAGGAGGGGCTGATCTTCCGCGGAGGCTCCGGCTCCGGGGTCAACCTCTCGAAGATCCGCAGCTCCAAGGAGCCGCTCTCGAAGGGCGGGCTCGCCTCCGGCCCGGTCAGCTTCATGCGCGGCGCCGACGCCTGGGCGGGAACGATCAAGAGCGGTGGGAAGACACGCCGCGCCGCGAAGATGGTGGTCCTCAACTGCGATCACCCCGACATCGAGGACTTCATCTGGTGCAAGGCCAAAGAGGAGAAGAAGGCGGCGGCACTGCGCGACGCCGGCTTCGACATGTCGATCGACGGCGAGGGGTTCACCTCGATCCAGTACCAGAACGCCAACAACTCGGTGCGGGTCACCGACGAGCTCATGGAGGCGGTCGAGAGAGGGGAGCAGTGGGAGCTGACCGCCCGCACGACCGGCGAGGTGGTCGAGACGGTGGACGCGCACGGCCTGCTCCGTCAGATCGCCGAAGCCGCCTGGGAATGCGCGGATCCAGGCGTCCAGTACGACAGCACCATCCAGCGCTGGCACACGGATCCCAATACAGGTCCGATCACGACCTCAAATCCGTGCTCGGAGTACCTGAGCATCGACGACTCCGCTTGCAACCTGGCCTCGCTCAACCTGATGAAGTTCCGCCGCGAGGATGGCAGCTTCGAGATCGAGGGCTTCCTGCACGCGGTCGACATCGTCTTCCTCGCGCAGGAGATCATCGTCGGCCCCTCCAGCTACCCGACGGAGCTAATCGGCGAGAACGCGCGGAGATTCCGCCAGATCGGGCTCGGGTTCGCGAATCTGGGGGCGCTGCTGATGGCTGACGGCGTGCCCTACGACTCCGACGAGGGTCGCAACGTGGCGGCGGCGATCACCGGGCTGATGACCGGCCGCGCCTACCGCAAGTCGGCGGAGATCGCCAGCGTCCTCGGTCCATACGAGGGCTACGAGGAGAACCACGAGCCCCACAACAGGGTGATGCAGATGCACCGCGACGCCGCCTACGACATCGACCCGGGCGGGATCAAGTCCGACCTGCTCGAGGCGGCGCGGCGGGCCTGGGACGAGGCGGTCGAGCTGGGCGAGGAGCACGGCTACCGCAACGCGCAGGCAACGGTGCTTGCCCCAACCGGAACGATCAGTTTTTTGATGGACTGCGACACGACCGGGATCGAGCCCGACTTCTCCCTGGTCAAGTTCAAGGAGCTGGTCGGCGGCGGCCAGATGACGATCGTCAACCGCTCGATTCCGCTGGCGCTGCGCACGCTGGGCTACTCCGAGGCCGAGATCGACCAGATCGACGCCCACATCGCCGCGCAGAGCACGATCGTCGGGGCGCCCGGCCTCAAGGACGAGCACCTGCCGGTCTTCGACGTCGCGGTCGGCGAGCGGGCGATCTCCCACACCGGCCACATCGACATGATGGCCGCGACCCAGCCGTTCATCTCCGGCGCGATCTCGAAGACGGTCAACCTGCCGGAGTCGGCGACGGTCGAGGACATCGCCGACGCATACGGGCGCGGCTGGAAGGGCGGGCTGAAGGCGCTGGCGATCTACCGCGACGGCTCGAAGACCGCCCAGGCGCTGCGCACGGACGCGCAGAGGGAGAAGGAGGCCGAGGCCGCCGCGGAGGCCCCCGTCGGCCCGGTGCGCAAGAGGATGCCGCGCGAGCGCGAGTCGCTCACCCACAAGTTCTCGATCGCCGGCCACGAGGGCTACATCACGGCCGGCAAGTACGAGGACGGCTCGGTCGGGGAGATCTTCCTCACCGACATCGGCAAGGAGGGCTCGACGATGCGGGGGCTGATGAACGCTTTCGCGACGGCGATCTCGATCGGCCTCCAGTACGGCGTCCCGCTCGAGGTCTTCGTGCGCAAGTTCAGCTACATGCGCTTCGAGCCGGAGGGGATCACCGGCAACCCCGAGATCCCCTTCGCCAAATCGCTGCCCGACTACATCATGCGCTGGCTGGCGAGCCGCTTCATCGAGGACACCGAGACGCTGGAGGACCTCGGCATCCTCACCACCGAGGTGCGGGCGAAGCGCGAGGCGGAGACGACCCAGCTCGGGCTCGGCATCAGCACCGGCGGCGAGGTCAAGCCGGGCAACGGCGGCAACGGCCACTCCGAGCCGGGCGGCAAGGCCGTCCCCGCCGCAGCCGCCTTCACCGACGCCCCACCGGTCGTCCCGGCCAAGATGTCCGGCCTGGACCTCGGCCCCGCCTGCGAGCAGTGCGGAGGCATAATGCAGCGCACGGGCTCCTGCTACACCTGCTCGTCCTGCGGCAACAACACCGGCTGCGGCTGATCAGCCAAGGCGATCTCGTCGCCGCGGCCGATCCGGCGTTCGCTGGGCCGAAGCCCGCCTGATCGATCAGCTGAGAACTACCTCGCCGCCGCGGTGGCTACAGCTCGGCTCGGGCCCATCAGCGTTCCGTCCCGGCGGCCAGCTCGGTCGCGATTTCGCTCAACTGTGCCGCCTGTGCCAACCGCTCCTCGGCACTCAGCCGGTAATCGGCCCGCAGCTCGGCGATCGACTGGTTGCTGCCCCCCGGCGCCGGCCCGTCGAGGGCCAAGGTAGAAACGTGGAGCGCCTCACCCATCGCGTTCAAAATCCGCTCGAGAGTCTCGACGGTCGGCGAGACCTTGTCGCGCTCGATGCGGCTGATCGCCGGCTGGCTCGTGCCTAGGCGCTTGGCCAGCTCAACCTGGTCCAAGCCGTGACGGTGGCGCGCCTCTCTGATCAGCGACCCGCAACGCACGGCTCTGGTGGTATCGGCCATCCAGCAGATATAACACTTCCGATATCTACTAGCCGAGGATCACCTCGGCGTCGTGGCGCGGGGTCTCGGTGATCGCCCGGCGGAAGACCCGCTCGGGCTTGGGGTTGGCGGGGCGGAGCCGGTGGCGCTGGACCAGCTCTTTGAGGACCACGGCCATCTCGAACTGGGCGAAGGAGACACCAAGGCAGCGGCGGACGCCGCCGCCAAAGGGGATCCAAGGTAGGTGCCGGGTGGGTTGTCGAGGAAGCGCTCCGGCAGGAAGCGGTCGGGCGAGAGCCGTCG
Source organism: Solirubrobacterales bacterium (assembly GCA_019456285.1). Taxonomy (GTDB): domain Bacteria; phylum Actinomycetota; class Thermoleophilia; order Solirubrobacterales; family 70-9; genus VRUE01. The sequence goes on along the minus strand of VRUE01000011.1, from coordinate 9,425 downwards.
CTCGGCCGGTCGGGCAGCCGGCCGCGGAGCGGTTGTAGCCGTAGCCTCCATCGCGCCTCTCCCCGCAAGGTACGCGGCACAACCGCGCCCGGCGTGTGCGATCACCTTCAGATCCGGGACAGATGGAGAGTCGGCGGACCGCCTGCGTCAGGACTCGCAGCCGACTCCGTCGCCGTCGGCATCGAGGCCGTGCGGATCGGAGCCGTAGACCTCCACCGGCCCGCCGATGTCGGCGCAGTCTAGGTCGGGGGGATAGGGAGGCACGCAGCCGCTGTAGTTCGGATCACATTCGTCGGAAGACGGGGATCCGTCCGGTGGTTCCGATGGTGGAGGGGGTTCAGACCCGGGATCGGGCTCGGAGAGGGCCGCGATCCATCGATCGACACGGCGCTGTGCGCCCCTAGCGGCGGCGCGAGCATCGCGGAGCCGGTCTTCGACTGCACTCATGCGGTCCAGGCTTTCCGTCCGCCGATCTGCGGCGGCGTCGGCCCGACCCCGCCGCAGATCGGCGGCGTCTTGGAGCGCTCTCAGCTCAGGGGTCGGGTTGTCAAGCGGATCACCGGCGCTGGCCAACGCCAAGGTTTCCTCGGGCAGAGCAGGCGCGGCCGGCTTCTCGAGGGCGACCGCAAGCACGAGAAGGACAGCCGCCCCCACCCCTGCCAGCGCCCCGAAGCCGATCCTCGCTCGCCTCAAGGCCTCAGGGCTCTGTCCCGAAGGCCGCTCTCCAGCCACCTCCCTGCTCCGGGCCCTGCCGGCAAGGAGGAGAACGATGCCCGCGGCGACGCTCGCCCCGACCAGCGCTCCTCCGACCAGTACCACGCCCGTGCTCGAGCCTGCGAGCATCGCCAACCCCACCAGCACCGCCAAGACAACTGCTGTAGCCGGCCGCCAGCGCGACTGCTCGAGCACCCGGGTCAAGGGCGGCCAGGCAATGAGCGTCGGCCAAAGTGCGCTCGCGAGGGCGAGCAGGAACAGGAACACGGCTCCGGCCAACGCCCAGCCCCGCTGGGTGCGCCAGTCGTCGACCTCCTGCCGATGCTCGGCCTCCGCGTCGCGGACCGTGGCCGCGGCCTCGCCTCGCCTCGCGCTCATCGCGTCCGCGAGATCTTCGGCCTTTGCTTCCGCGTCGTCGGCGATGGCGGTCAACCTGGTCGCCTGCCGCTCCGCCGCCGAGACCGTCTCCTCAAGCCCGGCCAGCTGGCCTTCGAGTTCGGCGACCCTGGCATTGGCGGCGTCGAAGTCCGCCTCAGCCTGGGCCAGCTTGCGTTCCTCGCTGACGCTAGCGGTGGCGACAGAAAAAAGCGCAGCGGCAAGAACAACCGCGACCCCCATCGTCCGTGCGATGCGAATGAGAGAGCCAGGCGCCACCGAAGCGCACCCTATTCGAAATATGGATTAGTAGTCAAGACTTCGGATCACTCGCTCAACCGGGAACCGCAACGCGGACGAGAACGCGGCCGGCGCACTCGAGGCGAGCGGACCCGTCCTCGAAGCGGGTCAGGCGTAAGGTGGGCGGCCGCCCACAGCGGACTCGAATCGATCGACCGGCCCGCGAGGCCGACGCTACCCCCTCGACCGGCTCGACCCCGGCCGCCGCCGCCGCGCCGCGGTTCGCCGCCGCGCCACCGAGCGCGAGCGCCGCGAACACCATGCAGCTGAGGAAGATCGCTCGTGGTCTCATGCCGGTACAAGTCGCCAGCGGCGGAAACTCTCCCCCCAGCCGCCGATGACATGACATAGCCTGGCGCGGTCGTGGCTGACCTCCCCCGCCTCTCCCCTCGTGTGGAGCACTGGGTTTTGCGGTTCGCGTGTGGGCTGCCGCCGGGGCTGCAACGGCTGGCCGCCGGGGCGCCGCCGCGGATCGCCGGGCTGGAGCTGGCAAGCGACATCCACGTGCTGCTGCGGCTGGCGGCGCTTGCCGGCGCCGAGTCGGTCACCGGGGGGCTCCCGCCGGAAGAGGCGCGGGCGCAGAACCGGGCCGGCACGGCGGTGACCGCGGGGCCGAAGAGGCCGATGTCGCGGGTCGACGGCCTGGAGATCCCCGGGCCGACAGGGACGATCCCGGCGCGGCTCTACGTCCCGCCCGGCGCAGAGCCGGACCCGCAGCCCCTGATCGTCTACTTCCATGGCGGCGGCTGGGTGATCGGCGACCTCGACACACACGACGGGATCTGCCGTCTCCTCGCCGCCGACACCGCTGCGCCGATCCTCTCGGTCGACTACCGCCTCGCGCCCGAGCACCCCTTCCCGGCCGCTGTCGAGGATGCCTTCGCCGCGTTCGGCTGGGCGGCCGAGCAGGCGGCGGAGCTCGGCGCCGACCCGGCGCGGATCGCGGTCTGCGGCGACAGCGCCGGCGGCAACCTGGCGGCGGCGGTCAGCCTCCTGGCGCGCGACAGCGACGGTCCCCGGCCGGCGATGCAGATGCTGCTCTACCCGGTCACCGATGCGGTCGGGAAACAGCCCTCGCGCCGCCTCTTCGCCGAGCATTTCCTGCTCACCGCCGCCGACATGGACTGGTTCGAGGGCCATTACCTGCCGGATGCCTCTCCGGCCGAGGACCCTCGCGTCTCCATGCTGCGCGCCAACGACCTCTCCGGCCTGCCTCCCGCGTACGTCGCCACCGCCGGCTTCGATCCGCTGCGCGACGAGGGCGAGGCCTACGCCGAGCGGATGCGCGCCGCCGGCGTCCACGTCGCCCTGCGCCGCCACCCGGGCCTGGTCCACGGCTTCGCCAACCTGACCGCGATCAGCCGCAGCGCCCGCGCCGCGATGCTCGAGGTCGCCGGGGCGCTGCGCATGGGCCTCGCCTCCCCTCGCTGACCGCGCTACTCGTAGTGGAGGGCGTCCAGCACGTCCAGGCGCGAGGCACGGCGGGCCGGGCCGATCGCGGCGACGACGCCGGCGACCGCCGCGAAGACGAGCAGCATGATCAGCGTCACGACCGGGTAGGAGAGGGTGAAGCCGTCGTCCTTGAGCGGCTGCGCGATCAGCGCCGCGAAGACCACCCCCAGCACCATCCCGAGGATGGCGCCGATCAACGCCGTGATCACCGCCTCGTAGCGAACCATCGTCCGCACCTGGCGCCGCGACATGCCGATCGCCCGCAGCATCCCGATCTCGCGGGTCCGCTCGTGGATCGAGAGCGCCAGCGTGTTGGCGATCCCGAACAGCGAGACTAGGATCGCCAGGGCCAGCAGCGCGTAGATCAGGCCGAGCAGCTGGTTGACCTGGTCCTCCTGGCTCTGCTTCAGCTCCTCCTGGTTCATCACCTCCGCGGTCGGGAAGTCGCGATCGATGACCCTGGTGAGGCGGGCCTGGACGGCGTCGATGCTCGCCCCCGGCGCCAGCTTGACGAAGTCGAGCAGGTCGTCGCGCTGGTCGAACTGGCGCGCCATCACGCCGTGCGTCACCACGGCGCTGCCGAGCAGGTCGGCCTTGTCCTCGAACTCGCCGACCACCCTGAGGCTGGGCCGCCTGCCGATCTGGGTGAGGAAGCGGACCCGGTCGCCGAGCTCGAACCCGTTGCCGTCGGCGAAGGACTTGTCGAGGATCACCTCGCGGTCGGCGAAGTTGCGCAGGGTCTCGGGCCCGCCCTCGGTCCAGTCGATCGTGAGAACCGAGCCGGCGTCGCGGTCGAGCGCCGAGACGCGCGGCTTGCCCCCGTCCCCGCCGAGCAGCTTCGCCTGGGTGGCGCGCAGGGTCGAGACGATCTCGACCCCGGGCGCCTCGCGGGCAGCCGCGGCGGCGCCGGGCGAGATCGGTGAGAAGCCGTTGCTGTTCCGCAGCACCAGCTCGCCCTGGAAGCTGTCGTCGACAGCGGTGGCGATCGAGCCCTTGATCCCGGCGGCAAAGACGGTGACGAAGGCGACCAGGGCGAGGCCGATCATCAGCGCCGTCGCGGTGACCGCGGTGCGGGACGGGTTGCGCTGGGTGTTCTCGCGGGCGAGGCGGCCGGTCAGCCCGCGCAGGCGCTGCAACGGCAGGCCGGCGAGCGAGGCGAGCGGGCGGACGAGACGGGGGCTGAAGAGGGAGACGCCGAGGATGACGGCCACCGTGCCGCCGCCCATCAGGCCCGCGGCGGCGCCGGAGTTGGCGCCGCCGAAGAGGCCGACCAGGACCATCGCCAGGCCGGCGACGCTGAGCAGCGAGGCGAGCGCCGCGTAGGCGATCCCGCGGCGGCGGCTGCGCGGGACCTCGAGCGCCTGCAGGGCGGCGATCGGCGGCACCCGGGTCGAGCGCAGCGCCGGCACGAAGGAGGAGACCAGCGTCACCCCGATCCCGATCGCCAGCGCGACGACGACGGTGCGGGTCTTCAGCACCAGGCTGGTGGTCGGCAGGTCGATCCCGACCGCGACGAAGAGCGCGTTCAGCCCCTTGGCGATCGCGAAGCCGCAGGCCAGGCCCAGCAGCGCCCCGATCAGCCCGACCAGCAGCGCCTCGACCACGACCGAGGTGAGGATCTGCCCACGGCCGGCGCCCAGCGTTCGCAGCATCCCGAACTCGCTGACCCGCTGGGCGACCGTGATCGAGAAGGTGTTGAAGATCAGGAAGGCGCCGACGAGGAGGGCGACGAAGGCGAAGACCAGCAGGGCGATGCGCAGGAAGCCGAGGTTGTCGCGGATCTGGTTCGAGTTGCGCTCGGCGTTCTGCTCGGCGGTCTCGACCAGCAGGCCGGGCGGCGCGACGCGCTCGACGCGGCGCTTCAGCTCCGCACCGGAGACGCCGTCGAGCGCTGCCACCCAGATCTGGTCGAATTCGCCCTCCTTGCCGGTGATCCGCTGCGCCTCGGACAGGGTCAGGCCGGCGATGCTGGCGCCGCCGAAGGACGCGTCCCCGAGCCTGACGATGCCCACCAGACGAAAGCTCTTGGCCCGCTCGACCGAGGCCAGCCTGATCGTGTCGCCGAGCTCCAGGCCTGCCTCCTCGGCGGCACCTTCGTCGATCGAGGCCTGCGATGCGTCCCGCGGCTTGTGGCCTTCGATGTAGGTGATCGACTCGAGCGCCGGCGGGCGGTTCGAGCCGATCAGCTTGGGGGCGAATCTCGAGCCGATCGGCTTGCCCCGGGAATCGAAGAAACCGCCCGGCGTGTTGATGATCCCGGCCGCCGCGCGCACTCCCTGCACCCGCTTCACCCGGTGCAGCACTGCCGCGCCGAAGCTCGGCACCTCGCCGCTTTCCTGCTCGACCTCGTCGCGGGCGCCGATCACGACACTCGTCTTCGCCAACGAGTCTTCGAAGATTTCGTCGAAGGCGGCAAAGGTGGTGTCGGTGAGGATGTAGGTGCCGGCGACGAAGGCGACGCCGATCACCACCGCCAGCGTCGTCGTCAGGGCGCGGACCTTGCGCGCCCAGAGGCTCTTGACGGCGAGGCTAGTCAATCTGCTTCATCAGCTCGATCACCTCGTCCGTCGAGCCGGGGACGGCGTCGTGGACGAGGCCGCCGTCGCGGAGGGTGATCAGCCGGTCGGCGTGGGCGGCGCCGGCCGGGTCGTGGGTGACCATGATCACCGTCTGGCCGAACTCGTCCACCGCCTGCCGCAGCAGCCGCAGCACGTCGGCGCTCGCCTTCGAGTCGAGGTTGCCGGTCGGCTCGTCGGCGAAGACGACCGCCGGCTTGGAGACCATCGCCCGGGCGATGGCCACCCGCTGCTGCTGGCCGCCGGAGAGCTCCGAGGGCCGGTGGGTGCGGCGGTCATCGAGGCCGACCGTGCGGATCAGCTGCTCCAGCCACTCGCGGTCGGGCTTGCGGCCGGCGATCGAGAGCGGCAGCACCAGGTTCTCCTCGGCGGTGAGGACGGGCAGCAGGTTGAAGAACTGGAAGACGAAGCCGAGCTTGTCGCGGCGCAGCTTGGTCAGCTCGCCGTCGTCGAGGCCGGTGATCTCCTCCCCGTCGAGGACCACGGTGCCGGATGTGGGCTGGTCGAGCCCGGCGAGGATGTGCAGCAGGGTCGACTTGCCGGACCCCGAGGGGCCCATGATCGCGGTGAACCGCCCGCGCTCGAACTCGGTGCTGATCCCGACCAGCGCATCGACCGCCGCCTCCCCCTCGCCGTAGCGGCGCGAGACCCCGGCCGCCCTCACCACCTGTCCGTCGGCGCTGCTCATCGGGCGGCACGCTATCGCGACCGAGCACTCGGTCGTCTCGAAGCGAACCGGCCAGGCAATAGCCTGCGCCGGATGGCGCTCGCCGACGACTTCGACGGCTTTCTGATCGACCTCGACGGGGTGGTTTGGGTGGGGCGGGAACTCGTGCCGGGGGGCGCCGAGGCGCTGCGGGCGCTGCTCGACGCCGGCAAGGAGATCGTCTTCGTCACCAACAATCCGGCCCTGCCGGCGGCCTCTTACGCGGAGCGGCTGCGGGAGGCGGGGATCGCGGTTGCAGACGACCGGATCGTGACCGCCGCCGCGGTGACCGCCCGGCTGGCCGCCGAGCGGGCCGGGCCGGGCCGGGGCGCCTTCGTGATCGGGGCCGCCGCCTTCAAGGAGGCGGTGGAGGCGGCCGGGCTGGAGCTGCTGGACGGCGAGGCCGGCCGGGAAGCCGCCGTCGTGCTCGTCTCCGGCCACCGCGGCTTCGACTACGAGGAGCTGTTGACGGCGACGCGGGCGCTGCAGAGCGGCGCGGCGCTGTTCGCGACCAGCCGCGACCCGACCCTGCCGATGCCCGGCGGCGCCTGGCCCGGCACCGGCGCGGTCCTCGCCGCGGTCGAGACGGCCTCGGGCGCGACCGCGGAGATCGGCGGCAAGCCGGAGCGCCACCTGTTCGAGCTGGCGCGCCAACGGATCTCCGGCGCCGAGCGAGTGGCGATGGTCGGCGACCGGGTCTCCTCCGACGTGGAGGGCGGTCGGTGGGCGGGCCTGGAGACGGTCCTGGTCCTGAGCGGGGCGACCTCGCGCGAGGAGGCGGAGGGCGCCGTACCGCCGCCCGACCACATCCTCGACGACCTCGCCGGCCTGCTGCGGTGAGCGCCACAGCCGCTGTAGCTCCGCCGCCCGTCCCCCGGCCCGGCGCCGCCTTCGCGGGACTCTTCATCGTCACCTTCTGCGCCCTGCTCGCGGTCGGCGCGGTGCTCCCCGTGCTGCCGCTCTACGTGCGCGGCCCGCTCGGCGCCGGCGACGTCATGGTCGGGGTGGTGATCGGCTCCTACGCGGTAACCGGCATCCTCTTCCGCCCCTTCGCCGGCCGCCTCGCCGACCGCCGCGGCCGCAAGCCGGCCGTGCTGCTCGGCTCGCTGCTCGTCGCGATCGCCGGGCTGCTCTACCTGCTGCCGCTCGGGGTGGCGGGGCTGATCGTCGCCCGGCTGGTGCTCGGCGCCGGTGAGGGGACGGTGTTCACCGCCGGCTCGGCCTGGATCGTCGACCTGGCGCCGCCCGGGCGGCGTGGCCGCGTGATCGGCCTCTACGGCCTCGCCGTCTGGGCGGGCCTCAGCATCGGGCCGCTGATCGGCCAGCTGCTCCAGCACGCCTCCGGCTACACGCTCGTCTGGCTGTTCGCGGCGGCGATGCCGCTGCTCGGGGCGATGGTGGCGCTCCGCCTGCTCGACCCCTTCCGCCCGGTCGCGCACACCGAGCGCCAGCCGCTGATCGCCTCCGAGGCGATCGCCCCCGGCGCCGCCCTCGCCCTCGCCTCGGTCGGCTACGCCGCGGTCGCGGCGTTCGTCGTCCTGCACCTCGACGCCCGCGCGGTCGGCCACGGGGCGACCGTGTTCGGCGCCTTCGCGACGATGGTCGTGCTGACCCGCCTGATCGGCGGCGATCTGCCGGACCGCGTCGGCCCGGCCCGCGTCGCGGCGGCGGCGGCGGTCGTCGAGGCGGCCGGCCTGGCGACGATCGCGCTCGCCCACAGCCTGCCCGTGGCTCTGGCCGGCGCGCTGGCGATGGGCGCCGCCTTCTCGCTCCTCTACCCGTCCCTCTCCCTGATCGTCGTCAGCCGCGTCCCCGAGCACCGGCGCGGCGCGGCGCTCGGCACCCTCACCGCCTTCTTCGACGTCGGCGTGGGCCTCGGCGCGCCCCTGGCCGGGTTCGCCGCCGCTCTCAGCGGCTACGAGGGAGCCTTCCTGCTCTCAGCCGCGATCGCCCTGGCCGCGGCGGCGACGATCGCCCTGGCGATCTCGGCCTGGGGCCGGGGGCTGCGCACCGCCTGAGATATCTGAGCGGCGAGGCAGGCTACCGCTCGCTGACCAGCAGAGTCTGCGCGGCGCGGCCGATCCGGCCCCGTCGGTCGAAGAGCACCGACTCCGCCGTCCCGACCCCGTTCGGCTGCGGCAGGGTGACCGCGTCGACGCAGACCCACTCCCCCTCCGGCATCCGCTCGAGGTGGACCGTGAGATCGACGTTGATGAACAGGTAGCGCCTCCAGTCGAGGACCGCGCTGATCCCGTTGCCGACGTCGGCGGCGACCAGGGTCCGCTGCAGGGGCGAGGGCTCCTCCCCGGCGACCAGGGGATTCCGCATCCGCATCCAGACCGTCGCCGGGCCGGGCTCGAGGAAGCCGCCGCCCACCGACTTCCACTCCATCGCCGTGTGGTAGCCGACCTCCTGCCCGGTCGGGAAGAAGTCGGCGCTCAAACCCTCGTCCGGGCCGGGCGGCGGCTCCCGCTCTGACGCCGCCCCGGGCGGCAGCTCGACCGGCGCGGTGCGAATCCGCCAGGCGGTTGCCCGCATCAGCTCGCCGTCGTCGTTGCCGAGCGAGGCCTCGATCATCTGCACCCGTCGCCCCGGCCGCGCGATCCTGGCCTCCACGCGGACCGGCCCGATCGGCACCGGGCGCAGGACCTCGATGGTGACGCGCCCGATCTGGAACTCCGAGGCGTCCTCCAGCCGCTCGATCTCGCGGCCCAGCAGTGCGGCGGGCGGCCCGGCGTGCTGGGCGTCCGGGTCCCAGGGGCCGCGGGTCAGCTCGGTCGCCGCGCAGCGGTCGCCGTCTCGCTGATAGAAGGCCTCGGGCACAGCGGCATCGTATGGCCCCTCTCAGGAGGGCGCCGCGCCGCGTCCGCCGGCAGCAGGGCTCCCTACCGGGATAGGCTCTTAGTCGATGGCCGAGAAGGCTCAGAAGTCAGACGCCGAGTGGCGCGAGCGGCTGACGCCCGAGCAGTACGAGATGACCCGCAAGGCCGGCACCGAGCCCGCCTTCACCGGCCCCCACTGGGACGAGAAGGGCGAGGGGACGTACCGCTGCGTGTGCTGCGGCGTCGAGCTGTTCTCCTCGGACACCAAGTTCGACTCCGGCACCGGCTGGCCGAGCTTCACCGAGCCGGTCAACCTCGAGCAGGTCGAGCTGCGCCCCGACAACAGCCTCTTCACGCGGCGCACCAAGGTCGTCTGCAAGCGCTGCGACGCCCACCTGGGGCACGTCTTCGACGACGGCCCGGGCCCGACCGGCCAGCGCTACTGCATCAACGGTTGCGCGCTCAGCTTCGACAGGTAAG
>VRUE01000087.1 GCA_019456285.1 Solirubrobacterales bacterium | reverse complement strand
CGGCCAGCTTCAGCGCCGAGACCGGCGTCTGCCCGGCCGGCTTGAGGACGACCGCGTTGCCGGCGGCGATCGCCGGCCCGAGCTTGTGGGCGACCAGGTTGAGCGGGAAGTTGAAGGGGCTGATCGCGCCGACCACGCCGTAGGGGACGCGCAGGATCACGCCGAGCTTGCCGGCGCCGGTCGCGGAGGCCTCCATCGGCACGGTGCCGCCGCTCAGCTTGCGCGCCTCGACCGCGGAGAAGGTGAGGGTGTCGACGCAGCGGGCGGCCTCGACCCTCGCCGTCTTCAGCGGCTTGCCCGCCTCGGCGGCGATCGTCAGCGCCAGGTCCTCGATCCGCTCGCCGACCAGCTCGGCGGCGCGGTCGAGCACCTCGGCGCGGGCGTGCTGGGGGAAGCCGCCCGACTCGAAGGCCTCCCGGCCCGCCGTGGCGGCGCGGTCGACCAGGGCGGAGTCGCCCCGGGCGACCCGGCCGACCACGGCCCCGTCGTAGGGGCTGAGGACCTCGTCCCACTCGCCGGTCTCGATCCACTCGCCGGCGGCGAGGAGCTTGTGGTCGACTGCCTGGACCGTCTGCGTCGCCATGCTGGCCTCTGGCCTCCTCTCGGTTCGCTTCTCCCAGCCTACCGGCAGGCCGCTACTCCGAAACGCCGAACCTGTTGACCGAGACATGCCCGGTCGACCGATGCTCATCCGAGCCTGCCTCGCGGCGGCCGTTGCGGTCCTCGCGCTGGCGCCCGCCGCCCGCGCCGGCGTCAGCTGGGTGGTCAAGGGCCACGGCTTCGGCCACGGCGTCGGGATGAGCCAGTACGGCGCCTTCGGCTACGCCAAACACGGCAAGGGCTACCGCTTCATCCTCCGCCACTACTACTCGGGGACCAAGATCGGCAAGCTGGCGGGGCCGCGCCTCGTCCGTGTCCTGGTCGACATCTCCGGGGGGGATGTCGGCTTCAGCGGCGCCACCAGCGCCTGCGGGAAGAGGCTGGCCCGGGAGCGCAGCTACGAGGCCCGTCGGGTCGGTTCGAGCCTGCGGCTGCGCAGCGCCGGCGGACGGGCGCTCGCCAGCTGCGGCCGCAAGCTGCGCGCCACCGGCAACGGCAGGGTCAGGATCGAGGGAGCCGCCTACCGCGGCGCCCTGGAGGTGGTGCCGACCGGCAGCGACGCCGGCTCCCTCAATGCGGTCAACGCGGTCCCGGTCGACCAGTACGTGAAGGGGGTGATCCCCAACGAGTCGCCGGCCTCCTGGCCGATGGCCGCCCTGCGCGCCCAGGCCGTCGCGGCGCGCTCCTACGCGCTCGCAACCCGGGTCGACGGCAACGGCTTCGACCTCTACAACGACACCCGCAGCCAGGTCTACGAGGGCATCGCCAGCGAGGCGGTCCGCACCAACCGCGCCGCCAACGCGACCGGGGGCCAGGTCGTCCGCTACAGGGGGAGGATCGCCCAGACGTTCTTCTCCGCCTGCTCGGGCGGGCACACCGAGAGCGTTCAGAACGTCTTCTTCGGCCCCGCCATCCCCTACCTGGTCGGCGTCCCCGACCCCTACGACCACCACTGCCCGCTGCACAGATGGAAGCTGCGCTTCTCAGGGCGGCAGATCAACGCCAAGCTGGACGGCTATCTGAAGGGACGGCTGAGGCGGGTCGTCGTCACCAAGCGCGGCGCCTCGCCGCGGATCGTCTGGGCGCGCCTCCACGGCACCGGCGGCGTGACGAAGATCCGCGGCGACCGGCTCGCCTCGGCGCTGGGCGCCTACGACCGCTGGATGACCTTCCGCAAGTTCGTCAACGGCAAGGCGGTGGGTGGTGGTGACACAGAGACCGGTGGCGTAGCGAAGTAGGGAGGCCCTACCCGTCCGGGTACGGCTGAACCGGGATGCCGTGGTCGGTCTCCCGCATCCCCAGCTCGTAGGCGGCGCCGGCGGGGAGTGTCAGCTTGCGGGCCGGGCGGGCCGGCTGCTCGACGGTCAGCTCGAGGTCGGAGACGGAGCAGTTGACCGTGTTGTGCTCGGGGCCCTTGGGGTCTGCGTAGACCCAGCCGACGAAGTCCTTCTGCGGGGCTGAGACGCGGCCGCGGACGACGATGTCCTTGCCCGGGAGGACGAAGGAGCAGGCGGTCGGCGACTCCTCGATCGAAGCGGAGCGGATCTTGCCGAAGCCGCCGAGCCGGTGCGCCTCCCCATCGAGCATCAGCATCCCCGAGGGGAGCCAGGGGGTGGTCCGCGAACCCAGCCCGATCCGGGCGGCGCCGGCATCGAAGTAGGTGCCCGGCGAGCCCTCGAACCCGGTCCCCTCCAGCCAGACCCAGCGCTCGGCGTGCTCCGTGCCCCAGTTGTGGCCGATCATCCCCGGCCAGCCGGCGAGGTCGATCGCCTCGCCGTCGACCTCGAGCCGGCCGTCGAAGCTGGCGCTGGGGTAGGGCGCGACGAACTTGGTGCGAGGCACCGGCGCCTTGTAGAGCCAGTCGGCCGGCAGGTACTTGCAGGGCTCGGCGTCGCCGCTGAACCTGAGGTCCCAGGAAGCCTTGAGTGCGTCGGCCTCGACTGCGCCGGCCGCCCGGCCCGGCCCGATCTCCGCCCCGTCGACGCCGATCCACGATCCCGCCGGCGCCGACAGCTCCGCCGCCGGCACCGTCACCTTGGTGGCGCGCGGCCCGCCGGCCTCGCGGTCGAAGAGGACGAACCAGATCGAGGCGTTGGGCTCGGCCCCCGGCCGCTTGTGGACGGTGTGGCGGATCCACACCCCCTGCCCGCCGCCCGGCCGGCAGGCCTTGACGTAGAAGCTCTCGTAGTGGCCGGCCTTGGCGGCGACCTGCGGGAACCGCGCCCCCTGGTCCATGGCTAGACCCTAATGGTGATCACGTCGCCGTCCCGCACGACGTAGTCGCGGCCCTCGATGCGGAGCAGGCCCCGGTCGCGGGCCGGCGCGTAGCCGCCGCACTCGACCAGCTCCTCCCAGCCGATCGCCTCGGCTTTGACGAAGGCGTCCTGGATCTCGGTGTGGATCGTCCCCGCCGCCTCCCAGGCGGTGGAACCGCGGGCGAGGGGCCGGGCGACGGCCTCCTTGCCCTCGCCGGCGGTGAAGAAGGTGATCAGCTCGAGCAGGTCGTAGGCGGCGCGGACGAGGCGGGCCAGGCCCGAGCCCTCGACCCCGTAGGACTCGCGCATCTCCTCTGCCTCGGCGGGGTCGAGCTCCGCCAGCTCGCCCTCGATCCGGGCGCTGACCGCGACCGCGCCGGCGCCGACCGCGGCGGCGTGGGAGGCGACCGCCTCCGTCACCTCGGCGTCGCCCTCGTCGACGTTGGCGACGCAGAGGATCGGCTTCGAGGTCAGCGCCTGCAGCTTGCGGGGCGCGTCCGGGGCGGCCTCGGGAACGGGGACGGAGCGGGCGGGGCGGCCGGCGGCGATCGCCTCGACAACCGCCTCCAACCAGTCGCGCTCGGCGATCGTCTCGGCGTCGCCCGACTTGGCCTGCTTCGTCACCCGTTCCAGCCGCCGCTCGGCCTGCTCGTAGTCGGAGAGCAGCAGCTCGGTCTCGACTGTCTCGAGGTCGGCGAGCGGGTCGACCCGCCCATCCGGATGCGGGACGCCGGAGTCGGCGTGGCAGCGGACGACGTGGCAGATCGCGTCGGTCTCACGGATCGAGGCGAGGAACTTGTTGCCGAGCCCCTCCCCCTCCGAGGCGCCCTTGACCAGGCCGGCGATGTCGTGGAAGGAGATCGTCGCCGGCACCAGCTCCGAGCTGCCGACCGTCTCCGCCACCCGCTCCAGCCGCTCGTCGGGCACCTGTGTGACGGCGACGTTGGGCTCGATCGTCGTGAACGGATAGTCGCCGGTCTGCGCCCCGCCCTTGGTCAGCGCGTTGAAGAGGGTGGACTTGCCGGCGTTAGGCAAGCCCACGATGCCCACCTTCATCGGGCGCCGCCGCTCATAGCGAGAGGGGGACGACGAGCCCCAGAGCGACGCCGAGGATCGCCCCGACCAGGATGTCGGACGGGTAGTGCATCCCCAGGTAGGGGCGGCCGAGCGCGAGCGCCGCGGCGAGGACGAAGGCGACGGCGGCCTCGGGGGCGACCCGGGTCATCGCCGTCGCGACGGCGAACGAGGAGGTGGCGTGGGCGGAGGGGAAGCTGAGCAAGCTGGGCGCCCCGCCGAGCGGCGGCAGCCCCTCCAGCGCCGGCCGCGGCCGCTTGACGATCGCCTTGACCACGAAATTGAGCCCGATCGCGATCGGCCCCAGCGCGGCGCAGATCAACCAAGCTTCGCGGTTGCCGCCATCGACGACCGCGAGGACGAGCCCGACCACCACCCAGACCGCCCCATTGTTCCCGGCCCTCCCCAAAGCTTTCGCAGCTCCCTCCACCCCGGGCGTGTGCCCGCTCGTTCTCATGAAGCGCAAGAGCTTGGTGTCGGTCTTCCCCATCGGCCGCGCAGGATATTGGGAGTCAGGGGCTGTCCCTCCGGTGCCTCGCGAAGCGGGCACCGCAGAGTGATTCCCGCCGCGAAGCGGCACCAAATTCGTGAGCGAAGCGAACATAGGCACCGGAGGGACGGGCCCTGACTCCCCCAACGTCTAAGGTCGATCAGAATCAAGATCACCCCAATGCCCTTCGTCCCCGGCTACGAGCACAAGCCCGGCCACCACTGCGGCTCGACCGCGCTGCGCAACCTGCTCACCTTCCATGGGGTCGCGATCAGCGAGGAGATGGCGTTCGGCCTCGGCGCCGGCGCCTGCTTCTACTACGTCGCCCTGGACGAGGCCTCGCCCAGCCGCTGGTTCAACGGCCGCACCGCCCGCCTCGAGGAGAGCTTCCGCGACCTGACCGGCGCGGCGCTGGAGCTGCGCACCTTCGAGGAGGGAGACGGCGACGCCTGGGCGGCGGCCCGGACCGAGGTCGACGCGGGCCGCCCGGTGCTCCTCCTCACCGATCTCTACCACCTCGACCACTACGGCAACTCCGCTCACTTCCCCGGCCACGCGGTCGTCCTCGCCGGCTACGACGACGAGGTGGCGCACCTCTCCGACACCGGCTTCGAGGAGCTGCAGACGACGCGGCTGGAGAACCTCGCCAGGGCCCGTCACAGCAGCCACCCCGCCTATCCACTTCAGGGCCACATGTTCACGGTGTCCGGGTCGATCTCGCCCAAGCAGCTCCGCGGCGCGATCCCGGCTGCGATCGAGCGCGCCGCGAAGGAGATGCTGGAGCCCGCCTTCGGGGATTTCGCCGGCCTTCCCGCCGTGCGCCGCCTCGCCGCCGAGGCCGGCTCATGGCCCGAGGTCGCCGAGGACTGGCAGTGGTGCGCCCGCTTCGGCTACCAGGTGATCGAGCGCCGCGGCACCGGCGGCGGCGGCTTCCGCCTCATGTACTCCCGCTTCCTCGAGGAGGCCGGCCGGCCGGAGGCCCCGCTCGCGGCGGCAGCCGCCGCCGCCTGGACCGAGCTGGCCGAGGCCTTCCGCCTCGCCAGCGAGCGCGACGATCCCGACCCGGCCCTCTGGCGGCAGATCGACACCGCGGCCAACCGCGCAGCCGAGGCCGAG
>VRUE01000086.1 GCA_019456285.1 Solirubrobacterales bacterium | reverse complement strand
CGCCGGCGCGGCAGGGCGCCGGCGCCCTCGCGCTGCGGAGGCTCCGGGTCGAGGCGGCGAGTCGCTGCCGTCGACTCCTTCGTCGCCTGCGACGCCTCCACCCCCGCCTCCTCCGCCCCGCTCGCCGCCGCCCCGACCAAGATCGTCTCCGCGGTCCGCGTCGCCGCCGCCCCGGTCGCCACGGTCCGCTCCGGCACGGCCGGCCGCTCGCCGCCCAGCGTCGCCAGCGCCGCCCGGCCCAGGTCTCCGGCCGAGGGATAGCGGTCCCCGGCAAGCTTCGACATCGCCCGGATCGCGACGTCGTCGAGCGCCATCGGCACCTGTGGCGCATACAGCGAGGGTGCCGGCGGCGGGTCGTTGAGGTGCGCGTAGAGGCGCGCCGCCTCGCTGTCCTTGGGGAAGGGAACCTCGCCGGTCAGCAGCTTGAACAGCAGGCAGCCGAGCGCGTAGACATCGGCGCGGGCGTCGACCTCGCCGCCGGAGATCTGCTCGGGGGCGACGTAGTCGAGCGTGCCGACGAAGCGGCCGGTCCGGGTCAGGCCGGAGTTGGTGGCGACGTTGCGGGCGACCCCGAAGTCGGTGATGTAGGCGTGCTCCGAGCCGGCGCCGCCGCCGAGCAGGACGTTGGCGGGCTTGACGTCGCGGTGGACCAGGCCAGCGGCGTGGATCGCATCGAGGCCGTTGCCGACCTGGGCGATCAGCGCCGCGGCCTCGGCGGGCTCCAGCCGGCCCTCGCGGGCGATCCGCTTGCCGAGGTCGGAGCCGGAGACGTAGCGCATCGCGATGTAGGGGACGCCCCCCTCCTCGCCCGCCGCGTAGATCGGCACCACATTGGGGTGCTCGATCGAGGCGGCGATCTTCGACTCCTCGGCGAAGCGGCGGCCGAACACCTCGTCGGCGGCCGCCTCCGGCGCGATCAGCTTCAGCGCGACACGGCGCTCGAGGCCCGGCTCGATCGCCAGGTAGAGGATCCCCATCCCGCCGCGCCCCAGCAGCCGCTCGATCCGGTAGCCGGCGAACCGATCGCCCCCGGACAGCTCGATCCAGCGATCTCCCTGGGCCATGCTTGAACCCTAAGTGACCAACCTCGGACACCCGTCCAGCACGTCCGCGGTCTCTGCTAAGTTGCCGCGACTTTGGGGGTGAGTTGCCGATAAAGGGAACGCAGGGGTGGGCCTACGCGCTCGCCCTGCCGGTCGCCGCCCTCACCCTGCTGACCGGCTGCGGCGGCTCCTCGGACGACGGCGCCACAAGCACCGCCGCCACCGGGTCGGGGGAAGGCGAATCCGGCCTCGAAGCCACCGCCCTCAACGTCCACAAGCTGCCGCTCGGCGACGACATGTACGAGACAGGAAGCCCGAAGCGGGGCTACGTCTACTCCTGCATCACCGACTTCAGCGGCAGCGGCGCCTTCGCGCAGGGGCCGTGGATCGACGCCGAGAACGGGACCTGGGACCTGACCGAGAAGATCTACGTCGAAGGCCAGGTGAGCTGGGACTCCGAGTTCTCCCAGGAGGTCGCCGGCTCCGAGCGCGAGCTGGAGGGCAACGGCCTGCCGCCCCAGCCCTCCGGCGAGTTCCCCGTGCAGGAATCCGACCCGGCCTACGAATACGACCGCAACCCGAACTCGATCTCCGAATACACGCTGAAGGCGGCGCTCCCCGCCAACCCGCAGCGCGACGACGAACCGAGCTGCATCGGCGGTACGGTCGGCGTGATGAAGAGCGGGGTTCCGCTGTTCAGCGCCTTCGACGCGGGCGGCCGCGACGCGGTCGCGACCGAGATCCAGGACAACTGCGACGCCCATCCCGAGAAAACCGGGCAGTACCACTACCACGGGCTCTCCAGCTGCCTCTACAAGAGCTCCAGCGAGACCCGCTCCGAACTGCTCGGCTGGGCCCTGGACGGCTTCGGCATCTACGTCGAGCGCGACTCCGAGGGAACGCTGCTCTCCAGCGCCGACCTCGACATCTGCCACGGCCGCACCAGCACAGTCGAATGGAACGGGAAGAAGAGCCGGATGTACCACTACGTGCTGACCCTCGACTTCCCCTACACGGTCGCCTGCTACCGCGGCACGGCGATCACCGAAGCCGACGGCCTCGCGATCGGCTCACCCGGCGCTGGCATCCCGGAGGAAGGCGGCCCACCCGGCACCGGTCCCCCGGGTACCTAGACTCCGGTGAGGCCATGCGCCGCCTCGCCCTCCCAACCGCCCTCGCCGTCGCGGTGCTCCTCAGCGCCGGGGTCGCCCACGGGGAGCTGACCCAGAGCGGCAACCTGCGGCTCGCCTTCAACGGCCGCTTCACACCCCACTCGCTGCCGCGCGATCGCGCCGCCCCGGTGACCGTGCACCTCAGCGGCTCGATCAGCACCACCGACGGCAACCGCCCCCCGCAGCTGCGGCGCATCTCGATCGCGATCAACCGCTACGGCAGGCTCTTCGCCCGCGGCCTGCCGACCTGCCGCGCCGGCCTGCTCGAGCAGACCACGACGAAGGTCGCCCTCTCGCTCTGCCGGAGCGCCCTGGTCGGCCGCGGCCGCTTTGCGGCCAACGTCGACTTCCCGAGCCTGGCGCCGATACCCGTCCGGGGGAGGATGCTCGCCTTCAACAGCAGGGCCGGCAACCGGCGCGTCATCCTCGTGCACATCTACGGATCGAACCCGGTGCGGAACACGTTCGTGCTGCCGTTCAAGATCTCCCATCGGCGCAGCGGTACCTTCGGAACCGTCCTCTCGACCAGGATCCCGAAGCTCGCGGCCGACCTCGGCTACGTCACCGACATCAACCTGAAGATCGGCCGTAGGTACCGCCACCAGGGCCGGCCGCGAAGCTTCCTCAGCGCCAGGTGCGCCGCCCCGGCCGGGTTCCCCGGCGCGATCTTCGCCCTCGCCAGGGGCACCTTCAGCTTCGCGAACGGGCAGAAGTTGACCACCACGCTGGCTCGCGACTGCCGGGTCCGGTAGACCCTGGTCAGAGCCCGAGGCCCCCCACCCCCCGCTCGTCCCAGCCGAGGTGATGGGCCAGCTCGTGGCGCAGGGTGCGCTCCACCCGCCTGGCAAGCAGGTCGTGGTCGTGACCGAAGTCGCGCTCCAGCGTGTCGCGGTAGATGACGATCCGGTCCTCGAAGCGGTCCCGCGCCACCCCGTCCCCGAAGTAGTGGCCGTAGGCGTGGAACTCCGCGCCCAAGTCCGAGACGATCACCGAGACGCTCTCCAGCACCTTCTGAAACTGCTCGGGCAGCGCGTCGATCGCGTCGGCGACCAGCGCTTCGAACTCGTCCATGTCCTCAGGATTCGGCATCGGACAATTTAGTATGACTAATGCGCCGGCTTGACGACGCCGTCCGGCCGGCCCACTGGAGATTCGATCAATTGTCCGCCGGCCTAACAATCGGCGCGGGATTGGTCGATGAAAGCACTCGTGCAGGCATTGAACCGGTCGAACTCGAATGCGGGAACCTGGGCGCCGGATCTCCCCCGACCCGGCAGGCCGGCGTCGTTGCGGGGATGGCTGCGCCATATCTGGCGCAGCGCCGTCGGGCCCGGGGGCTGGCGAAGCATCGTCGGCCCGGCCGCGTTCGCCGTTGTGGCGATCGCGCTGCTGGTCTACGACCACTTCCAGCAACGGGTGACCGAGCTCGTCTTCTGGCTCGCGCTTACGCTGATCGTCAGCGTCTTCGCACGGATGGTCGAGACCAGCCGCAAGCAGTGGGGGGCGCTCGATCAGCAGCACCGCAGCGCCCTCAGCGATCAGGTCACCGACCTCCAGAATCGCCGCAAGCTGCAGGCCGACATCGCGGCGGCACCGGAGGAGCGGCGGGTGCTCGTGCTGCTCGAGCTCGACGGCCTTCAGGACTACAACGACCGTTCCGGCTACGCCGCCGGAGACGAGCTGCTGCGTCGCATCTCGCAGAGGCTGGTCGACGCAGTCACTCCGCTGGGCGGCACCGCCTACCGGTTCGACGCCAGCCGGCTCGCGGTCCTGGTGCCCGTCGGGGAGCGCCAGCTCGGCGAGATCGTCCTCGCAGCCACCGCCTCGCTGCGCGGCAACGACCAGGAGCTTCTGATCGGCAGGTCCTACGGCGAGGTGACGATCCCCGACGACGCGGCGGACGCGGAACTCGCCTTCCGGGTTGCGGGACAGCACCTCGCCGCGCACAAGCAGCGCCAGCACCGCTCGGCCAGGCGCCAGGCCCATGCTGTGCTGATCGCGGTGCTGAGCGCCCGCCGCCCGGAGCTGCGCGACCATCTCCGGGCGGTCGCCTACCGCGCGATCTCGCTCGGACGGCGCCTCGGGGTGGAGCGCGAGGAGATCGACGACATCGCGCTCGCCGCCGAGCTGCAGGACATCGGCCTGCTGACCGTGCCGGAGGCCGTCCTCGAAAAGGAGGCGCCACTGGACGAGGAGGAGGCCGCGATGATCCGCAGCCACCCGGTCGAGGGGGAGCGGATAATCGGCGCCGCCCCCGGGCTCGCCCCCGTCGCCGGCCTCGTCCGATTGAGCTCCGAGCACTTCGACGGCAGCGGCTACCCGAACGGCCTCGCGGGCGATGCGATCCCCCTCGGGGCCCGGATCATCGCCGTCTCGGTCGCCTTCGCCGCGATGACCTCGCCGCGGCCCCACCGCGGCGCCGCCGAGAGCGTCGAGGCGGCGCTGGCCGAGCTGCGCCGCTGCGCCGGCACCCAGTTCGATCCCCGGGTCGTCGACGCCCTCGCCGAGGACCTCGCCGAAGAGGCCGTCCCCAGCCCGGCGGCGGCGGGTTAACCGCCACCGGGCGCCGTCAGGGCCGCGGACGCGCCTCGCCTACTGCGCGTACCGCCCCTCGTACTTTTCCCCTTCTTCGATCCCCCGTTCGGCTTCTTCCTTGCCCTTTTCGATCCCCTTCTGGGCCCGCTGCTTGCCCTTTTCGATCCCCTTCTGGGCTTCTTCGACGCCCTCATCGATGCCCTGCTGGACCGAGCCGGCGCCACCGCCGTCGTCGTCCCCACAGCCCGCCCAGGTAACCCCGGCAACCCCGATCGCCAGCGCGACCAGCACCGCCCAAACCCGCTGCACCCTCCCCAACTTCAATCCTCCGTCCGACACATCCGCTCCTCTCGGTTGTCATTCACGCCCACTGATGTGGGGCGTGGGGCCGCTGGATACGCGCCTTCCAGTCAGGCCCGAACGGGTAACGGTACCCTCGGAGGCCGATGACCGAGACCTCGGTGGGCATGGAGGCCCTGCCCGACGAGCGAGGACGTCGCTCACCTCGACAGAGATGACCACGACTTCAACCGACCTGGAAACCCTGCCGGGTACCAACCTGGTTCAGCGCGCGACTCCGTGAGCGTCGTGTTGAGGACGCGGTTGAGGTGGTCCGTGAACCCCTGAGCTGCGCTACCGCTGCTTGAGGCGACCGTTCTGACCGATCCGAAGAAGGGCGACCAGCTCGCTCACTGCAGGATCGGCTCGTCCACGGTGCCAACCTCGTACGCCCGCTTAAACTCGGCGACAGACGTGCCCAAAAGCGCCCGGGCCTGGCCCTCCAAGTACTCGGCGTACTCCTTTGCGGAAGGCTCGTAGACCTCGGTGCCAGCATCCGTTGTTAGAACGCTATTCATGGTCCCCCGCACCCGGTTCCGACCGGACACCCAATTAGACACGGAGGTGTCGGGTGTCAGCAACAACGGAGGACCGG
>VRUE01000010.1:31283-40892 GCA_019456285.1 Solirubrobacterales bacterium | reverse complement strand
TCAAGGTCGCGACCGCAAGGTCATGGGCGAGGGCGGTGGCAGCGATCAGGCTGTCTTTGATCGACATCGGCCGGCCGCGGCGGCGCAGATCGGCGAGCAGCTGCGCCCAGCGCAGCCCGACCGCCGCATCGCAGGGAATGCACTGGATTCGGGCCACACCCTGCTCGAACCAGCGCTCCAGCTTGGTCCGCCGCGCTCCGCGCGGCAAAAGCAAGATGCCGAAGCGAACCTCGCCGAGGACGATCGGATCGACGGCGAGCGAGCGCTCGTTGCGCCGCAGCCACTCGATCACGCGAGGGTCGGGGTCCGGCTTGGTCGCCTCCGAGAGGACGTTGGCGTCGACCAGGTGTCTCAAAGCGTGGCGGTCGACTCGGAGTCGATCGCGACGAAGTAGCCCTTCTGCGGGCAGGTAAGCAGCCAGTCGACCAAGCCCTCGTTGGGCGCCGACGCTACGCGCAGCAGCCGGTACTCCTCGGCGCCGACGCGCTCGACCTCGAACTCCTGCCCGGGCTCGATGCCGTCACGTTGGCGAAGCTCGGCCGGCAAGACGATCTGGCCCTTGGTCGATACCGTCGTTCTCATAGGAGGTAAGATAGCATCTTACATCGCTTCTCAGCCCTGCGATCTGGCTCGCCTTGAGCCCTCCCGGAGGTTGTCCCGTTGACTCGTCGCCCTGCAAAGCCCTCGAGGCCGGCTGTCTACGCAGCCGTGAGCGGACGATCCGTCAGCGTCGCAGTCGCGACGTGCAGCGGTCGGCCCTGCTCGCCCTCGTCCGAGAGGTAGAGCGCGACGCCTTCTTGCAGGGACTCAAAAAGCTCGTCCAGGGTGTCGCCGGAGGCAAAGCAGCCCGGTAGCTCTGGAACGTCTGCCCAGTAGCTGCCTTTCTCGATATGGATGCGGGCGGTCAACTCCATGACGAATCTCCTTTTCGCCTGCTCATTGTAGCCCTGCCTGCTGAGCGTCCCCTGCCGGAGAGCAGCAGACACCGCTGGGCCGGGTTTGCGCGAAGATCCCCACCGAGACCGGAAGGAGCACCTCGATGGCCGCGCGGATACCAACTTCAAAGCGAAACGTCGCCGAACGCCAGCGACGGTTGGAGCACGTGTGCCGCATCTCACCGGTGAGCCGCCCGGCGTGACGATCGACCCTCGCACCCCGGTGATCGTCGGCGCCGGCCAGATGCTCCGCCACGACGTGTCCGGAGAGAAGTCTTGCGAGCCGGTTGCACTGATCGCCGAGGCGCTGCGGCGGGCCGGCGAGGACAGCGGAACAGGCGAGCGGCTGTTGCGTCGCGCTGACTCGGTGCGCTGCGTGCCGGTCATCGGGTGGCATTATCGGGACGCCGCCACGCTCGTTGCCGAGGATCTCCGCGCGCAGCCCCGCGAGACGGTGCAGAGCGCCGCTATCGGCGGCGACGGCCCGCAGCTGCTCCTCAACGACACCGCCTGCGCAATCGCAGCCGGCCAGGTCGACATCGCGCTCCTCGGCGGTGGCGAGGCGATCGCGAGCCTACGCGCGGCGGAGCTCGCGGGTCGCGCTCCGCCTTGGCGCCAGCAGGATGAGCGCGTGCGGCCGACACGAACGCTCGGCGAGGACCGCCCGCCCGTTAACCAGGCGGAGGCGGCGGCCGGGCTGACGCCGCCGGTCTTCATGTACGCGCTGATCGAGAGCGCGGTGCGGGCTGCCGGCGGCAGTGCCCCCGAAGCCCACCTGGCGCGGATCGCTGGGCTGTGGTCGCGCTTCTCAACGGTCGCGGCCGAGAACCCCTACGCGTGGATCGGGCGCGCATATGAGCCCGCGCAGATCGCCACCCCGACGCCCGAGAACCGGCTCGTCTCCACGCCCTACACAAAGCTCCTCACGGCCAACATCCGGGTCAACATGGCCAGCGGTCTGATCGTCGCCAGCGCCCAGGCGGCCCAGCAGGCAGGGGTGCCGAAAAACCGCTGGGTGTTCATCCACGCCGGCGCCCAGGCCGAGGACGAGTGACACGTGACCGAGCGCGACCGGCTCGCCTCCTCGCCCGCGATCCACGCCGTCGGCCGGGGCGCCCTGCACCACGCCGGTGTCGCGATCGACGAGGTCGCCCACGTCGACCTTTACTCCTGCTTTCCGGCGGCAGTCCAGATCGCCGCGCGCGAGCTCGGCCTCGCGATCGATGACCCGGCTCGCCCGCTGACCGTGACCGGCGGGCTGACCTTCGCCGGCGGACCGGGTAACAACTACTCCGCTCATGCGATTGCGACGCTTGTTCACCTGCTGCGCAGGGACTCCGACGCCTACGGCCTGGCCACCGCCATGGGCTGGTATCTCACCAAGCACGCCGTTGGCATCTACTCGGCGCGCCCACCGCGCCAGCCGTTCGCGAGCCTCGACTCCCAGCCACAGCGTCCGCCGGCGCGCCGCGCCCGCACCGACTACACGGGTCCCGCCACAATCGAGGCATACACGGTCGTCTACCAGCGCGACGGCGATCCGGATGCCGCAATCGTCAGCGCCCTCACCCCCGACCACGACCGGGCACTCATCCGCACCCCGGACCGGGACATCGTCGACGCAATCCTCAGCAACGATCCAATCGGCTGGTCGATCGGCATCGCCGCCGACCAGGGCCTCACGATCGAGGACCCCACGCCCCGGACGCCGACAGCAGACCACGCGGTATCACTTTGAAAAGTGGGTGGGGCAAACGGCCCGTTCCACGGACATACGCCGTGGATGCTTTCCATCGGCAAGCTCGGAACCGGCCAGGAGCGCTACTACCTGGAGAAAATCGCCGAAGGCGCGGAGGACTACTACTCCGGCGAGGGCGAGATCGCCGGTCAGTGGATGGGCGACGCCGCCCGCGAGCTGGATCTCTCGGGCAAAGTCGGCGCCGACCAGCTCACGGCGATGCTGACCGGCAGAAACCCGGTTGGCGGCGAGCCCCTACTCGGCCGCCAGGGCGTCCCCGGCAGGGGCTCGGTTCCCGGCTTCGATCTCACCTTCTCCGCGCCGAAGTCGGTCTCGCTGACATGGGCGCTCGGCGGGCCGGAGGCGGGGCAGGCCGTCATGGAGGCCCATCACCGCTCCGTGGAGGCCGCCCTGCAATACATGCAGCGCGAGGCATGCTGGACCCGCCGCGGGGCCGGAGGCGCTGAGTTTGTCGAGGGCAGCGGCTACCTTGCCGCCGCCTTCGACCATCGCTCCTCGCGCAACGGCGATCCGCAGCTCCACACCCACGTCTTGATCGCCAACGCGACCAGGGGGCCGGACGGGCGCTGGACGCGCCTCTACCACCCGGCGATCTACGACCACGCCAAGACTGCCAGCGCCGTCTATGAGGCCAACTTGCGCCATGAGCTGACCCGCAGCCTCGGAGTCCGCTGGCAGGAGGTGAGAAACAGGATCGCCGAGATCGAGGGCTTCGAGGACTCCCACCTGCGCGAGTTCTCCACCCGGCGCGCCGAAATCCTCAAGGCCGCCGGGGGACCCGAAGCATCGGCCCGCGCCCGCCAGGTGGCGACCCTCGCCACGCGGGGGACAAAGGACCATGCGCTTGAGGGCGACATGCGCGAGCGCTGGCGGGAGAGGGCTACGGAGGTCGGCCTTGAGCACGAGGCGATCCAGGAGACCTTCGACTCCTGGCGGGCGCAGCGCGCCCAGGAGGACCGACCCAGTTCCGCCGCGACGATGCCGGTGGGCCGCGAGGTCACGGCCAGCGCCTCGCACTTCGACCGCCGCGACGTCGTGCAGGCGGTGGCCGGGATGCGGCGCGACGGGATGGCGGCGGCCGAGGTGGACCGGATCGCCGATGAATTCCTCGCTTCGGAGGAGGTGTTGCGGATCGGCGCAGGCCCGAAGGGCGAGCGCTTCACCACGCGGCGCGTCTGGGAGCTGGAGCAGAAGGCGCTCGACACGGTGCAGTGCATGCGGAGCGAGGGGACGCACGTCGCTGGCGCGATGGTCGCCGAGCGGGTCCTGCACGCCCACCCCACCCTGAAGGATGACCAGCGCGAGATGGTCCGCCGTCTGCTCTCTGACCCCGAGGGGGTGAGCGTCGTGATCGGTGAGGCAGGGACCAGCAAGAGCTACGCGATCCTCGCCGCGGCGCGAGGCTGGGAGCAGGCGGGTATCGAGCTGCGCGTGGCCGCGCCGACCTGGCGGGCGGCGAACGGGCTGAGGGCCTGCGGGCGACCAGCGTCGCCAGCCTCCTGGCCGAGCTTGAGCGCGCAGAGGCGGCGGGCCAGCGGGCGCTCGCCTTCCGCTCGGTGCTCCTGGTCGACGAGGCCGGGATGGTCGACTCGGCTGCGCTCGCTCGCCTGGTCCACCATGCCGACCAGGCCGACGCCAAGCTCGTCTTGGTCGGCGATCCCGAGCAGCTCGGGGAGATCGAGGCGGGCGGCCTCTTCCGGGCGCTGGCCGAGCGCAGCGAGCCGATCCACCTGGACGAGGTGATCCGCCACGAGTTCGAGGCCGAGCGCGAAGCCGCGCGGCTGATCCGCGAGGGCGAAGGAGCCCAGGCGCTCGACCTCTACCGCGCCGAGGAGCGGGTCGTGATCGCCCCCGACGCCGAGGCCCGACGCGAGGCGATGCTGGCCGAGTGGCACGAGTCCTTCGCGGCGGGCGAGGACGCGGTGATGGTCGCCAAGCAGAACATCGAGGTCGAGCGACTGAATGCGATGGCGCGCCAGCTCCGCCAGGAGGCCGGGCAGCTCGGGGAGCGCGAGATCGAAGTCGGCGAAGCCCGCTTCGCCGCCGGCGATCAGGTCATCACCCGCGTCAACGACCGCGGCGCCGACATCTACAACCGCGAGCGCTGGCAGATCGCGGAGGTCGATCCCGACGAGCGCTGGGTCGTGCTCGAAGGCATCGACCAGGCCCGCACGGTCGAGGTCGATGCCGACTACCTCGCCCAGACCAACCCCCACTCAGACGCCCCGGCGCTCCAGCACGCCTACGCCGTCACCACCTACTCGGCGCAGGGCACCACCGTGGACCGGGCTTTCGTCGCCGCCGACCCCTCGATGGACAAGCAGGAGCTATATGTCGCCGCCTCGCGCTCGCGCGGGGAGACGCGGATCTACGCGGTGCCCGAGATCCAGGTAGAGCGCGACGAGTTTGCGCCGGAGGACCCCTACCGGCGTCAGGGCATCCCCCACATCGCCGAAGCCTCTCAGCGAGACCGCGCCCAGCGGGCCGCCCACGACGAGGCGCTCCGCTCGGAGCTGCGCAGGCTGCCCAACGATGAGCTGGTCGCCCGCCACTCCAGGCTCATGGACACCGCAAGCGCCGAGCAGCGGGGCGCGGAGCGCCACACCTGGGCCAGCGACCACCTGCAGGAGGTGAGGACCAAGCTGGAGCATGCGGTGGCGGGCCGCGAAGAGGCCGAAGGGCTGCCGCGCCGCGAGCGGGCCGAGAGACTGCCTCTCGCCCAGACGATGGAGGGGGCTATCCGCGAACACCTCACAAGCGCCGTCGCGGAGACCAGGGAGTACCCGTCCGTGGGCCATGAGGCGAGGGCCGAGGCGTCGATCATGGCGCAGGTCCTGGACGAGCGCCGCCAGCTCGCCGTCACCGCCGCCAAGCTCTCCCCGCCCGACTACATCACCGGGGAGCTGGGCGAGCGCCCGAGCGACCCCGGCCTGCGCGAGGCGTGGGACAAGGGCGTCTCGGTGATCGAAGGCTTCCGTCTGGAGCACGGGGTCAAGGACCCCGACCACGCCCTCGGCCACGAGAGTGGCCAGGAGCACGACTGGAGCCGCGACGAGGCGCGCCAGCGCCTACAGGAGCGCCAGGTCGAGCTGCAAAGGACGCAGGAGAGGGGCGTCGACCACGACATCGGGCACTCGATGGAGATCGGCCTCTGACTCAAGTGGCTCTGTTTTTCTTGATGCGGGGCACTGACCGAGTGATACACACGGGTAGCCTTCAGCTTTGCTGGCTGTCAAGGCCGGGCTTCGCCCGCGCTTGCGCGCGCCCCTGTCGGGGTGGCCTTGACATCGCTTTGCCTTCGGCTCTTTGCGGGGTAGGTCGGCAGACGCCAAACGAGACTGGACGCTGCCGTCACCGCATCAGGTTGAGTTTGGACGGCCTCGAAGCACGTACTCGACCAATGCCTGGAGGTCGTCGCGGAGATGCTCAAATCGGACCTGATCGCCCCCCTCGTCCGGTCGGACTGAGAGCTTGGCGAACAGCTCATCCGCGAACGATGGCGACATTGCATCGACACCCTGGAAGTCAATAACGACCGCTTCACCACGCGAAAGCGCAGCCTCCACGCGGTCGCGAAGGGAGGCCGCCACGTTGCGGCCGGCAAGGACCGGGCCAAGTTCTTCAGCGGGTCTAATCATCATCTTCGTCGTCATCATCACGGGGGAGCGTCTCGTAGATCTTTCCTATGTCCAAGGGCTGGTCGGTTCGGGCGCGCATGGCAACAATCGTTCCTGGTAACTCTACTGGCCTGGTCTCGGCTCGCTCCTCTGCCCCGCCAACTACGAGCCCAGCCCCAGACCGAACGATGAGCTGGCCGCCGTTATCACGCAGAAGCAGCTTCGTGATCGACAGCCCGATACCGGAATTCCGGTCGGGCGTTGCCGTCACTCGCGGCTCTAGTGCGGCCTCAATGGCGTCCACGTCATTGTCGATATCGGCGTATTGCGGGTTTTTCGAGAGGCTTTGTCTAATCCCTACTCCCAGGTCAACAATTCCGACCTCGAATCGCTTCTTCTTCAGCGCCGTCTGGCAGGCGGCAAAGCCGCCTAGGTCCGTGTCGGCGTGATGGATGACGTTCTCGGTCAACTCGTTAAGGCAGATCAGGATCGTGGCCTTGGCTACGTCATCCACCTTGCACCGCTCGGCCAGAGCGTCGGTTAGCGAGCGGGAGACGCCCGGAAACTGCAGCTCCGTCTCAAACTGCTGGCACGGTCGAAATCCCACTGGGTTGCGCCTCTCGAAATCCTCCGGGAGGTCGGCGACCGTGGCCAAGCCTCGGAAGAAGTCCATCCGGTGTAGATACCTCGCCGTTAGCCGATTTTGAGGAAGCACTATCGATCCGCCTGGGAGCAGATGGCCCGCTTCCTCAATGCGTCTGACTCCCGCCTCAAGCAACGCGATGGTCGTCGGACCGAGGAACACCGCTCCGCTCAGGTCCAGTCGGACTCGGACCGGTCCATCAACTTCCAGAAGGGGCATCGCATCTCGGATCGCTCGCTCAAGACGATCCAAGTCATAGCTCCCCCGCAACTCTACGACGAGGTCTTCCCCTTCAGCTGCCACCCCGCAACTCTTTCAAGGATTTGGCGCTGAGGCCTCTTTGTCGGCGGCACCGTGCGCCAGCGGTGCGCCAGTCGTGCGCCAGTCAGACCGGAAACAGCCGGATTCAGCCGGATGGAAAACCGCTTGAACAAGCGGAATCCCAATCCGGGCGCGGCCCCGGCTAGATGAAGTACGTCCCCGAGCCGGCCTCCTCCGCTTCGCGGCGGGCGACTTCGGCGACCGTCGTCTGGCCGAAGACCTTGCGCAGGGCGGTCACACCCTCGGCCCAGATACCGCCCGCCTCGTCCGCCTCCTGGCCGATCTTGCCGTCGAGCGCCTGGACGACCTCCAGCACGGTGATCTCGTCGGCCGGCCGGGAGAGCGTGTAGCCGCCTTTCATCCCCCGGTGGCTGGCCAGCAGGCCGGAGCGGCGCAGAGTCGAGAAGAGCTGCTCCAGGAACTGCTCGGGGATCTCGCGCCGCTCGACCAGCTCCTTGATCGGCACCGGCCGCTCCCCCGAGCGGGCCAACTCCGCCATCGCGACGATCGCGTAGCGCGACTTCGAGGTGATTGAGATCACAGGACCTTTCTACCGCACCCTCCGGACCCGGCTGGGTTAGGATCGAGTCGCTGGGCTCCGGGGCCGGCAACGGAGCCACCCCAAACCGAGCAGATCGGCAGATCGGAAGCAGTCCTGAGCGAGCGCCCACATTGCCTTGTGATCGACGATCACCCGCTTGTCCGGCTCGGCGTGCGCGACGCTCTGCGGGACGGATTCGAAGTCGAGGAGATCGCCAGCCGCGAGGAGGCGCTGGAGCTGATCCGGGACGTCGGCAACTTCGACGTGGTGATCGTCGACCTGCGGCGGCGGGCGGGCGGCGGCCACGCCCTCAGCGGCAACGAGGCGATCCGCGCCCTGCACAGGGCAGAGCCGGGCCTCGGCATAGTCGCCCACGGCGAGCGGGCAGAGCGGCACATCGCGAGCGCCGCCCTGCAGGCCGGCGCCACGGCCTACGTCTCCCGCACAGCCAGCGCCGCGGAGCTGAGGCGGGCGACGCAGGCCGCCCTCGCCCAGGAAAGCTTCGTCGACCCGGCCGTCCCCCCGCGGGGGGGCCGGGGCAAGCTGACCCGCCGCCAGCGCCAGATCCTCCAGCTGCATGCCAACGGCGAGTCGACGACGGTCGCCGCCCGCAAGCTCGACCTCAGCGAGGAAACCGTCAAGACCCACACCAAGAACGTGCTCGCCCGCCTCGGCGCCCGCAACCGCACCCACGCCGTCGCGATCGCGCTCCGCGAGTCGCTGATCGAGTAGCGGCCCGTCCAGGGACGAGCCGCTAAATCCAGCCGTACTCGCGCGCGGTGAGCACCGCCTGCGCCCGGTCGACGACGCCGATCTTGCCGTAGACATTGTGCAGGTGGGTGCGGATGGTGGAGACCGAGAGCTGCATCTCGACGGCGATTTGCTTGTAGACCATTCCCTTGGAGAGGTGCCTGAGGACGTCCAGCTCGCGAGTCGAGAGGGGGCAGGGCTCGCTCCGGGCCGCGCCGTCACGAGGGTAGGGAAGCTCGTAGAGCAGCTCGCGGAGCGCTTCCGGGCTCAGCCCGCACCGCTTCGCCGCCCCGTGCAGCCGCTTCGGCGTCACCGCCTCGCCCTGCGAGTAGTGAGCGACCATGTCAGCCGCGGCGACCATCGCGGCCAGCCCCTCGGCGTCGCTTGAGTGATGGCGCTCGATCGCCACTGCGATTCGCTGCGGGATGTTCCAGCGCCGTGCCAGCACGCCCCCGACCAGGGCGTGATCGATGCCGAGCTGGTCGCGTTCTTCCCGAATCCGCTGCTCGGGGGTGTGGGAGGCGGAGTCGAGGTAGATCCCGCAGCCCGGGTGCAGGCTGGAGATGACCAGCCGCCCTATGTCGTGCAGGAGCGCCGTCACCACCAGCTCGTCGCGCTCGGCCCAGCCGACGGCGCGGCTGATCTGATCGGCCGCCTGCTGCGTCGCCAGCGCGTGGACCCGGAAGCGCTCGGGCCGCAGCTCCCAGCCGCCGTTGAGCTCGAAGAAGTCGAACACCGGCGCCGTGCCCGCGATCGCCAGCACGCCGGACGGCTTCAGTATCTCGATCGCCTCGGGGACGCCGGCCACGCTGGCTGACGCAGAGCCGCTGCGATTGGCGAAGCGCAGCACCGTGATCGTCAGTGCAACGTCGGACTCGACCGTCTTGACCAGCTCGCCGATCCGCGCCGTCCCGGTCGTCGTCGCCTCCATCACTCGGGCGCGGGACTCGGTCAGGACGGGGAACCGCTCGACCGCCTCGAAGGCGGCGGCAAGGCGGGCGCCGGGGGTGGGCCTGGCCGCTGCGTCCTTGGCGCGAGCGGCA
>VRUE01000010.1:18163-31183 GCA_019456285.1 Solirubrobacterales bacterium | reverse complement strand
CGCGGCCGAGAACGGCCAGCGACTCGAAGATCCCCGGGGAGACCGGGCCGCCGGTGATCGCCACCCGGATCGGCTGGTAGAGCCTGCCGGGCTTGACGTCGAGCCGGCCGGCCAGCGGCGCCAGCGCCGCCTCGACCGAGTCGGGGTCGAAGCCGTTGGCGCCGGCCAGGGCCTCTCGCACAGCCTCCAGCAGGGGTAGGGCGTCGGCCTTAATCGCCTTGCGCCAGGCCTTCTCGTCGTCGAGCGGTGGCTCGAACAGGAAGCGGATCAACGGCCAGACCTCGTCCAGGGTCTGCGCCTTCTCCTGGGCGATCTCGCAGGCGGCGCGGAGGCGCTCGTCGGGCTCGCGGCCGAGGTGTCGCGCCACCGCGTCCGTGTACTCGTCGAGCGGCAGCTCGCGCATGAAGCGGCCGTTGACCCAGCGCAGCTTCTTCTCGTCGAAGATCGCCGCAGCCCGGCCGACGTCCTCGATCCGGAAGCGCTCGATCAGCTCCCGGGTCGGCATCAGGGTGGTGTCGTCGTCGGCGCTCCAGCCCAGCAGCGCCAGGTAGTTGCGAACCGCGGCGGGCAGGTATCCGGCCTCGCGCAGCCCCTGAGCCGAGGCGGCGCCGTGGCGCTTGGAGAGCTTGCGGCCGTCGGGGCCGTGCAGAAGCGGCAGATGGGCGTAGCGAGGCGGCTCGTGGCCCAGCGCGGCAAGCACCAGCAGCTGCTTGGGTGTGTTGGAGAGGTGATCGTCGCCACGGACCACGTCGGTGATCCCCATCTCGGCGTCGTCGACCGCGACGGCGAAGTTGTAGAGGACCGAGCCGTCGCCGCGGGCGATCACGAAATCGTCGTAGCTGCGGTTGGGGAAGCGGACCGGGCCGCGGATCAAGTCCTCGACGACGGTCTCCCCCTGGTCGGGGACACGCAGGCGCACCGCAGCCTGCGGCTCGTCGACCGGCTCGCCCCGGTAGCCGCGGCCGGCCCCGTGCTCGGCCTTCCAGGCCTCCACCTCCTTTGCCGTGGCGGAGTCGTGGTAGGCGGCGCCGGCATCGAGCAGGCGTTGCAGCGCAGCCTGGTGGCTCGCGGCGCGGGAGGCCTGCGACACGGGCCCCTCGTCCCAGTCGAGCCCCAGCCAGCGCAGAGCGTCGAGGATCTGCTCGACGTTCTCCTCGGTGGAGCGCTCGCGGTCGGTGTCCTCGATCCGCAGCACCAGCACGCCGCCCTCCCGCCGGGCGGCCAGCCAATTGTAGAGTGCCGTCCTCGCCCCGCCGATGTGCAGAGCACCGCTCGGCGAGGGGGCGAACCTAAGGCGGATGGGAGAGTCTTCAGACACGATGCTGATCGGGGCCCATGTTTCCACAGCCGGCGGTCTGGACAAGGCGATCGAGCGGGGCGCCGAGATCGGCTGCGAGTCGATCCAGATCTTCCACCAGAGCCCGCGGATGTGGCGGCCGACCGGCTACGGCGAGGAGGACTTCGCCGCCTTCCGCGAGGCGATGGAGGCCTCGCCGGTCGAGGCCGTCGCGATCCACGCGGTCTACCTGATCAACTGCGCGACGAAGGAGGCGGAGCTGCGGAAGAAGTCGCTTGCCTCGCTGGCCCGGGCGCTGCGGATCGGGGACGGAATCGGCGCCGCCGGCGTCGTCCTTCACCCGGGCGCGCAGAAAGGGGAGCCGCTCGGCCCCTCGATGAAACGTGCGGCGAAGGTGATCGCGGCGGCGTTGAAGGACTCCGAGGGCTGCCCGCTGCTGCTCGAGCAGACCGCCGGGCACAAGGGGATGCTGGGGCGCGACTTCGACCAGACGGCGGAGCTGATCGAGCTGGCCGGGGGCGGCGAGCGGCTCGGCCTCTGCCTCGACTCCTGCCACCTCTTCGTGCAGGGCTACGACATCACCGACGTCGCCCACCTCGACCAGGTGCTTGACGAGGCCGACCGCAAGGTCGGCCTGGAGCGGCTGCGCTGCGTCCACGTCAACGACGCCGCGGCGCCGCTCGGCTCCTGCCGCGACCGCCACGCCAACGTCGGCCGGGGTGAGATGGGCAAGCGCGGCCTGGCCGCCTTCCTCTCGGAGCCCCGCTTCGAGGGCCTGCCGGCGACCCTGGAGACTCCCGGGCCAAGCAAGAAAGGCCCGGACCGCAAAGAGGTGCAGGCGGCGAAGCGGCTGCGCCGCGCCGGGCTGAAGCAACGCGGCCTCGCCTGAGGCAGGCGACGAGCCCCCCTCGTTTCTCCCGCCGTCAAATCCAAGTCGCTGCTTATTTGATGTGGACGCCTGAGATGGCGCGTGAGATGACCAGGCGCTGGATCTCGGACGTGCCCTCGAAGATCGTGTAGATCTTCGCGTCGCGGTGCATCCGCTCGACCGGGTACTCCCGGGCGTAGCCGTTGCCGCCGAGGATCTGGATCGCCCGCTCGGTCGACCAGACGGCGACCTCGCCGGCCTTCAGCTTCGACATCGAGCCCTCGGCGTTCTCGAACTTCTGGCCGCTGCGCCCCATCCAGGCGGCGCGCCAGACCAGCAGCCGAGCGGCGTCGATCTCCAGCTTCATGTCGGCCAGGGTGAAGGCGATCGCCTGGTTCTCGATGATCGCGCGGTCGAACTGCCGGCGCTCTTTGGCGTAGTCGAGCGCGTACTCGTAGGCGGCGCGGGCGATGCCCAGGGCCTGGGCGCCAACCGTCGGGCGGCTCGCTTCGAAGGTCTGCATCGCCGCCTGCGACTTGGAGCGCTTGCCCTCGCGGACCCGCGCCAGGCGCTCGTCGAGCTTCTCTTTGCCGCCCAGCAGGCAGGATCCGGGGATGCGGCAGTCGTCGAGGTGGATGTCGGCGGTGTGCGAGGCCCGCAGGCCGTGCTTCTTGACCTTGGCGCCCTGCTCGCAGCCCTTCGTCCCGGGCGGGATCACGAAGGCCGCGTGGCCGCGCGAGCGCAGCTCGCGGTCGACCGTGGCGATCACCACATGGACGTCGGCGATGCCGCCGTTGGTGGCCCAGGCCTTCTGGCCGTTGAGAACCCACTCGTCGGTGGCCTCGTCGTACTTGGCGGTGGTGCGGATCGCCGAGACGTCGGAGCCCGCGTCCGGCTCCGAGGAGCAGAAGGCCGCGACCTTCGGCTCGTCGGCGGTGCCGAAGCACTGCGGGATCCACTCGCCCATCTGCTCGGTCGTCCCCTGCCCGAAGATCGCTGCGACGGGGAGCGCGGTGCCCATGATCGCCATCCCGATGCCGGCGTCGCCCCAGAAGAGCTCCTCGTTGGCGATCGGCAGCGTCAGACCGGTCTCGTCGGCCCAGAACTGGCCCAGCGCCTCGAACCCGTAGAGGCCGATCTTGGCGGCCTCCTGGATCACCGGCCAGGGCGTCTCCTCGCGCTCGTCCCATTCCTCGGCGGCGGGTCGCACGACCTTCTCCGCGAACCCATGCACCCACTCGCGGATGTCCTTCTGGTCCTGGTTCAGCTCGAGCGTGAACTTGGGCTCGCCCTCCGAGGGGGCGCCATCGCTCCCGGTCGCCTCTGCCAGAAGCTGCTCTGCCTCTGCCGTTGCGGAAGCGTCGGCCATGGCGCAATACTACACAGAACTGTGTCGCAGTTGCGCCCGGGCGGGTCAGGCGTCGCGTAGGTCGAAGGCCATGAGGCCCTCGGGGCTGCCGTCCGTGCAATCGAAGAAGCGCCGGTTGACGCACTGGTGGGCCGATCCGGCTCCCTCGTAGGCCCGCTCCACCGAGAACTGGCAGTGGGGCAGCGGCTCGCCGGTCATCTTGACGCCGCCGAAGCCGCCGGGCTCCAGCACGGCGTCCAGCCCCACCTTCGCGCCGAAGACCTCCTGTATGCAGCCCACGTACTGGACGCCGGTCAACGTGTCGACGAAGCTGTAGAGGAAGCGACAGCGCATCTCGACGCAGCCGCGCGGCTCGACCATCTTGTCGCAGAACGAACCGCACTGGCGACACTCACCGGTCTTCTCGCGCGTAACTGGCACGCCCAAAGTCTAGAGGCCCGATGCGGGTTATCCACGCACACGGATGACGCCGCATGCCGTCGCTGGAAACCGAGCGGCTCGGCGGAGATCGGCTCAGGCGGCGAGCGAGTCCGGCCCGAGCACATGCCCCAGCTCGGCGCGCAACCCGCTCGATGGGCGCACCCGGTAGCCGTCGCCGAGCCGTATCTGCCGCGGCTCCCCTTCGCGGGGCCGGATCGCCAGGTGCACGTCGGCCTCGCCTTTGTGGTGCTCGAAGACGGCCTTCAGCTCGTCGAGGAGCCCGGGGCTGAGCTTGGCGGCGTCGATCGTCAGCTTCAGCGGTTCCGAGGGTGCGCTCGCCGCGGCGCTGGCGCGGGCGATCTCCTCCCCGCCGGGCTCGAAGCGCTCCGCCTCCTGCACGACGAGCTTGGTCTGGCCACGCTCCTTGTGGTCGATCCGGCCGCGGACGAGGACGACGGCGTCGGGGGCGATCACGGCGGCGCTCTCGGCCTGGTCGGCCTTGAAGACCAGCATCTCGACCTGGCCCTCGACGTCGTCGAGCGTCGCGAACATCATCTGCGAGCCGCTCTTGGTGCGGATCTTCTTGCAGTCGACGACGATCCCGCCCACCCTCACCCAGGAGCCGTCGGGCTTGCCGCCCAGCTCGGCCAGCGTACAGTCGACCCGGGCGCGCAGCGCGTCGCGGACCTCGGAGAGCGGGTGCGAGGAGAGGTAGGTGCCGAGAGTCTCCTTCTCCAACGCCAGCAGCTCGGCGCGGTCGAACTCGGCGGTTGAGATCGGCGGGCGGTGGTGAGCCTGAGAGGAGCCGCCCCCTCCGTCGCCCTCTCCCTCGCCGAAGTCGAAGATCGAGCCCTGGCCGAGCTGGGCGTCCTCCTGGGCCTTCTGGCCGGCGGACTGGGCCGCCGGCAGCGCCTCCAGCATCCCCCTGCGGGTGGCCCCGGTCGAGTCCAGCGCCCCGCACTTGATCAGGCACTCGATCGCGCGCTTGTTGACGGCGCGGGCGTCGACCCTCTCGCAGAAGTCCCAGATCGAGGCAATCTCGCCGTCCTCCCGCGCCCTCAGGATCGCCTCGACCGCAGTGTGGCCGACGTTCTTGACGGCGTCGAGGCCGAACCGGATCGCCTTCTCGTAGACGACGAAGTCGTGGTCGGAGGAGTTGACGTCCGGCGGCAGGACCTCGATCCCCATCTCCTCGCAGCGGTTGACGAAGAAGGGGACCTTGTCCTTGGTGCTCATC
Source organism: Solirubrobacterales bacterium (assembly GCA_019456285.1). Lineage (GTDB taxonomy): Bacteria > Actinomycetota > Thermoleophilia > Solirubrobacterales > 70-9 > VRUE01. Next base: position 25,992 of record VRUE01000010.1, on the reverse strand, counting down.
ACCGAGGAGATCACCGCCGCCATGTACTCGGCCGGGTAGTTGGCCTTCAGGTAGGCGGTGCGATAGGCGATCAGCGCGTAGCAGGCGGCGTGCGACTTGTTGAAGGAGTAGTCGGCGGCGGCCTCCATCAGCGACCACATCTCGCCGGCGACCTTGCGCGCCGTGCCGGAGGCCTCCATCCCCTCCATGAACTTGGCCTTCATCGTCGCCATCAGCTCGCGCTTCTTCTTGCCGATCGCCTTGCGCAGGTCATCGGCCTCGGCGGGGCTGAAGCCCGCCATCCGCTTGGCGATCTCCATCAGCTGCTCCTGGTAGATGACGCAGCCGTAGGTCGGCTCGGTGATCGGCCGCAGGCGGTCGTCGGGATAGGTGACCGAGGAGGGGTCGCGCTTGCCCTTCGCGTAGTCGGGGATGTGGCGCATCGCGCCCGGCCGGTAGAGGGAGACCAGCGCGACGATGTCGCCGAACTCGGTCGGGCGCACCTTCTTCATCGCCTCGCGCATACCCTCGGACTCGAGCTGGAAGACGCCGGTGCCGTCCCCCCTGGAGAGCATCTCGAAAGTCCTGGCGTCGTCCATCGGGATCGCGCCAATCTCCAGCTCGACCCCGCGCGAGCGGCGGATGATCTCGACCGCGTCCTCGATCACGTCGAGGTTGCGGAGCCCGAGGAAGTCCACCTTCAGCAGGCCGATCTCCTCGATCGGGCCCATCGAGTACTGGGTGACGATCTTGTACTGCCGCTTGCCCTTGCCGCCGTTGCCGGCCGGGGCGCTGCGGTCCTCGGCGAGCTGCAGGGGGACGATCTCCCGCAGCGGGCGGTCGGCGATCACCACCGCGGCGGCGTGGATCGAGTTGTTGCGGATGATCCCCTCCAGCCCCCGGGCGACGTCGATGATCCGTTTCGCGTCGGGCTCGGCGTCGTAGGTCTGGCGCAGCGCCTGGCCGGGCTTGAGGCAGTCCTCGAAGGAAGGGCTGCGGCCGAGGATCGGCTCCGCGATCTGCTTCGCGAGGCGGTCCCCGGTTCCGTAGTCGAAGCCGAGCACGCGAGCCGCGTCGCGGGTGGCGGCGCGCGGCGCCATCTTGCCGAAGGTGATGATCTGGGCGACGGACTCGCGGTCGTATTTATCGGCGACGTAGCGGATCACCCGCTCGCGGCCGCGCACCGAGAAGTCGATGTCGATGTCGGGCATCGACTTGCGGCCGGGGTTGAGGAAGCGCTCGAACAGGAGGTCGTTGGCAAGCGGGTCGATGTCGGTGATGTTGAGGCTGTGGGCGACGATCGAGCCGGCCGCCGAGCCGCGGCCGGGGCCGACCGCGATGCCGCTCTCCTTGGCGAAACGGACGAAGTCCCAGACGATCAGGAAGTAGGAGGAGAAGCCCATCTCCTCGATCACGCCGAGCTCGAGCTCGAGCCGCTCGCCCGCCTCGGCGGGCGGCGGGTCGCCGTAGCGGGCGCACAGGCCCTCGGCGGCGATCCGCCGCAGCATCGCCTCGGGCTCGGAGCCGTCCGGGGTCGGGTAGCGGGGCAGCAGCAGCTTGCCCAGCTCGATCTCCACCTCGCAGCGCTCGGCGATCTCCAGCGTCGTCGCCACCGCCTCGGGACACGCGGCGAACGACTCCGCCATCTCCGCGTTGCTCTTCAGGAAGAACTCGTTGGTGTCGAAGCTCAGCTTCGGCGCCTCCAGGGTCGATTTGGTCTGCACGCAGAGCAGCGCCGCGTGGTTGTCGAAGTCCTCGCGGCGCAGGTAGTGGGCGTCCGCCGTGCCGACCAGCGGTCGGTTCAGCTCCCGCGCGAAGCGGACGACGCCCTCGTTCGCCTTGTCCTGCGCGGCGATCCCGTTCTTCTGCACCTCGAAGTAGACCTGCTCGGGGCCGAAGGCCTGGATCAGGTCGTCGAGGTGGGCGCGGGCGTCGTCCGGCCGCTCCTCCACGAGGCGGCGGCAGAAGCGCGACTGGAGGCAGCCGGTGAGGACGATCACCCCCTCGGAGTGGGCCGAGAGCAAGTCCATGTCGACGTTGGCCTTGCCGCGCGAGAAGCCCTCCAGGAAAGCGGCCGAGGTGAGCTTGACCAGGTTGGCGAAGCCGGCGTCGCTCTCGGCCAGCAGGGTGAGGTGGTTGCGCTCGTAGCGAACCTGCTCCTTCGCCGCCTCGCAGTCGTCGACGAAGTAGGCCTCGAGGCCGGCGATCGGCTTGATCCCGTGCTTCTTGCAGGCCTTGTAGAGCTCGACGGCGCCGTTCATCACCCCGTGGTCGGTGAGCCCGAGCGCCGGCTGCCCCAGCTCCGCCGCCCGCGCCGCCATCGCGTCGATCTTGCAGGCGCCGTCGAGCAGCGAGTACTCGCTGTGGGTATGGAGATGGACAGCGGAGGGCGCGCTCACGGGGTGCCCGATCATGCCAAGCGGGGCAGATGGCACCGGCCCGACGGCGTCTGCTTTTTACGCTCTCTCCGTGCGTATCTCGCCGCGAATGCGCGGCGTTCAGCCGGCGCAGACCCAGGCGCTTGAGCCGGAGTCGGCCCAGATCTGGGCGGCGATCCTGTCCTGCTCGGCTTTGGAGGCTTCGTGGGGGGCGCCCCTGCCCCCGTAGAGCCCCCAGGTCGAGGGGAGGATCTGGTAGGCGCCGCCGGCGCCGCTCGAGGGGTTGAGGGCGCCGTAGTTGCCGCCCGACTCGCAGATCACGATATAGGCGGGGATCGAGTAGGGGCCGCCGAGCCAGCGCCCCACCACGGTTTCGGCGGCGGCCCGACTGGCCTGTTCGGCCGCCTGGATGTCGCCGATCCAGCCGCCGATCTCCGATCTCAGGGTCGAGAGGGCGGCGGCGCGGGCGGTGGCGATCGAGTCCAGCCGGGAGGCCGCCGCCGCGGCGCTCCGGCGCACCGCCGAGATCTGCGATCGGGCCGCAGCGAGCCGCTCGTTGTAGGCGTCGACCCGCGCCTTCAGCGCCGCCACCAGCCTCAGCTGGCGGTGCACCGCGTTGCGCACCTGCTCGACGCGCCTCGCCAGCTCCTCGTCGGAGTCCTCGATCCGCTCCAGGTAGCCGGTCCGGGTGGCGAGGTCGTCGAAGTCGGTGGAGCCGAGCACGACGCTGGCGACGCTCGGGGGGCCGCTCCGGTAGATAGCGACGAGCCGCTGCGCCAGCGCCCGGCGGGCGCGGCGCAGGCGCCGCCTCTCGGCCGCGAGACGACGCTGCGAGCGGGCGACCTTGCCGCCCAGCCGGGCGGCCCGCTCCTGGCCGGTCGCCAGCAGGGCGCTCAGCTGCCGCTCGCGGGCGCCGGCTTCCGCGGCCTGCTGCTGGGCGGCGGCGAGCCGGCCCTGCATGACCTGGAGGTCGGCGACGAGCGCGCTCGCCTGGCCGCGCGCCCTGTCGACCTTCGCCCGCAAGGCGCCGATGTCCGCGGCGCCGGCGAGCGCAACCGGCAGCAGCGCGCTGGCGCAAGCGGCGCACGCGAGGGCGCCCAGGCGTCGCCTCCTGCCTCCTGCCTCTGTCGCGAAGGTTCGCGGCATGAAACGCGCCAGGCTACCGAACTTTGTTAGCGAACACTAATAAGTTGTCGATAACCCGCAATGGAACTTGCGGCGGGGTCCTGACCTCAGCCCTCGGGCACGTTGCGGCTGCCGAGGTAGGCGGCGATCCCGATCGCCGCCGCAGCGAGCCCGAGCCCGAGCCGGATCTGGCGCCGGTAGCGGCGGCGGACGTAGGTCAGCGAGAAGCGGATCGCGGCCCTGCCGAGCCTGTCGTACATCAGCCGCCCTCCTCCCCGCGCTGTCTTATCCGGTACGCCATTCGCGATTGCAGCGACCATAGCTCGATGAAGCCGGGCGAGGCGGCCTGCGAGAAGAGCTCGTTCGACTCGGCGAACGAGGCGAGGTCCGCGTCGTAGACGGCGTTGGGCGAGCTGCGGGTGACGACGCGCACCCCACCCTTGTAGAGCTTCAACCCGATCGTCCCCGTCACCTGCGCGTTGGCGGCGTCCATGTAGGCGTCGAGGTCCGCCCGCAGCGGCTCCCACCAGAGCCCGGCGTAGACGAGGTAGCCCCACTTCTGGTCCAGCCCGGGCTTGAGCTGGTTCTGGTGGATCGTCCCGACCAGCCTCTCCAGCTCCTGGTGGGCGGTCAGCACGATCGCCGCCGCCGGCGCCTCGTAGATGTCGCGGACCTTGAGCCCGACGATGCGGTCCTCGATCTGGTCGACGATGCCGACCCCGTGGCGGCTGCCGATCTCCGCCGCGCGTTCGAGCAGGTCGACCAGCCCGCGCCGCTCGCCGTTCAGCCCGACCGGCACGCCCGCCTCGAACTCGACGGTGACGACCTCGGCCTCGTCAGGGGCCTCCTCGGGGCGAGTCACGAGCTGGAAGACGTCGTCCTCGGGCGGGTGCTCGAGGTCCTCGATCCAGCGTCCCTCCGAGGAGCGGCCCCAGAGGTTGTCGTCGATCGAGTAGGGCGCCACCTCGGTCCCGCCCTTGACCGGGATGCCGTGCTCACGCGCGTAGGCGAGCTCCTCCTCACGGCCCATCTGCCAGGAGCGCACCGGCGCGATCGTCCTCAGCTCCGGGGCCAGCGTCGCCACCGTGGCCTCGATCCGCACCTGGTCGTTGCCCTTGCCGGTGCAGCCGTGGGCGATCGTGTCGTAGCCGGATCGGCGCGCCCGCTCGACGGCGAGCTCGGCGATCAGCGGCCGCCCGAGCGCGGTGAAGAGGGGGTAGCCGCCCCCGTAGAGAGCGTTGGCCTTGATCGCCGGGACGAGGAAGTCGCGGCCGAACCGCTCGCGGGCGTCGACGACATGGCACTCGACCGCGCCGAGCCGCTTCGCCTTGTCCTCGATCGCCGCGTAGTCCTCGCCGGGCTGGCCGAGGTTGACCGTGAGGCAGGCGACCTCGGCCCCGTATGAGTCCTGGATCCACTTCAGCATCACGCTGGTGTCGAGCCCGCCCGAGTAGAGCAACAGCACCCGCCGCACCTCGGCCGGGTCGGCCTCGTAGCCGGCGGTGCGGGTGTGCCCGGAGGACGGCTCGGCCATCGCGGCCAGGCTACGGGGCTTCGATGCCGCCGCTGCCGTCTTCGGTCGTGGTGGTGGTCGGCGTCGTCGAAGTCGTGGTCCCGGTCGTCGTCGGCGACGTCGTCTCGGTGCCAGAGCCCGTGGTGGTGCCGGAGGTCGTCTCGCCGGTCGTCGGCAATGTGGTGGCCGCCGGCGGGGTCGAGGTCGTGTCGCTGCCGTTGCCGTCGCTGGCGATCACGGCGATCGCGATCACCAAGCCGACGATCACGGCGATCAGCCCGGCGATGACGAGACGGATGTTGCCGTGCGGCCGGCCGCCCTCGGGCTGGCCCATCATGCGTGTCGGGTCCTCGTGCATCGGCCTACTCCTCCGGTCCGAGTATCGCGTCGAGTATCGCGCTGGTGTCCTCGATCTCGAAACCACTTCGCAGCCGCGTCTCGATCTCCTTCCGGCTGCTGCCGGAGACGGCCATCTGCGTGGCGAGCAAGCGCATCCCCGCCGAGCCTGTTCGGCGGGGCAAAGCCGGCTCTTCCGCGGGCTCCGGCCCCGACTCGACCGGCTTCAGGCGCGGCGCGGGGCGCCCGTCGGCAGCCGGCGGGTCGAGCTCGTCGGCCAGGGAGCGCAGGCGCTCGGCGACAATCCGGTCGGCGCGAACCTGCGCCTCCTTGAGATGGCGGCGCGCCTGCTCCTCGGCGTCGTCGATCACGCTCGAGGCGGCTCGCTCGGCGGCGTCGACGATCACCGCCAGCCGCTCGGCGGCGTCGGTGGCGCCGGCCGACCGGCGGGGCTCTGAGGGGAGCTTCGCGGTGCTCATCTCGCCGCGTAGCTTAGGAGGGAACCGCCGATCAGCGCAACGGCCCTCTCGATCTGGGCCGAATCGACCGTCAGCGGCGGCAGCAGGCGCAGGGTCCGGGGCTCGGGGGCGTTGACGACCAGGCCGCGCTCCAGCAGGTCGCCGCAGACGGTGGCGGAGTCGATTCCCTCCTCGAGGCCGACTCCCAGCATCAGGCCCCGGCCGCGCACCTCGACGACCCCGTCCAGCGCCAGCAACCCGTCGCGGAGCTCGGCTCCCAGCTCCCGCACCCTCCGCAGCAACGACGAATCGTCGACGATCTTCAACACGGCGAGAGCCGCGGCTGCGACGACGGCGCCGCCGCCGAAGGTCGAGGCGTGGTCGCCGGGCTCCAGGACCTCGCCGGCCTCGGCGCTGGTCACGCAGGCGCCGACCGGCAGGCCGCCGCCCAGGGCCTTGGCGGAGGTCAGCAGGTCGGGCCGCACCGGGGTCTGCTCGTAGGCCCACAGCGACCCGGTCCGCCCGATCCCGGTCTGGATCTCGTCGAGGATCAGCAGGGAGCCGGCCGCGTCGCAGGCCTCCCGGGCGGCCAGCAGCGCCTCGTCGGTGACCGGGTGGACGCCGCTCTCACCCTGGATCGGCTCGACCAGCACCGCCGCGGTGCGCTCGCCGACCGCGTCGCGCAGCGCCGCCGCGTCGTTGAGCGGGACCGAGAGGAAACCGGGCAGCATCGGGCCGAGGTCGGGGTTGACGGCAAGCGCCGGCGTCGCCGCCAGGGCGCCGTAGGTACGGCCGTGGAAGTCGCCCTCGAAGCTGACGATCTCCGGCGCCTCGATCCCCCGCCGGTGGGCGTGCTTGCGGGCGATCTTGATCGCGCACTCGTTCGCCTCCGCGCCGGAGTTGGAGAGGAAGACCCGGCCGCCCAGGCTCGACTCCGACAGCCGCTCGGCGAGCCGTGCCATCGGCCCGGTGTAGAAGAGGTTGGAGACGTGCATCAGCCGCCCCGACTGCTCGCGCACCGCCTCGACCACGGCGGGATTGCAGTGGCCGACCGAGCAGACCGAGATCCCGGCCAGGAAGTCCAGGTACTCCCTGCCGCCGGAGTCCCAGAGCAGCGCCCCCTCACCGCGCACGAACTCGACCGGCGACCGCCGGTAGGTCTGGATCAGATAGCGTCGCTCCAGGGCTTGAAGTTCGGCGAGATTCATTTCGAGAAACGAACGGCGTCGAAAACCAAGCCTGGCACGGACGAGGACACCGCCGGGCGCCGGTTTGCAGACGCCGCCTTCACGGAGTCACCATGGTCCCGATGCCGGCGTCGGTGAACAGCTCGAGCAGCAGGCTGTGCGGCTTGCGGCCGTCGATGATGTGGGCCGATTGGGCGCCGCCCCGGATCGCGTCGACGCAGGCCTGAAGCTTCGGCCGCATGCCGCCGTCGATCCCGGCCAGCTTCTCCTCGACCTCGCCGACCGCGGCCCGGGAGATCAGCGACCCTTCGTCGGCGGGGTCGCCGAGCCAGCCGACCACGTCGGTGAGGAAGACCGCCTTGTAGGCGCCGAGCGCGGCGGCGACCTTGCCCGCCGCCTCGTCGGCGTTGACGTTGTAGGGGTGGCCGTCGCGGTCCGAGGCCGAGGAGGCGACCACGGGTATGTAGTCGACGGCGATGTGGTTGATCACGTCGACGTCGACCCGCTCGATCGAGCCGACGAAGCCGACCTGCTCGGCGTTGGGGACGGGGGCGACCTCGAACAGGGAGCCGTCCTGGCCGGAGAGCCCGACCGCCGGCTGGCCGTGGCGGTTGAGCCGCTGCACGATGTCGGTGTTGAGCTTGCCGAGCAGGACCATCCTGGCCACCTCGACCGTCTCCACGTCGGAGACGCGCAACCCCTCGTGGAAGCGGACCTCGAGGCCGAGCCGCTCCATGTAGCGGGTGATCTCGGGGCCGCCGCCGTGGACGATCACCGGGTTGAGGCCGACGTACTTGAGCAGCACCACGTCGGTCGCGAAGGCCTCGATCAGCTCCTCCTCGCGCATCGCGGC
>VRUE01000010.1:2820-18063 GCA_019456285.1 Solirubrobacterales bacterium | reverse complement strand
GGGGAGCGCACTGTTCGTGCGTGACCCGAACCGACCGACCGAAGACCCCGAGATGCGCAGGTTTGCAGCGTCCTGGGCTCATGTCGTGTACTCCGCGTTGACCCGAACGTACTCATAGCCCAGGTCCGAGAACCAGATCCGGGCGCCGTGGTCGCCGCGGCCCAGCCGGATCTCGACCTCCGCCTCGGCGACGTCCTCGCCCAGCTCGGCGGCGTCGATCGAATCGGCCCCGAGCTCCTCCAGGTCCTCCCCGGCCAGCGCCATCCCCGCGGCCTGGGCGATCCGGCCCCAGTTGGGGTCGCGGCCGAACAGCGCCGTCTTGACCAGCGGCGAGTTGGCGATCGCGCGGGCGACCCGCTCGGCCTCGGCGGCCGAGGCGGCCTCCTCCACCTGCACCCGCCCGACCCGGGCGGCCCCCTCCCCGTCGGCGACGATCTCGAGCGCGAGCTGCAGCAGCACCGCGTCGAGCAGTCCCTCCGGCAGCGGCGCCCCGGCGGCGCCGGTGGCCTGCAGCAGGACGGTGTCGTTGGTGCTCATCTGGCCGTCGACCGTGATCCGCTCGAAGGAGCGCGCGACGGCGGCGCGCAGCGCCGCGTCGGCGTCCTCGACCACGGCATCGGTCTGCACGAAGCAGAGCATCGTCGCGAAGCCGGGCTCGATCATCCCGGCGCCCTTCGCCTGGGCCGACAGCGTCACGCCGTCGCAGCGGACCGTGCAGCGCTTCGGAAACGCGTCGGTGGTCATCATCGCCTCGGCGAACTCGACCCCGGTGTCGGGTCGAACCCGTGCGGCCGCGCGACTGGTGCCCGCGACGACATCGTCGACAGGCAGCGAGACCCCGATTTTCCCCGTCGCCGCCACCGCGACCTGCGACGGCTCCAGGCCCAAAGCCTCGGCCGCGGCGCGTTGAATTGCCACCGCGTCACGCATGCCCTGCTCACCCGTCGCGGCGTTCGCGTTGCCCGACTTGACCGCGGCGGCGCGAATCCCACCCAAATCGCAGCTCTCGCGACAGAGACGCACCGGCGCCGCGGCGGCGGCGTTGCGGGTGAGCAGCAGCGACGAGACGCAGCGCTCGGACTGCGCGACGACGACTCCGACGTCGGTGCGGCCGCCGCCCTTCAGACCGCACGCCTCGGCGGCGGCGGCAAAGCCGGATGCCAGGACGTTCGGGTCCAGCTCCTCAACCCCGGCCGGGGCCTCGACCCAACGCGACCTGAAGAAGCCGTTGCCGCTCATTCGAGGCCCTCGCCCTCGTCCAGGCCCAGCATCAGGTTGAGGTTCTGCACCGCCTGGCCGGAGGCCCCCTTCCAGAGGTTGTCGACCGCCGAGAAGGCGAGGACGCGGCCCCTCTCCTCAACCGTGACATAGACGTGGCACTCGTTGGTGTCGCGGACGTCGCGCAGCCCCGGCGGCTGCTCGACCGCGTGGACGAAGCGCTCACCCGCGTAGCGCTCGCGGTAGAGCGCCTGGACCTCGTCCCTGGAGATCGGCTCGGTCGTCTGCACGTAGCAGCTGGTCAGCTCGCCCTGGTCCAGCGGCAGCAGGTGCGGGACGAAGGTGACGGGAACGGCGCCGCCCAGGGCCTCCAGCTCCTGCTCGATCTCCGGCCGGTGGCGGTGGCCCTCGGTCTTGTAGGCGAAGGCGTTCTCGTCCATCGTCACGAAGTGCATCGCGTCTCCGCCGCCGCGCCCGGCGCCGGAGACGCCCTGCTTGGCGTCGATCACGACGTCGGCGAGCAGGCCGCGCTCGGCCAGCGGCGCCAGCGCCAGCACGCTCGCGGTCGGGTAGCAGCCGGGCGTCGCGACCAGCTCGGCCTCCCGCAGCTCGTCGCGGTAGAGCTCGGTCAGCCCGTAGACGGCGCCCTCCAGCAGCTGTGGCGCCCCGTGCTCGCCGTACCAGCGCTCGTAGGTGGGAAGGTCGCGCAACCGGAAGTCGGCCGAGAGGTCGACGACCAGCACCCCCAGCCCGCGCAGCGCGGCAACCGTCGGCGCCGAGGCGCCATGCGGGTAGGCGACGATCGCCGCGTCGACGTCCTCGAGCGTGTCGAGGTCCAGCTCGGTGAGCACCAGCGGCACCCGGTAGCGCGGGTAGAGGCGGTCCAGCCGCGTCCCGGCGTCGCTGCGCGAGGTCGCCGCGACCAGCTCCAGGCGCGGGTGGCGCCAGACGATCTGGGCGGCCAGGGCGCCGGTGAGGCCGGAGGCGCCGGCGACCAGCACCCGCGCCGCGGGATCGCCGTCGAGTGGCTGTGGGTGCGCCTCACTCACGGAGCGACCCTCCGACCTTGCCCAGCTCGACCTCGATCGACCGGCGCAGGCCGGCGACCTCCTCGTCGGTGAGGGTGCGATCGGGGGCGCGGAACTCCAGCCGCAGCGCCAGGCTCTTGCGGCCCTCGCCGAGCTGCTCGCCCTCGTAGAGGTCGAAGACCTCGGCCGAGCGCAGCAGCTCGCCGCCGCCGCCCAGCACCGCATCGCGCACCGACGCGGCGGAGACTTCGTCGGGCACGACCACCGCCAGGTCCTGGTAGACGGCGGGGAAGGTGGTGACGTCCTCGTAGGTCTCCTCGCCGGCCGTGGCGGCGCCGACCAGCGCCGCCAGCTCGACCTCGAAGGCGACCGCCGCCTCCAGGTCCCACTCGCGGCAGACCAAGGGGTGCAGCTCGCCGATCCAGCCGGCCCGGTCGCCGTCGATTGCGACGCGCGCCGCACGGCCGGGATGCAGGAACGGCTCCGCCGCGGCCTCGAAGGACAGCTCGGCTCCGAGCCGGCCGGCAAGCGCCTCCAGCACGCCCTTCAACGAGAAGAAGTCGGCCGGCTCCCCACCGCCCCGCCACGACCCGGCGCTCAGCGGGCCGACGGCGAGGCAGCCGAGGTGGCGCGGCTCGGCGACCGGCGCCGGCCGCTCGCCGGGGAAGCTCCCGGCCAGGGGGCCCTCGCCGGCGTCGCCGGCGTCGAGGTAGACGCAGCCCGACTCGAAGAGGGCGACCCGGTCGGCGTCGCGGGCGAGGTTGCCCCGCGCCACGTCGAGCAGCGAGCCGAGCACCGTCGTGCGCATCGCCGACTGGTCCTCGGAGAGGGGGTTCGAGAGCATCACCGCATCGGCCCGCGGGTCCGCGGCGGGGATCCGCAACCGCTGGGCCTCCCCCGGGTCGGTGAAGCTCCAGCCGATCGCCTCGTCGAAGCCGAGGTCGCGCATCGCGTCCTCGGCGCGGCGGCGCAGCCGCTGCTCGCGGGTCAGCCCGCCGACCTGGCCGGCGGAGCCGGGCAGGGTCGTCGGCAGGTGCTCGTCGAGCCCGTGGACGCGTGCGACCTCCTCGATCAGGTCGACCTCGCGGGTCACGTCGTAGTGCCGGTCGGGCGGGACCATGACCGCCAGGTCGTCGCCGTCGACCTCGACGCCGAAGCCGAGCCGCTCCAGATATGCGACCTGGTCAGGCTGCTCGATCCGCATCCCGAGCAGACCCTCGACCCGGGAGCCGCGCAGGACGATCCGGTGCGGCGCCGGCGCCGCGGCGGCGACATCGATCGTCCCCGGCACCAGCTTCGCCCCGCACAGCTCGACCATCAGCCGCGAGGCGATCCTCTGCGCCCGCATGCAGAGCTCCGGGTGGAGCTGTTTCTCGAACCGCGAGGAGGCCTCCGAGCGCAGGCCGAGCAGGCGCGAGGTGCGGAGGATGTTCGTCCCGTCCCAGTTGGCGACCTCGAGCAGCACCCGCGCGGTCCCGCCGGAGACCTCGGAGGCCTGCCCGCCCATGATCGCGGCGATCCCCGACGGGCCGTTGCCGTCGCAGACCAGCACGGTCTCGGCGTCGAAGGTCCGCTCCACCCCGTCGAGGGTGGTCATCGTCTCGCCCTCCGCGGCGGTGCGGATCGTCAGCGCGCCGCCGGGGACCCTGTCGAGGTCGAAGGCATGCAGCGGCTGGGCGGTGAGCAGCATCGCGTAGTTGGCGATGTCGACGACGTTGTTGATCGGGCGCTGGCCGGCGGCGGTCAGCCGCGCCTGCAGCCAGGCGGGCGAGGGGCCGATCGCGACGTCGGTGAAGACGCGGGCGGTGAAGCGCGGGCAGAGGTCGGGCGCCTCGACCGTCACCGAGGCGTAGTCGCCGACCTCGCCATCGCCCTCGGCCGGCGCATCCTCGGCCCAGGGCTCGGGGCCCAGCGGCGCGGCGCTGATCGCGTGCACCTCACGCGCCACCCCGTAGACGCCGAAGCAGTCGGCCCGGTTGGGGGTCACCTCCAGCTCGAGGACCGGCTCGGCGAGCGGCAGCACCCGGGAGAGCGGCGAGCCGGGGACGATGCCGTCCTCGAGCACCAGGATCCCGCCCGGGTCCTCGCCGACCTCCAACTCGGCGGCGGAGAGGATCATCCCGTAGGACTTCACCCCGCGCAGCTTCGCCTTGCCGAGCTTCTGCCCACCCGGCATCGTCGCCCCCGGCAGCGCCACCGGCACCATCTGCCCGGCGGCGACGTTGGGCGCCCCGCAGACGATCGTCCGCTCTTCCTCCTCGCCGGTGTCGACCGCGCAGACGCTGAGCCGGTCGGCGTCGGGGTGCGGCTCGGCCGCCAGCACCTTGCCGACGACGAAGCCCTCGGCGGACGGCGGGCCGACCGTGGCGACCCGTTCGACCTCGGTCCCGGTCATCGCCAGCCGCTCGGCCAGCTCCTCCGGCCCGATCCCCGGGTCGCAGAGCTCGCGCAGCCATGTGTAGGGGACCCTCATCGGAACTGCCCCAGGACGCGGACGTCGTTGTCGAAGAAGCGGCGCAGGTCGGGGACGCCGTGGCGCAGCATCGCGATCCGCTCCACCCCCATCCCGAAGGCGAAGCCCTGGACGCGCTCGGGGTCGTAGCCGCTCGACTCGACGAAGCCGAGCACGGTGGGGTCGACCATGCCGGCGCCGCCGACCTCGATCCAGCCGATCCCCTTGCAGAGGTTGCAGCGGGAGCCGTCGCCGAGGGCGCCGCTGCCCTCGCACTGGAAGCAGGAGACGTCGAACTCGACGCTCGGCTCGGTGAAGGGGAAGAAGTGGGGCCGCATCCGCGCCTCGCGGCCCTCGCCGAAGATCGCCTGCAGCATCTCCGAGAGCGTCCCCTGCAGGTCGGCCATGGTGATCCCCTCGCCGATCGCCAGCCCCTCCACCTGGTGGAACATCGGGCTGTGGGTGGCGTCGGAGTCGCGCCGGTAGACCTTGCCCGGGACGATCATGAAGATCGGCGGTGGCTGCACCTCCAGGGCGCGGATCTGCACCGGCGAGGTATGGGTGCGCAGCAGCACGTCGGGATGCGACTGCACGTAGAAGGTGTCCTGGAGCATCCGCGCCGGGTGGCCCGGCGGGTGGTTGAGCGCGGTGAAGTTGTAGTAGTCGTGCTCGATCTCGGGCCCCTCCACCACCCGGTAGCCGAGGCCGACCATGACGTCCTCGATCTGGCGCGTGGTGCGGGTGATCAGGTGGATGTGGCCCACCGGCCGGGCGGGCGCGCCGGGCAGGGTGACGTCGACCCGGTCCACGGCGAGCCGCGCCTCCAGCTCGGCGGCATCGAGGTCGGCGGCGCGCCGCTCCAGCAGCGCCTCCAGCTCCTGGCGCGCCCGGTTGGCGGCCGCGCCGACCTTGCCGCGCTCCCTCTGGGGAAGGTCGGCGATGCCGCGCAGGATCGTCGTCAGCTCGGCCTTGCGGCCGAGCAGGCGGACCCGCAGCCCCTCCAGCTCGGCGGTCCCCGGCGCCGCTTCGATCGCCGTGCCAGCCTCGCTCCTGATCTCTTCGATCCTCTCAAGCACTTGGCTCAACCTCCGGCATGGTGGGCGACGATATCCGCTCGCAGACAATCGCCGCCGCCGCCGCCACGTTGAGCGACTCGGCGGCGCCGGGGCGCAGCGGGATCGTCACCTCGACCTCGCACTCCGCGAGCACCTCACCGGGCAGGCCCCCACGCTCGGCGCCGAGGCAGAGTGTCGCGGCGGAGTCGAGCGCCTCCAGCCCCTCGCCGCCGTGGGCGACCAGCGCCGCCCGCGGGCCGGGCGTGGCCCCGATCCCCGCCCGGGCGACCGGCTGGCCGAAGATCGAGCCCATGCTCGCCCGCACCGCCTTCGGCGCGTGCGGGTCGGCGCAGTCCGGGCCGAGGACCACCGTTCCGCCGATCAGGGCGTGGGCGGTGCGGACGATCGCGCCGACGTTGCCCGGGTCGCCGACGCCGTGCAGGTAGAGGCAGGGCGCCCCGGGGGAGTCCGCCCAGCGCCGCGGCCAGACGGCGATCGCCCGCGTCCCGGAGCCCAGCGCCGAGACGCCGGCGAGCAGCTCCGGCTTGACCTCCTCGCCGCCCAGCCCGCTACCGGCGGCGGTGAGCAGGAGGCGCGGCTCGGCGCCGGCGGCAAGCCCGGCCTCGACCAGGTCCTCGCCCTCGGTCACGAACAGCCCCTCGCGCTCGCGGTGCTTGCGGTCGCGCAACTTGCGGACCAGCTTCAGCTTCTCGTTTTGGTGGCTGGCGATCATCGTCTGTCGTCTCTGGTCGGTGGGTGTTCTCCTGGAACGAAAAACGGGCCGTGAAGACGGCCCGCCCGGGAAAGTGGAGTTTGGCTGCGGCTAGGCGGCCACACCCTCCCGGGCCAGCTCCACGAATCGGCGGAACGCATCGCGATCGTCGACCGCGATCTCGGCGAGCATCTTGCGGTTCACCTCGACCCCGGCCTTGTCGAGCCCGTGGATCAGCTCCGAGTAGCTCATGCCCTCGAGCCGCGCCGCGGCGTTGATCCGGGTGATCCAGAGCCGGCGGAACTCGCGCTTGCGGTTGCGCCGGTCCCGGTAGGCGTACATCCCCGACCGCTGCACCTGCTCTTTGGCGAAGCGGTAAGAGGAGTGCTTGCGGCCGAAGTAGCCCTTCGCTTCCTTCAGCACCTTGCGCCGCTTCTTGCGGGCGTAGACCGACCGCTTGGCCCGGCTCACTTTCCGCCTCCGAGCAGCATCCGCACCCGCTTCCTGTCCTGCGGGGCGATCACGACCGGCCGCGCCATCTGCCGCTTGCGCTTCGGCGACTTTTTCTCGAGGATGTGGCTCGAGTAGGCGCGCCGCCCGCGCAGCTTGCCCTTGGCGGTCTTGCGGAACCGCTTCTTGGCGCCGGAATGGGTTTTCATCTTCGGCATCGGGATCGCTATTGAAGCAGACAGGCGACCCCCGACGCCCACCCTTTTCGCATCTGACCGCCGACGCACAGATACTCTGCCGCCGCATGCGGATCGTCTACGTGATCGGCACCCGTCCCAACTTCGTCAAGACGGCGCCGGTGATCGGCGCCCTGCGCGCCCGCCTCCCGCAGGGTCGGCACACGATCGTCCACACCGGCCAGCACTACGACCGGCTGATGTCGGAGGTGTTCCTCGAGGAGCTGGGGGTGCCGGCGCCCGACCACATGCTCGAGGTCGGGTCGGGCAGCCACGCACAGCAGACGGCCCGCGTGATGGAGCGGCTGGAGCCGGTGCTGATCGACGAGGAGCCTGACCTGGTGATCGTCCCCGGCGACGTCAACTCGACCCTGGCGGCGGCGCTGACGGCGGCGAAGATGCAGATCCCGGTCGCCCACATCGAGTCCGGCCTGCGCAGCTTCGACCGCACCATGCCCGAGGAGGTGAACCGGATCGTCGCCGACGAGCTCTCCGATCACCTCTTCCTCCACTCCGACGAGGCGATCGAGAACCTCCGCGCCGAGGGCATCCCCAACGAGCGCATGCACTTCGTCGGCAACACGATGATCGACACCCTGGTCGCGCTGGAGGACCGCTTCCGGGCGGCGAAGGGCGCCGAGCGGCTCGGGGTCGAGCCGGGCGAGTTCGCGCTCGTCACCCTGCACCGCCCCGCCCTGGTCGACGGGCCGCTGCTGCCGGAGACGGTGCAGCAGCTCGCCGCGCTCGCCCGCGAGATGCCGGTCGTCTTCCCGGTCCACCCCCGGACCCGGAAGATGATGGAGGAGGTCGAGTCCGACCACCCGGGGCTGCTGCTCACCGAGCCGCTCGGGTACCTGGACTTCCTCTCGCTGCTGGCCGACGCCGGCGCCGTCCTCACCGACTCCGGCGGCATCCAGGAGGAGACGACCTACCTCGGCATCCCCTGCTTCACGCTGCGCGACAACACCGAGCGGCCGGTGACGATCCGGGCCGGGACCAACACCCTGCTCGGGCTCGATCCGGCGGCGATCTCGGGGATCCCGGCGGCGTTGGCCGAGCGGCCGGCGGAGCGGCCCGAGCCTCCTCCGCTCTGGGACGGCCGCGCCGCCGAGCGGATCGCGGACGTGGTGGCCGCCGGGTTCTAGCCGGCGGCGCTCGCGTCGCCGGTCGGCTTGTCCTCGCCGATCGGCTTGTCCTCGTCGGTCGGCTTGTCCTCGTCGGTCGGCTTGTCCTCGTCGGTCGGCTTGTCCTCGTCGGTCGGCCTGTCCTCGTCGGTCGGCCTGGCCGCCACTTTGCTGGGGGCGAGCAGCATGCTCATGTTGCGCCCTTCCTGAAGCGGCTCGGACTCGATCACGGCGAGGCCGTCGAGGTCCTCGAAGAGCCGCTGCAGGAGCGCTCGGCCCCGCTCGGGGTGCGCCTGCTCGCGGCCGCGGAACATGATCGTGACCTTCACCTTGTCCCGCTGGTGCAGGAAGCGTTCGACGTGGCCCTTCTTGGTCTCGTAGTCGTGGTCGGCGATCTTCGGGCGCAGCTTGATCTCACGGATGTTGACCTGCTGCTGGTGCTTGCGGGCCGCCTTCTGCTTCTGCTCCTGCTCGTACTTGTACTTCGAGTAGTCGAGCAGGCGGGTGACCGGCGGCTTCGAGTTGGGGGCGACCTCGACCAGATCGAGGTTGGCGTCCTGGGCCCGCTTCAACGCGTCGGGGGTCTCGACGATCCCGAGCTGCTCGCCGTCGGCGCCGATCAGGCGCACCTTGGGGGCCCGGATCCGCTCGTTGACCCTTGTCGTGTCGCGTTCTGGCGGACGCCGATCGAACCTGCGCGGGATCGGCACTATCGAGAGGAGAGGTGGCGCTTCAAGCGGACGAGGGGTCGGGGGCCGGGCACGGGACGCTCAGCGGCGCGGGGTGTTTTGCGTGCCTGCAATCAAGTCGCCGGAGTATAGAGGGAGGGACGCGGATGGCAACGCCCGGGGTCAGGCGCGCTCGCTCTCGCCGCGGACGCGGGCGGCGAGCTCGGCGGCGGGCATCGCCCCCAGCTCGCCCTCCTCGTGCGAGCGGACCGCGACCGCGCCGGCCTCCTCCTCGCGGTCGCCAACCACCAGCATGTACGGATAGCGGCCCAGCTCGGCGTCGCGGATCTTCTTGCCGACCGACTCGGAGCGCCCGTCGACGGCAACCCGCACGCCGGCCTCCCGCAGCTCTGCGGCGACTCGGCCGGCGTAGTCGTTGTGGCGGTCGGAGACCGGCAGCACGATCGCCTGCAGCGGCGCCAGCCAGACCGGGAAGCGGCCCGCGTAGTGCTCGATCAGGATCCCCGCGAAGCGCTCCATCGAGCCCAGCAGGGCGCGGTGGATCATCACCGGGCGGCGCTGCTCGTCGTCGGGGTCGGTGTAGGAGAGGTCGAAGCGCTCCGGCATGGAGAAGTCGAGCTGGCAGGTGCCGCACTGCCAGGAGCGGCCGAGCGCGTCGGTGACGTGGAAGTCGATCTTCGGCCCGTAGAAGGCGCCGTCGCCGGGGTTGAGCTTGTACTCGCGGCCCTGGCCCTCCAGCGCCCGCCGCAGCGCCTCCTCGGCCTGCGCCCACTGCTCGTCGCTGCCGATCGACTTATCCGGGCGGGTCGACAGCTCGACCCGGACGTCCTCGAAGCCGAAGCGCGCGTACAGCTCGTCGATCGCCGCGCAGATATCGGTCACCTCGTCGACGACCTGCTCCGGCGCACAGTAGACGTGGGCGTCGTCCTGGGTGAAGGCGCGCACCCGCAGCAGCCCGTGCAGGACCCCCTCGCGCTCCGCCCGCGAGACCTGGCCGAACTCGGCGATGCGCAGCGGCAGCTCGCGGTAGGAGTGGCGCTTGGAGCCGAAGACGAGGCAGGCGCCGGGGCAGTTCATCGGACGCAGCGCGTACTGGCGCTCGCCGGACTCGGTGAAGTACATGCTCTCGCGGTAGTTGTCCCAGTGCCCGGAGCGGTGCCAGAGGTCGACGTCCATCAGGTGCGGCGTCTTGATCTCCTCGTAGCCGCGCTTGCGCAGCTGCGCCTGCACCTCGGCCTCGATCAGCCGCAGCAGCGTCGTCCCGTTGGCGAGCCAGAACGGCATCCCCGGCGCCTCCTCGCGCAACATGAAGAGGCCGAGCTGAGGGCCGAGTCGGCGGTGGTCGCGCGCCTTCGCCTGCTCGATCCGCTCCAGGTGGGCGTCGAGGTCCTTCCCGGAGAAGAAGGCGGTGCCGTAGACCCGGGTCAGCATCTGGCGGCTCTCGTCGCCGCGCCAGTAGGCGCCGGCCAGCGAGCTGAGCTTGACCGCCTTGATCCGCCCTGTCGAGGGGCCGTGGGGGCCGCGGCAGAGGTCCTCGAAGGGGCCGTTGCGGTAAAGGGAGACCGTCTCCACGCCCTCGTCGCGGACTAGGTCCTCGATCAGCTCGACCTTGTAGTCCTGGCCCTGGGCGCGGAAGGTCTCGATCGCCTCCCCGGGCGAGACGTCACGGCGCTCGAAGGGCTCGTCGGCCTCGATGTGAGCGCGCATCGCCGCCTCGATCCGCTCCAGGTCGGCGTCGGTGACCCTGGCGTCGGGCGGGAACTCGAAGTCGTAGTAGAAGCCCTGCTCGATCGGCGGCCCGATCGCCACCTTCGTCCCGGGGTACAGCTCCACCACCGCCTCGGCCATCACGTGGGCGGCGTCGTGGCGGATCAGCTCCAGCGCCGCGGGGTCACGGTCGGTGAGGATCGCGATCTCGGCGCTCTCGGGCAGCGGCGCGGAGAGGTCGCGCAGCTCGGCGTCGACGCGGATCGCCAGCGCTGCCCTGGCCAGGCCGGGACCGATCGCCGCGGCGGCGTCCGCCCCGGTGGCGCCGAGGGGCAGCCCCAGCGGCGTTCCGTCGGGCAGGGTTACGGTGATCTTCCCCGTCGTCGTCTCGATGCGGCCATGCTACCCGCGGGGCGTGGGGCGCCGGACGGGCGCCGTGCTCAGCGGGCCGGACCCTGGCGTGCCTGGCGAACCGCGATCAGCGGGCAGGGACTCGGCCCCGAGACCGACCCGATGCGCTCCCAGAGCAGGTAGGGAGCGGCGCGACGACGCAGCGCCAGGCCGCCGAAGGGCGCGGCCGCGGCGGAGTCCATGGTCACGACGAAGCGGATGCCGGCCGGCAGGGCGCCCCCGGCGGCCGCCTCGGAGTCGATGCAGACCCGGCCGCCGCGCAGCTCCCAGGCGATGTAGCGGGCGCCGTGTTCCTCCCGCAGCAGCCGCTCCGGGGCGAGCACGAGGGTCGAGTCGGAGGCGATCAGGGGCCGCAGCTCGGTCAGCCGCGGCGTGTAGGCGGTCGGGCCGACCGGGGCGCTGGCGAGCGCCAGCAGCGAGCCGCCGCCCGCCGCGAGCAGGAAGGCGGCGGCCGCGAGGCCGGCGAGCGGGGCGCCGGCGGCTCGCCCCTTCCCCGCCTCGACACGGCGGTCGAGCAGCGGCGCCAGGATGACCAGCGTCGCCAGCGGCGCCGCGACCTCGATCGCCTTGGCCGCGGTGTAGGGAGTGCCGCCGACGCGGGCCGCCGCGTAGACGGCGCCGGCGACGAGCAGCGCGGCGACGATCGCCGTCTCGCGGCGACGCCAGCACCTGAGGAGGCCGTAGACGAGCAGCGCCGAGGCGAAGGCGATCCCGAGGTAGAAGGCGAACGCCGGGGCGGCGCCGTCTCCCGGCGCCACCCTGAAGTCGCCCGAGGGCCAGATCCCCAGCGCCTCGAAGGGCGAGAGCTGGCCGAACAGGTTGCCGAGGCCGGGGCCGGCGGGGTCGAAGGTCTCGAAGCTGTGGAAGTCGATCATCCGGCCCAGCTCGGGGAGGGCACCGACCAGGAAGACTGCAAGGGCGAGCAGGACCGAGCGCATGGCTGCGGGTCCTGTCGCAGGGGTGGGGTGCCCCCCTTGCCCTACGCGCTGCTCCGGGCGGAGGGACGATGCGCGCAGGTCCGCGGGTCCTGTCGCAGGGGTCGGTCCCCCCCTTGCCCTACGCGCTGCTCCGGGCGGAGGGACGGAATCGCCTGCAGGGATGGGGTCCTGCCCTCCGCAGCCTTCGGGCGGCGCCGGGGATTCGACCCCTACGCCACCCGCAGAAGAGCGGCTGCGAGCGATGACTAGCTCTGCTGCCCCCCAGATCACCCCCGTGGCCACAAGCCAGACCAAGCCGGGGAAGCTGTAGACGTAGACGCTGCCGACGGCAATCGCCGCTGCCGGGACAAAGCGCAGTGGCAGCTCACTCCAGGCGCGAGTGCTCTCGCGCAGGGAGAGGGCGAAGGCGAGGACGAAGAGGGCCTGCATCGTCTCCTTGAAGGCGCCCTGGGCGAGGTAGGAGGCGACCATGTAGGGGAGGCCGACGAGGAGGGCGGCGGCCGTGCGGCGCAGCGGTGGCAGCTCGGCGAAGGCCGCGAGGGCGGTCAGCGGGGCGAGGACGGCGACCGCGACGGTGAGGCCGCTGAACCCCTGCACCGGACCGATCCCGAGCCCCTTGCTCAGGGCGACGACGATCGCGTGCGGGCCGAGCGGGTAGCCCTGGTGCAGGAGCTGCGACCCCGATCCCTCGGCCAGCCGGTCGGTCGCCAGCAGGTGCTGGGACATGTCGGGGTCGAAGCCGGTGCCGAGGATGCCGAAGTGGCCCTCGACGGCGAACGGGAGCGACGCCGCGGCCAGCGCCAGCAGCGCCACCGGCAGGCCGGCCCGCAGGGCCTCCCCCGCCCCGTCGACCCGCCCACGCAGGTAGAGCACGGCGCCGACGGCGAGGAGGAGCACCGCGACCGCCGAGATCGCGCCCTGCCCCGGCATCCGCACCGTCCCCCAGCAGACCGCGCAGACCAACGCCAAGCCGACCGCCGGAGCGAGCCACGACCACCGCCGCCCCCCGCAGAGCGCGATCGCCGCCTGCCCGATCGCCAGCGAAGCGCCGCACACCGCCAGCACGGCTGCATACGTCCCGATCACAAGGCGGCGAGCCTAGATGAATGATTCCAGAAGACGGAGCCCCGCGAACGTGGGGTCGTCGAGATGGGCGTTACTGGGCTCGAACCAGTGACCTCCAGCTTGTCGAGCTGGCGCTCTCCCAACTGAGCTAAACGCCCGGGGCACCTGAATCTAGCAGCGGGGCGAGGGAGCCATCGCCGGGGCCTCCCTGCGGAAAATCCGCAGCGGAAACACGGCGGAACCCCCATCCGGCGGCTCAAGCCGTGCAGTACGGCAACTGGTGCAACACGTGCAACTTCTCAGCCCACAGCGTGTTTATCTATCTGAGCATCTTGATTCGAGCTTGAGGACCGACGAACCAGCGATCTGAGTCTCACTGGTGGTACGTCCTTCGGAGACAAAGGGCCCCTCACGGGGCCCTTTTCCGTTCTCGAGCTCCGGCGCTCAGTCGGGCTCTCCGTCGGGGTCCGTCAACGCCGCGGCCCGCCGGTGGACCGGGTCGTAGTCCCACTCGAGCGGCGTGCAGGTAAGTTCCAGACGCTCGCCCATCGCCCGCAGAAGCAGGTCCAGCGTCTCACGCGAGCTTGGCAAAAAGGGCGGCGCCGCTACTCGCATGAGCCTTTGTCGGGACACGCTCGGGACACGGGTCCAGCGGTGCTTGCAGCTTGCCGCGTCCCGGTAACGACGACAACGCCTCGACAGACAAAAAGCCTCAAGTTCTCCCGCTATATGCCGATCCCCGGCGCATGGTTTCGCGTTTCGACGGGTTTCCCTGGCCTTTCAGTTCGTCGCGGCGGCTGGCGCCCTCAGTGTCTGAGCGCGATCCCTACAGCCGCCGCGGGGGACCGAGCCCGCCGCCGTATCGGCCATCCCCGAAGCCACCGGGAGTCGGCGCGCAGGTCGCCTTCGTGCTTGTTGTACTCGCGCTGATTGGCGGCATCGGCAAGGCCGGGGGCTGCGGCGAGTCCAGCACAGAGGACCGCCAGGCCCCAGCGCGCATTCGGATTTTCGCGCTAGCTTCGGGTGATGCGGGCGTGCGGGTCTGTTGCGGTCACGCGGCGAGTGCTATCGAGAACCAGCTCACCAGAGGCCACAACTCGCTCAGCAAGCCAGAGGCGCCTACCGGAATCGAACCGGTGTAAACGGCTTTGCAGGCTCGTTTACGGGAACGATTTTCGGCTTGTTCAAGCGGTTTCCGCGAGCCGTGCCACCGTCTGTGCCACCGGCCCCCACGCGACGGATTGCCGGGAGAGGCAGGGGTATGATGGTGGACTATGAAACCGATCCGCACCGACTTTCGTGGCTACGAGGGCAAGTTCGTCGCGACCGATACGCGCACCGGCAAGATTGTGATCGCCGACGAGGACCCGAAAGTCGTGATGGAGAAGGCCCGCAAACTCGATCACGTGGTCGTCGGCGGTCGTGTCCCCCATGCGGATGAGCCGCTCTACGTAGGCCTTGGCTGACCAAGAGCCGCTGCCCTGGCTCTATCCGTATCGGGAGGATCCTCAGCACACGCGATTGGGGCAGCCTGTGTTTCGGCCCTTCGTGCCCGTCTCCCTGGCTGTCGCGGGCGCGTCGACGCCGGAGCTGGAGGGCTTGATCGACACCGGCGCCGATGGAGTCCTTGCGAGCGACCTCCTGGCCGAGGAGCTGGGCATCGACCTCTCCGAGCATGAGGGCGAGGCGACGCATGCAGTCGGCGGTAGAACCGTGATCGCCCGCTACAAGACCGTCGCGCTGCGTCTGCACCACCACGACGCCGGACCCGAAGAACTGCGCCAATGGGAAACACTCGTCGGATTCGTCGAGGGCTGGCACAGCTTCGGTCTGGTGCTGCTCGGCAGCGTCGGCTTCCTCGACCGCTGGACAGTCACCGCAAGCCGCTTCGCCCAGGCGATCGCCGTGGAGGACAGAAACGCCTTCGACAATCGCTTCGGCATCGTCGCGCCAGCCTGAGCGCAACTGCCAGCTCTTCCAGCGCTACGACCGCCGCCGGTACCCGATCGACCGGGGCCGCAGCCTTGAGCCACGGGTCGAGGCGGCTGCTCTGGCTGTCTCGTGAACCCGTAGGCTGCCGCGCGTGGGAACGATCGCTTCCGCGGCTTCGGGGCCCGCGGCTTGGCTGCGTCGGCGCCGCTGGTGGGTGATTGCCGCA
>VRUE01000010.1:0-2720 GCA_019456285.1 Solirubrobacterales bacterium | reverse complement strand
CAGGCGCTCGGACTGCCGTTCGCCGACCTGCGCATCCCCGGCGAATTGGGGCCGCTGCCGGCCTGGCTGATTCCCGGCCGCACCGATACCTGGGTGATCGCCGTGCATGGAATCAACGACGGTCCCGAGGCGGGCTTGCGCATCGCTCCCGCCCTGCGCCGTGCCGGGCTGCCGACCCTGCTGATCACCTACCGGGAGGATCTCGGAGCCCCGTCAAGCCCGGATGGCCTGCACCACATGGGCCTCACCGAGTGGCGCGACCTGGCGGCGGCGGCCCGCTACGCACTCTCACATGGAGCTCGGCGCCTGATCCTGGTCGGCTACTCGATGGGCGGCGCAATCGTGACCCAGTTCATGCAGCGCTCGCCTCTCGCGCCGCGCGTCGCCAGCCTCGTCCTCGACGCCCCGGCCCTCGACTGGAAGGCGATCCTCTCCTTCAACGCGACCGAGATCGGGCTGCCCTCGTTCTCCGCCCTCCCGCTCGAGTGGATGATCGGCGCCCGGATCGACGCGGACTGGACGAGCCTCGACGCGCTCAAGCACCCCGACGCCTTCCACCTGCCGATCCTGCTCTTCCACGGCACCGAGGATGAGATCGTGCCGATCTCGACCAGCGACGAGTTCGCCGCGGAGCTACCCCGCTGGGTCACCTACTTCCGCGCGCCCAAGGCCGGCCACACCGAGGCTTGGAACGTCGATCCGCGGTTGTACGAACGACGGCTCACCAGCTTCCTTTCGCGCATTGGCGCTTGAGTCGCGTCGGAAGCTACGTCGTGTCGATGAGCCGCACGGGAAGACCGGTGCCGGCTGCATTTCGAGCGAGGGGGCCGTCGAGAGTCCATAGCTCTGCACCAAGCTCCTGGGCCAGGGCGACGTAGGCCGCGTCGTAGGCGCTTTCACGACGCAGCCGGAGTGCGATCCCAATCGCTCCGGGTCCGTCGTCGAGATTGTGCAGCACGATGGGCATCGCCGCGATTTCGTGCCACGCTCTCTCGGCGTCGGCGGGATCGAGCTCGCCGGCCACGACTTTGCGCGTCAGCGCGTTGGCGACCTCGTATCGCAACAACGAAGGAGCGTGTAGAACCTCTCCGGCCTCGCCCAAGACCTGCATCTGCCGGCCGATGGCCGCAGCCCGCTCGTCCTTGGTGACGAGCGCGACGACGACGTTTGAGTCGAGGATGACCGTCAAAGGCTTCGACGCTCAAGCTCTTCGCGGCCTTCACGCACGATTGCGACGGCATCGTCGCTCCCGCCGCGCATACGGCCGCGAATCGCGGCCAGCTCAGCCAGGGCGCTCTCCCAATCGAACTCGGTTGGCGCAAGCTCTGCCGCAAGCAGCTCGTCGGCAAGCGCATCCGGCTGCACGCCGCGGCGCCCCGCCTCTCGCTCAAGGCGGTCATAGGCATCAGGAGTGACGTGGATGACGCGGTCGCGCGTAGCCATCGAGAAAAGTCTAAACGACCGTTCGGGGTTCCGAACAGGGTTCGTTTCGGGACACGCTCGGGACACGGCTTTCGTGGCACCAAAACGAAAGCCGCGCATTTGCAAGGCTTTCGTAGAGGCGCCTACCGGAGTCGAACCGGTGTAAACGGCTTTGCAGGCCGCTGCGTAGCCACTCCGCCAAGGCGCCGAGAAATCGGACGAAGCGTAACGGGCAAGCCGAGTCGGTGATCCAAGCGGCCCGCCATGAGGACGCTAGGATGTTTCCGGTCCCGGCGTAGGCCGATCAGGGTCGGCGGAAGGCTCGCTGCTGCTGGGGGGTCAGCCGGTCCCAATCGCGCCAGAACGACGCGAGGACTTCACGCGTCGGCATCGAGCGGCTTCGTGCGCTCGTCCAATGCCGCTAGGAACTGCTCGTCGCTGTCGTAGCGCGTGACCCGGCCGGCGGCGAGGTCTTCGTCGGCCTCGCGCTCGCGCTGCTGCCACTCGCGGGTCCAAAACCAAGCCTGCTCAGGGTCGATGCGGCCATTGCTGATCTCGCCCAGCAGAATCGCCGCCCCATCGACCGCCTGATCGGGCAGGTGGTCGACGAGCTGGTGGAGATCGGCCTTGGTCATGCGTCAATTCTGACATGCCGCGAAGAAGGGACGTGCCGAACTGGACGGCTGAACGTAGCTTGCGAGCGCTGAAATCGCGCTCTGGCGCAATCGGAGGTTGCGCGTAGATTGCGCGTAGAGCCGTTTTCGTCCGGCGATCTGCTTGTCGAGATCGTCGGAGATGGCTCTGCGACGGGAAAGCGGCTGATGGGATTCGAACCCACGACCTTCTGCATGGCAACTACGCCAGCTTCCGGCAAGTGCCGTGTCAGAACCGGCAAGTTTGCAGGGGATTTCCGGATGGTACGGCTGGCGCTCGCCGCTATCGATGTGCGCGGTTATGCCCCGATATGCGGCGTTTCGGGAACTTCTGGCCAGAAGTTCCCGAAATCAGCGAGGCCGGTTCCAATCGGGGCGATCACTCGAACAGGGATGGCCTCTTGCGGCCGGCGGGCCGTCGGGGCGGCGGTTGGGGCCCCACTCGGGGAGGATCGGTGCGCTCATCGAAGCGCGGCCGAGTCGCCCTGGGTCAGCTCTTCATGGAGCCCGGCTGCCTCGGCGCGTTTCAGCAGGCCACGCCGGCGCCCATCCTCGATCGCCGCCCGGACCAGGGCCGGGCCGAGGTGTGCCTCATGTGCTTGGCGGATCGCTTTGGCCGCGGTGACGATCGGTATGCCCTCATAG
>VRUE01000085.1 GCA_019456285.1 Solirubrobacterales bacterium | reverse complement strand
GGCCAGCCAGACGCAGGCGCCCGCCCCGACGCCGGCGCCGCCGCCGGCCGTACAGCAGGGCGCCACCCTCGCAGCGCCGCCGGCCAAGCCGCAGAGCAGCGGGGGCACCGCCGCCGAGCAGCCCGAGCCGAGCTCGGCGCCGGTTGACGAGAACGCGGGCGCGGTCTCCGCCCCATCGGAGTCGTTCGCCCTCCCCTCGATCCCCAGCTCGACCTGCTTCCCGGCAGCCGTCCCCCCGATCCTGATCCCGATCTACCGGCGGGCGTCGAACGCCTACGGGCTCGGACCGCAGGGCGCCAGCGTGCTGGCCGCGATCAACGAGATCGAGACGGCCTTCGGAACCAACCTCAACGTCTCCTCGGCCGGGGCGGTCGGGTGGATGCAGTTCATGCCGGCGACCTGGGAGACCTACGGGGTCGACGCGAACGGCGACGGTGTCGGCGACCCCTACAACCCCGAGGACGCGATCTTCGCCGCCGCCAACTACCTGAGCGCCTCCGGGATGCCGCAGGACACCCCCGGCGCGATCTTCGCCTACAACCACGCCGACTGGTACGTCGCCGACGTGCTCGCGGGCGCCGCCTGCTACGGATCGCTGGACGGCGTCCTCGCCGGCGCTCTCTCGCTGACGCCGAAGCTGCAGGTGCTGAGCTGCCGCCCGGCGAAGCGCTGGCGCAATCGCCTGCCGGCCGAGTACCTGAACGCCTTCGAGAGCGCCGCCGCCCGCTACGGCCTCGGCCGCCGCGGGGTCTGGGCGCTGGCCGCGGTGGCGCGGCTGGAGTCGAACTTCGGCCGCGGGATGGGCAAGCGCCAGCTGAACCGCAGCGGGCCGCTTGGTCTCGACGGGAGCGAGTGGCGACGCTACGCCGTGGACGGCGACGGCGACGGCCGCCTCCGCCATGCCGATCCGGACGACTCGGCCGCGACCCTGGCGCGGATGATCTGGTCGCGCGGCGGGCTGCGCGCCGGCCTCTTCACCCACAACCAGGCGTCCTGGTACGTGCAGGCGGTGCTCGACCAGGCCGACCGCCTCCAGGGTCGCTGCAAGGCGAGCACGGTCGACTGGGCGCTGGCGCTGCCCAACGCGGTGATGGCGCCGATCAAGTGGAGCAACCTGACCCTCTCCAACGAGCTTGAGCAGCGCGACCTCGACAGCGGCGCCATCGACCCGCGGATCGTCGGGTTGATCGGGGCGATCACCCAGAACCACCAGATCACGATCGCCTCGCTGCGCTCCGACCACTCCAAGCTCACGGTCGAGGGCAACGTCTCCAACCACTACTTCGGCCGGGCGATGGACATCGCCGCGGTCGACGGCGCCTCCTGCACCGAGACGGCGGTCACCGCCCCCTGCGCCGAGCTGGGCCGGACCCTGGCCTTCCTCCCGGCTCCGGCGATGCCGACCGAGCTGATCTACTGCTTCGACCTCGACGGCCCCGGCCCGGCCTTCGCCCGCGCCGACCACTGCGATCACCTCCACATCGGCTACGACAGCTGAGCCGCTGCGCTTGCGCCGCCTACGCCGTCTGGCGTAACGTGAGAGAGCAGAGCACGAACCCCCTGCCGAGAGGAGAGGCATGTCCACCTACGTGATGCTCACCAACCTGACCGCCGAGGGCATTCGGACCTTGAAGAACAACCCGGCGCGAGTCGCCGAGGTGAACAAGGAGGTCGAACAGATCGGCGCCAAGGTCCTCGCCCAGTACGCGACGCTCGGCCAGTACGACTTCGTGACGGTCGTCGAAGCGCCCGACGAGAAGACGATGGCCAAGATCTCGGTCGAGCTTGGCTCGCGCGGCACGATGACCAGCCAGACGCTGGCGGCGATGCCGGCGGACGAGCTGGCCGGCTCGCTCTAGGAACGCGCGCTTGAAGGTACTGGTCGTCGGCGGGGGTGGGCGCGAGCACGCGATCGTGCGGGCGCTGGGGTGCTCCGCCCACTCTCCCGAGCTGCTCTGCGCCCCCGGCAACGCCGGGATCGCCGCCGACGCCGAGTGCCTGCCGGAGGTGGGGGCCGGGGATGTCGAGGCGATCGTCGCCGCGGCGAGGGAGCACGGCATCGACCTGGTCGCGATCGGGCCGGAGGCGGCGCTGGTCGCGGGGGCGGTCGACGCGCTGGAGGAGGCGGGCGTGCCCGCCTTCGGGCCGAGCGCCGCGGCCGCCGAGCTGGAGGGATCGAAGGCGTTCGCCAAGGAGCTGATGAGGGAGGTCGGGGTGCCGACCGCCTCCCACGTGCTGCTGCGCGGCCGCGAGGAAGCGATCGAGCACCTCTCCTGCGCCTCCTATCCTGCGGTGCTGAAGGCAGACGGGCTGGCCGCCGGCAAGGGCGTGATCGTCTGCGCTACCGAGGCGGAGGCGTGCGACGCGGTCGACGTCTTCTTCACCGAGCGGCGCTTCGGCGAGACCACCGTGGTGCTGGAGGAGTTCCTCGAGGGCGAGGAGCTCTCGCTGCTGGCGCTCTGCGACGGTGAGAACGTGGTGCCGCTAGCGCCCGCCCAGGACTACAAGCGGATCTTCGACGGCGACCGGGGACCCAACACGGGCGGCATGGGCAGCTACTCGCCGGTGCCCGGCTTCGGCCCGGCCGAGGTGGAGGAGATCGTCGACGCCGTGCACCGGCCGGTCGTCGCGGCGATGGCGCGGCGCGGGCGGCCCTTCCACGGGGTGCTCTACGCGGGGCTGATGATCGGCCCGGCAGGTCCGAAGGTGCTGGAGTTCAACGCCCGCTTCGGCGACCCCGAGACGCAGGCCGTGCTGCCCCGGCTGCGCTCCGACCTGCTCGACCTCTGCCTGGCGGCGCGAGAGCCGGGCGGGCTGGCCGGGGTCGAGGCCGAGTTCGGTGAGGACTGGGCGGTGACCCTGGTGCTCGCCTCGGCCGGGTACCCGCAGTCCTCGTCGAAGGGTGACGCGATCCACGGCCTCCGCGAGGCGGCGGAGCTGGCCGAGGTGACCCACGCCGGCACGGCGGAGCGCGACGGCGAGATCGTCACCGCGGGCGGCCGCGTCCTCAACGTGACCGGGCTGGGGCCGAGGCCGGCCGAGGCGCGCGATCGCGCATACGATGCTGCCGGTCGGATCCGCTTCGACGGAATGCAGATCCGCTCCGACATCGCCGCTCGCGCGGTGGAGCGCGTCCCCAGCTAAGGCGTCCCCAGCTAAAACCAGAGAGGAAGATATGAGCGAGATCTCAGAGGAGCCGCAGCCGACCGGGCCGACCACGATGCCGGCGGTCGAGGAGGCCTTCGAGGAGATCAACGTGGCGGAGCCGCTGGTCGGGATCGTCATCGGCTCGAAGAACGACAAGCCGAAGATGCAGCCGGCCGGCGCGGCGTTGCACGAGGCCGGCATCCGCTACGAGGTGCGGGTGATGAGCGCCCACCGCGACCCCGAGCTGGTTCGCGAGTACTGCACCAACGCGCGGATGCGGGGGCTGAAGGTGATCATCGCCGGGGCGGGGATGTCGGCGGCGCTGCCCGGCGTCGCCGCCGCCCACACCGACCTGCCGGTGATCGGCGTGCCGATCCTCGGCAGCAGCCTCGGCGGCCTCGACGCGCTGCTCTCGGCCGTGCAGATGCCGCCCGGCATCCCGGTCGCCTGCGTGGCGATCGACGGGGCGAAGAACGCCGGGATGCTGGCAACCAGAATCGTCAACTGCTGATGATCCCCCGCTACACCCGTGCTCAGATCGGGGCGGTCTGGGCCCCGCAGCGCAAGCTCGAGTGCTGGCTCGAGGTGGAGCTGGCAGCCACCGAGGCCTGGGCCGAGGAGGGGGTCGTCCCGGGCGAGGCCGCGGCGGCGGCGCGGGCCAAGGCCGCCTTCACGGTCGAGGCGGTCGAGGAGCGCGAGCGGGTCACCGACCACGACGTCGCCGCCTTCGTCGACGTGGTCGCCGGCTCGGTCGGCGAGCACGGCCGCTGGATCCACTACGGCCTCACCTCCTCCGACGTGCTCGACACGGCGCTGGCCCTGCAGCTTCGCCAGGCCGGCGAGATCGTCACCGCCTCAGCGCGCGGCTACCGCGACGCGCTGATCGAGCGGGCGCTGGAGCACCGCGACACCCTCTGTGTCGGGCGCACCCACGGCGTCCACGCCGAGCCCACGACCTTCGGCCTGCGCCTCGCCGGCCTCGCCTTCGAGGCCGACCGCAACCTGGCCCGCCTCGCCAACGCATTCGAGCAGCTCGCCTTCGGCAAGCTCTCCGGCGCCGTCGGCACCTACGCCTCGATCCCCCCCGCGGTCGAGGCGCGGGTGATGGAGCGGCTCGACCTGCGCCGCGAGGACGTCGCCACCCAGGTCGTGCCCCGCGACCGCCACGCTGTGCTGACCTCGCGGATCGCGATCGCCGGCGCCGGGCTGGAGCGCTTCGCGACCGAGGTCCGCAACCTGCAGCGCACCGAGGTGCGCGAGGTCGAGGAGCCGTTCGCGGCCGGCCAGAAGGGCTCCTCGGCGATGCCCCACAAGCGCAACCCGATCCGCACCGAGCGGATCACCGGCCTGGCCCGCGTCCTGCGCGGCTACGCCCAGACCGGCCTCGAGAACGTCGCCCTCTGGCACGAGCGCGACATCTCCCACTCCGGCGCCGAGCGGGTGATCCTCCCCGACGCGACGATCGCCCTCGACTACATGCAGGACCTGGCGACCAAGGTCGCCACCGGGATGACCATCCGCACCGACCGCATGCGTCAGAACCTCGAGCTGACCCACGGCGCCCTGTTCAGCCAGCGGGCGCTGACCGCCCTGGTCGAGTCGGGGATCAGCCGCGACGACGCCTACCGGGTCGTCCAGGAGAACGCCCAGCGCGCCTGGGACACCGGCACCCACTTCCGCGACCTGCTCGCCGAAGCCGCTCCGGACCTCGACCTCGACGCCGTCTTCGACCACGACGCCTACCTGCGCCACGTCCCCGAGATCTTCACGCGCCTCGAAACCCTGCGCAGCTCCGACTGACACTGAGCCCGGGGAGAGTTTGCGCCCGGCGGCGGGATAGGTCCTTCGCGAGTTACTGCGGCAGGACGAGCTTGTTCGAGGGCACGCAGAGCGCGACTGACTTGCGGGTCCGCAGTATGCGGGTCTCGAGCTGGTTGCGGATCTGGACCCGCCTCCTGACCTTCTTGGGCTTGATCCGGTAGCAGAGGAGGTGCCGCACCGGGTGCTGGAGCGGCGTCACCTTCCCCCTCAGCCTCTTCTGCACCGGCGCGCACAGCTGGAAGGCCCGGCCGGGTCGCGCCCCCCGGCGCCCGAACTGGTCTCTCAGCCTGACACCGCCGATCGGCCGCACAGCCCTCAGCGGAGTCAGCCGGGTGACCGCGTAGCACTGGAAGTGGTCGATCGGGACCTGGATCCGCCGGAACCGGGCGGCCCCGCGGCGGCGGACGTGCCGCTTCTTGCTGGGGACGCAGAGGCGCCGGGGCGATCTGACCAGCAGCCGCTGAGAGCCGAACTGGTTCCGCACCGCCACCAGCGTGTTGAGCGCCGGCCCGCGGGTGCGGTAGCACTGAAGGTGGGCGCGGGTGTTGACGAATGGCTCGCTGTTCTTCTGCACCGGGTTGCACAGCTCAGCCCGCTTGGTGACCTTCGCCTTACGGGTGCGGAACTGATCCTTCTGACCGGCCCCCATTCACCGGTCCACTCCCAGTGAGAGTTCTTGGTCTGTACCAACCGGCACCGTAGCGTCAACCGCCGACGCCTCGCGTAGCGAGCCCGGAGGGCGAGCGCGTGTGCCGGGCATGACGTTGAGATCGGAGGTGGAAGTCCTGACCTGGAGCCCCAACAGGGGGAATCCAACATCGATGAGGCAAGGGCGCGGCCCGGAATTGACCGGGCGGCACGTCGGCGGCCAGCGTGGCCGGCGGGCTTCCGCGAGGGCGGGTCTGAAGGAAGCCGTAGATGCGC
>VRUE01000084.1 GCA_019456285.1 Solirubrobacterales bacterium | reverse complement strand
CGGGGCCGACGCGGTGCTGCTGATCGTCCGCGCCCTGGAGGGCCGCGAGCTGCGGGCGATGTACGAGGAGGCGCGCGACCTCGACCTCGACTGCCTGGTCGAGGTCCACGGCGCGGAGGAGCTGGAGCGGGCGCTGGAGCTGGACGCCGACGTGATCGGGATCAACAACCGCAACCTCGACGAGGGCACGGTCGACGTCTCCACCACGTACGAGCTGATGCCCGACGTGCCGGCCGGCAAGACGGTAGTCGCCGAGAGCGGCATCTCGGCCCGCGCCGAGCTGGAAGAGCTGGAGCGGGTGGGGGTCGATGCGGTGCTGATCGGCGGCGCGCTGATGGTCGCCGAGGACCCGGAGGCGAAGACCCGCGAGCTGACCGGCGCCGAGGATGACACCCGCGAGCATCACCTGCCCTGATCGGTTGCGAATTTAGGAAGTCTTTGAGGATCGCTTAGGGCCCGCTTAGCGCTGTCAGCGATGATCGCGCCCGATGGGTTTACGACGCTTCTTCCGTTCTCCATTCGGCTCGGCTCTGATCGGCGGCGCCGTCGTCGCGCTGTCCGGCTGGGTGGCGATCGCCGCCGGCTGGGTGGCTGCCGAGGGGGGCTCGACCACCACCGTCGCCGCGCCGCTGGCCGCCCCCGTGGCCAGCAAGGAGGGCAGCGACGCCAACGTCGTCAACCAGATCTACCGCCGTGACGGGCAGGGGGTCGCCTTCATCCGGGCCGACCGCTCGGACGGAGATTCTTCACGGTCCAGCCCGTTTGGCCAGCCGCAGGGCAGGGGCATCGCGACGGGCTCGGGCTTCGTGATCGACGCCGAGGGCCACATCCTCACCAACAGCCATGTGGTCGAAGGGGCCAGCCAGATCAAAGTCAAGCTCGGTTCCTCCGATACCACCTATTCCGCCGAGGCGATCGGCGCCGACCCGGCAACCGACCTGGCCCTGCTCAAGGTCGACGCGCCCGCCGACCAAATCCATCCGCTGGGCCTGGGCGACTCATCGGAGGTCCGGGTCGGCGATCCGGTCGTCGCGATCGGCAACCCGTTCGGCCTCGACCGCACCGTGACCAGCGGCATCGTCTCCGCGCTGCAGCGCCAGATCCAGGCGCCCAACGGCTTCTCGATCTCCCACGTGATCCAGACCGACGCCGCGATCAATCCCGGCAGCTCCGGCGGTCCGCTGATCGACGCCTCCGGCAGGGTGATCGGCATCAACTCGCAGATCCAGACCGGCGGCAGCGGCGGCAACGTCGGGATCGGCTTCGCGATCCCGATCAACACGGCCCGCGACGTGGTTCGCCAGCTCCAGGCGACCGGCGAGGTGAAGCACGCCTTCCTCGGCATCAGCGGGGGCAGCATCACCTCCGACCTCGCCCGAGCGGTGAACCTGCCGGTCGAGGAGGGCGTGCTCGTCATGGAGGTCGTCAAGGGCGGCCCGGCCGACAAGGCGGGCATCGAGGGCGGCACGACGTCGGCGACGATCGAAGGCGCCGAGATCAGGCTCGGCGGCGACATCATCACCAAGGTCGACGGCAAGCCGATCTCCGCAATGGACGAGGTCGTCAACCTCGTCAACTCGGCCAAGCCGGGCGACACGCTGGAGGTGACCGTGCTGCGGGACGGCTCGACCGAGACGGTGACCGTGACGCTCGGCGACCGGCCGGCCTCGGCGCGGGACTCGCAGTCGGGCCCGGTCGGCCCGCCGGCGCGTTAGATGTAGTTCCTAGCACACGTTCCGAACGCCATGAAGCAGGTCCGGGCCCGCCGAACGCACGGAGTCCACGCTCCCGTACCCTGGGCTTGTGAGAGTCAAGATCTGTGGGATCACGAACCTCGATGACGCCGCCGAGGCTGTGCGCCTCGGTGCTTGGGCCGTGGGGCTGATTCATTACGACAAGAGCCCGAGGCGGTGCGATCCCGTCGCGGCGGTCGCGATCGGCGCCGCCTTCCGGCGCAAGTGCGAGGTGGTGGGCGTCTTCGTCAACCCGGAGCTGGAGGAGGTCGACCGGGCGGTCGAGAACGCCGGCCTGACGATGGTGCAGCTGAGCGGGGCGGAGGGGCCCTCGTTCTGCGCGGAGACGGCGCGGCGGACCGGGGTCAAGGTGATCAAGGCGATCCACGTCGCCAGCGCCGCCGACATCCACGCCGCCGAGGCCCTGCGCACCGACTACCACCTCTTCGACCGGCGGGGCGGGGGCTCCTGGGGCGGCACCGGCGAGAGCTTCGACTGGGGGCTGCTGCGCGAGCACCGCTCCGAGGTGCCGGCGATCGTCGCCGGAGGGCTGCGGCCCGAGAACGTCGCCGAGGCGATCTCGGTCACGCATCCGTACGCGGTGGACGTGGCGAGCGGGGTGGAGGCCGAGCCGGGCCGCAAGGACCAGGCGGCGATGACCGCCTTCTTCGAGGCCGCCCGGGCGGCTGGCGTTCCCTCGTAATGAGCGCGGTCGAGGAGCGATTCGGCCCCTACGGCGGCCGCTACGTCCCCGAGACGCTGATCGCGGCGCTCGACGAGCTGACCGACGCCTGGGCGCAGGCGCGCGACGACGACGCCTTCGGCGAGCGGCTGGCGCAGCTGCACCGCGACTTCATCGGCCGGCCGACGCCGCTCTACCGGGCCGGCCGCCTTTCCGAGCGGGTCGGGCGCACCGTCTACCTGAAGCGCGAGGACCTCGCCCACACCGGCGCCCACAAGATCAACAACGCGATCGGGCAGGGGCTGCTGGCGCAGCGGATGGGGAAGCTGCGGGTGATCGCCGAGACCGGGGCCGGCCAGCACGGGGTCGCGACGGCGACGGTCTGCGCGCTGCTCGGCCTCGAGTGCGTCGTCTACATGGGCACCGAGGACATTCGCCGCCAGCGCCCGAACGTGGAGCGGATGGGCCTGCTGGGCGCCGAGGTGGTGCCGGTCGAGGCCGGCGCCCGCACCCTGAAGGAGGCGGTCAGCGCGGCGATCCGCGACTGGGTTGCCAACGTCGAGACGACCCACTACGTGATCGGCTCCGTGGTCGGCCCGGCGCCCTTCCCGGCGCTGGTCCGCGACCTGCAGCGGGTGATCGGCGACGAGGCGCGCGAGCAGGCGCTGGCGGCCGAGGGCGCGCTGCCCGCGCGGCTGATCGCCTGCGTCGGCGGAGGCTCCAACTCGATCGGCATCTTCACCCCCTTCGTCGCCGACGAGGAGGTGGCGCTGATCGGGGTCGAGGCGGCCGGAGAGGGGCTGGAGAGCGGCCGCCACGGCGCCTCGCTGCTGGCCGGCCGCACCGGCGTCCTGCACGGCTCGCTCTCCGCGGTGATCGCCGACGAGGAGGGGCAGATCCTCGAGGCCCACTCGGTCTCGGCCGGTCTCGACTACCCGGGGGTCGGACCCGAGCACGCCCAGCTGCGCGACAGCGGCCGCGCCACCTACACCGCGGTCACCGACGCGGCGGCGCTGGCCGCCTTCGGCGAGCTGTCGCGGCTGGAGGGGATCGTCCCGGCGCTGGAGCCCTCGCACGCGATCGCCTGGCTGCTCGAGAACGGTGGCGGCGAGGGCTACGACGTGCTCTGCCTCAGCGGGCGCGGCGACAAGGACCTCGCCGAGGTGATGGAGCTGACCGGTGCCTGAGGCCACCCTGACCGGGGTCGAGCGAATCGCCGTCGCCTTCGAGGCGGCGCGCTCGGAGGGCCGCGCGGCGCTGATGCCGTACATGATGGCCGGCTTCCCCGACCACGAGTCCTCGCTGGCGATCGCCGCCGCCTACGCCGACTCGGGCGCCGATCTGATCGAGCTGGGCGTGCCCTTCTCCGACCCGCTCGCCGACGGCCCGACGATCCACGCCGCGGCGACCGCGGCGCTGGGGGCGGGCGCGACCCTGGGCTCCGCCCTCGAGGTCTGCGGGTCGGTCTCGGACCGCCTCCCGGTTGTCCTGATGGCCTACGTGAACATGGTGTTGGCGCACGGAGGGGCCGCCGAGTTCGCCCGCCGCGCCGCCGCCGCCGGCGCCGCCGGCGCGATCGTCCCCGACCTGCCGCTGGGCGAGGCCGAGGAGGTGCGCGCGGCTCTTGCCGCCGCCGGCCTGGCGCTTGTCCCGCTGGTCGCTCCGACCACGCCGCCCGAGCGCCGCGCCCGGATCTGCGCCGTTGCCAGGGGCTTCGTCTACGTCGTCTCCACGGTGGGGACGACCGGGGAGCGCGCCGAGCTGCCAGCCGCGCTCGCCGACCTGGTCGCGGCGACCAAGGCCGAGTCCGAGGTCCCGGTCGCGGTCGGCTTCGGGATCAGCACCCCCGAGCAGGCGGCCGAGGTCGGCCGGGTCGCCGACGGGGCGATCGTCGGCAGCCGCCTGGTCCGCGCCGCCGCTGAGGCCGGTTCCCCGGAAGCCGCGGCGGAGGCGGTCGGCGCCTTCCTGCGCGAGACCCGCGTCGCCCTCGCCGGATAAGTCACTAAGTCACTATCCTCGGCGCCGCAATGGGGATGGTCGTAAGCCTCTTCCTGGCGCTCGCCGCGATGACGGTGTCCTATGCCCTCGGGCAGGGCGGGCCGGTCGCTGGCCTCGTCTTCCTCACGGTGCTCTCCGTCGGCGCCGCGATCCGCGCCGTGCAGCCGTAGGAGACCAGACCCTCGTCGCGACTCGCAGGAAAGCTCGACCGCGTCACTCATCCTCGCCTCCGAAGTCTGCCACGTAAGCTGCAGCCTAATGCGCATCGGCGTGCTCACCGGAGGGGGCGATTGTCCCGGGCTGAACGCGGCGATCCGGGCGATCGTCCGCAAGGGGGTCGAACACTGCGGTCACGAGTTCGTCGGCTACCGCGACGGCTGGCGCGGTCCGCTTGAGGCCGACAGCCGGCCGCTCGGGGTGCCCGAGGTGCGCGGCATCCTGCCGCGCGGCGGCACCATCCTCGGCTCCTCGCGGACCAATCCCTTCGCCGAGGACGGCGGCGTCGCGAAGATCGCCGCGAACCTGGCGCAGGCCGGGGTCGACGGGCTGATCGCGATCGGCGGCGAGGACACGCTCAGGGTCGCTGCCCGGCTGCACGAGGAGGAGGGGATCCACGTCGTCGGCGTGCCGAAGACGATCGACAACGACCTCAACGCCACCGACTACACCTTCGGCTTCGACACCGCGGTGAACATCGCGATGGAGGCGATCGACCGCCTTCACACCACCGCTGACAGCCACCACCGCGTGCTGATCGTCGAGGTGATGGGTCGTCACGCGGGCTGGATCGCCTTTCACGCCGGTCTCGCCGGCGGCGCCAACGTGATCCTGATCCCCGAGCAGCGCTTCGACGTCGAGCGGGTATGCGAGTTCGTCGGGCGGCGCTTCGAGAGCCGCTACGCGCCGATCATCGTCGTCGCCGAGGGGGCGGAGCCCGTCGGCGGCGTGCCCGAGGCGGGCGATGACAAGCTGGACGCCTTCGGCCACGTCCGCCTCGGCGGGATCGCCCACTGGCTGGAGGGCGAGATCGAGCGCCGCACCGGCAAGGAGACGCGGGCGACGGTGCTCGGCCACGTGCAGCGCGGCGGCACCCCGACCGCCTTCGACCGGGTGCTGGCGACCCGCTTCGGCCTGCACGCCGTCGATGCGGTCGGCAGCGGCCGCTGGGGGACGATGACCGCGCTGCGCGGCACCGACATCCAGCTCGTCCAGCTCACCGAGGCGACCGCCGAGCTGAAGGTCGTCCCCGAGGCCCTCTTCGGGGAGGCGGAGGTCTTCTTTGGCTAGACGGGGGAGGGACGAGGTGCCCCCCGGCGGAACCCGCGACAGTCGGGGGAGGGACGAGGTGTCCCCCCAGCGGAACCCGCGTCGAATCCTTTGGTCAGGGCCCTTTTCTCGCCGGCTCACAAGTTCCGGCAGGGGGACACCTCGTCCCTCCTCGCGCTCGCGCAAGCTTGCGTTGGCAGCTGTCTTCGCCCTGCTCGTAGGGGTTGGCTGCGGAGGCGAGAACGGGACTGCGGAGGGCGCGACCGTCACGGTCTACGCCAGCGCTCCGACGTGCTCCGGGGCGAAGCGGGTCCTGGTGCGCCGCGGTGGTCGAGCGGGGAGTGTGCGAGTCCGTGTGGTCTGCCTCGCGGACTCCGCAGTCCAAGGCAGGCTGGACCTGGCGGTTATCGGCGCCAACGCCCGCCGAGCGACCGAGGACTCGACCGCGGTCGGCTACATCGGCGAGCCCGACCCCGCCGCCTCCCGCTTCTCCCGGCCGATCCTCGAATCCGCCGGAATCGCCCAGCTCTCGGGCCTCTCCGGCCGCACTGCGATGGCGAAGTTGCTCGGCGCGATCCGCGAAGCCGGCAGCTCCGGAAGCTTGCGGGAATCGGTGCGCGACTCCCTTGGGGCCTGACAGGGGAGGGCCGGCATCCCCTCAACGGGCGGATACTCAGAGCAGCCCGAAGGGCTGCGAGTCCGGGGAGGGGACTGCCGCCCTTCCCCCGCCGGTCAAGGGAGGCCGAGGGCTGCGAGTCCGGGGGACTGCCGCCCTTCCCCCGCCGG
The DNA here is from genome assembly GCA_019456285.1 of Solirubrobacterales bacterium. Lineage (GTDB taxonomy): Bacteria > Actinomycetota > Thermoleophilia > Solirubrobacterales > 70-9 > VRUE01. The sequence goes on along the minus strand of VRUE01000084.1, from coordinate 60 downwards.
TCAGAGCAGGTCCGCGAACGCCTCGTCGATCTCGGTATGCCGAAACTCGAAGCCGAGGTC
>VRUE01000083.1 GCA_019456285.1 Solirubrobacterales bacterium | reverse complement strand
ATAATGAAACTGTTGGGCGTTTCATTTCAGAGAAAGGAAATCAAAACCCATCTTCCAGAAGTTTCTTAAGAAACTTAAAAGCATATCTATTAAGAAATCATAAGGAACTTAATATTAATTCTGAAGCATTAGAAAATATTCTAGAGATAGAATTGCCCTCTATAACAGGACATAAAAAATACAGGCTAGTTAAACCACTTACTAGAGAAGAGGTTCTAGAACTGGAGAAAATATTCACAGATGAAAAAGATAAAATAATGATCCTAATAACTTTCTTTTGTGGTTTAAGACTTGGAGAACTTCTAAAAATAAAAGTTATATCATTCGATTGGGAAGCCTGGAAAAAGGATGTTTCTAAGATGGGCGAGTGTAGGGTATTTGGGAAGGGAGATAAAGAAGGAATTGCATTAGTTCCCCCTGAGTTGATGGTTAGAATTGCAAGATACATAAGAGAAAATAATAAACTGAGATCTCCTGAATCATTTTTGTTTATAGACAAACTTCCAGACAATATAACTTATTTGGCTAATAAAGCCCTCTCATGGAGAAAAAAACTAAAGGAGGCGGGTGTTACTGCGGGAATTACAAAAAAAGGAAATGAAGGCTCACTTATTGAGGAAACTATTGTTAGGCCCCATAGGTTAAGACATTCATGGGCCACATATCTACTAAATGAAAAGGGTTTGAATATGCGGGAAGTCCAGGAGATATTAAGACATTCCTCTATAACTTCTACAGAAATCTACACGCATATAGATAAAGAAAAATTAAAAGAAAGGCTTATGAAGAAATAAAATAAGCCATAGGAAGTCCGTGAGTGCATGTTCTTCTATCGAGTTGATATATTACTAAGGGGGATTTATCCCTAAAAACCCTAACCTCACTTTCCTATGGAACTTATGAAAAATTAAAATAACTTTTATTGAAAATATTTTTTATCGTCGATAAGAAAAAGTGGCCAGAGATCTCCTGGAGATCTTGCAGCTGCAATCGAAGGACCATAATCCTTAACCATGATTTCGTATGGAAAGCAGGAGATCTACTTAACGATAGAGATTAGTCTTTAGGCAATTCTTACAAGTAACTTTTCGCCAGTTCTTTGAAAGCTTATCCTTGTTTGCAAGCGTGGCCCAGTTGCAGAGATATTTCCCTTTATGGTCAAAATGGATTGTTTCACTCATAGATTTTAGAACTACCAGGCCTTTTTATTCTTTTTTATTAATACGGATTTTGTGGCGGAGTCATATAAGAAACGGCTTCGCCGTTTCCAAACCTCGCGCATGCGCGAGGAACCCCCCCTATCTCCAAATCCGCGAACGTAGTGAGCCAAATTCTTCTTAATTGATCCAGGGCCACAAATCCGAAGACCTTCATATTGAGGCTTATATCTTCAAAAAAATAAGGGAAGATAAGCATTAATGATAATCATTTGTATTTAATACAAGCTTTAAGAAGGAATTGTTAAAAGATATTGTTACAAGAAGGTTTTATTACTGGTATACCGATCAGTTTTACTAAAGCCATTAACACTTGAACACATGAAAAATATTAGAGATAATTATACATACGATCTTGAGAAAGTGAGTATTGTCTAACCTCTGTTTCTTATGGAAAATAGAGAAATCATATAATAAGAGTATTGTATTTACAATGTTAGCATTATGAGATCAATGAGTTACCGAATTGGAAGAACCCCTTATTATTATTATTATTATTATATGTATTACTATACGTATAATACATACAATACAAAATCAGATCTGGAAGAAGTGAGAGTTCCAATGGAAACAGAAGATTTATAAACCCTATAATACTATAATGGTTATGGGATTAAATAAAGAAACATACTGCTATCATGTGAGTTATGTTGCGATTGGAAGCCGCTTTGGAAATGCAACAGTTTTCACAGATAAAAGAATAACCCGAAAGAGTTATTCTGACGTTACAAAAGCAATGAAGGAAGAGATAGAGAAAACATCTGACTATAAGCAAGTTGTTATTTTGAACTTCCAGGAGCTAGACAATGAATGAATCTGCACAAGAGATCTTAAATGATTGTGATGATGCAACTAGGATAGATACTGCCGAGGATTGGAGGCAGGCTTTCTTTCCTGGTTTGCGTCCAAGGTTAGGGGGGTTTGCTAGATGAAACAACAAGTTACTTTTAAATTAGGAGTTAGTGTTTTATTAATTTGCATGGGCCTAGGAACTATTTTTATTTTGGTTCCAGAGAATCATTATTATAAAACGGTATACAAATTTTTAGGAACTATTACAATTCTTCTAGGAGTAATTGGTTTAAATATTGTATATCAGGAAAGGAAAAAATAACATGAAAACAATAAAAGAGTTTGAACAAGAAATTTTATTTGAAGAGAATTTTTCCCCTAAACTGAAACCAAAACAATTTCAAGAATTATTGCGTTTGACTAAATTTTCTCGTGAAAAAACAAAAATAGAAATCTTGGATCATATTGATGAAAAATTAAATAAGGTTTGGGAAGACTACAGAGATCGTTTTGATGATTATAATTTTCCATTTCTAAAAATAATGTTCATAAAATTAAAAGAAGAATTAAAAGAATTATAAAAAATAAATAAGAAAATGAAAGCAAAAAATAGTAAGGGAGATTTGATTGAATTAACAGGGGATTCTATAGAAAGCTTTGAAAGAGTTGAAGGAATCAGTGAGATTATTTTGATAGGAAATAAAGGGGGAATTCGTAGAATTATTTTAGAATAAAAATGGAAGATAAATTTATAGATTGTAAATGTGGGGCAAGGATCAAGGGAAAATCTAAACTGCATGCTGAAAAATTAATGTATGTCCATTTGAATTCAAAAAAACATAAAGAACTTATGGAAATAAAAGGTAGAAGGGAGCAGAAGAAACTCAAATGATTCAAACAGATCTATTTATTTTAATTAACGGTTCCCTATTTATATTTTGTCTCTGGGTTTTAGGTATTTTGGTAGCCCTCTATCGAGGGAGAACATTTAAAAAAAGTATGCGGTGGTTTTATCCAGGGGACTCTTACAATACAGGGAGATGTAAGGTCTGCAATGATTATTCTAGAATGATTTTAAATGATCTCTGCCTTAAGTGTAGATGGAAAACAACAGATCTAGAAGAGAGTGAGGAGAAGGATGAATAAAATGATAATTAAAAGGTATAAGTTATTAAAGAATAAGAAAACTGGAAAGATACACTGTCCAAGATGTATTGGAAAATTTAAGACAATAAAAATACCTAATTCCAAGGAAGAATGTTATTTCTGTGAAGAGTGTAAATTATATTTTGCGAAAGAAAAACAAAGGGGTTCAAGAAAAATGACTGAACTTTTTTTCTTAGCTATTCCTGGAGCTTTGTTGGTTGTTCTTATTGCATTTCTGATATTGGATAGAGATATTAAAAGAAGGATCAAGAAACAATGAGAAAAAAACCTGATTCATCACACAAAACGTTTAATTTGAATAATGATGTTATTAGGTTAGTAGAACAAGCATCAAATATAAATGGTATGAAGCAAGGGGAGTTTATTGAATTCCTAGTTAATTCTTGGGATGAAAATATTAATCCAATTAAGAGGCTAAAAACTTTAAGAAGAAATAAAAAACATATGATAAATGAAATTTCAGAACTAGAAGTTAAGGAAAATGAAATAGTAGATAACTTGCAGAAGTTAGAAGAGTGGAGAAAACAGAAGCAAGAAAGAAGGCCAATAATTATAGACAATCTTTCAAGAATGATAAAAGAGGGGCGAAACGTCGATGCGGAAGTTGTTGCTAAGAATCAATCAATAGTTTTAGGGATCCCTGCTATGACTCTGATATTGGAAGCATTTGAAAAAGTTAAAGGAGATAAAAATGCATAGACAAGAATACCTACAGATAGTTAAGTTAAAAAAGATATGTCAATGCGGTGAGATTGCCGAGGCCGTATTGAATGGAGTGCCTCACTGTGATCCTTGCTTTAGGCGTTTGAAACCAAAGGGTAGAAGGAGAGGATCTGGAAATAGAATAACAATACTGTTAGGAAAATGAAAAAATATATTTTAACAAAAGAAGATAGGGATGAAGTTATTAGTCTGATCGCGAAGAGATCTACCATCGGCGCAAGAACTTTTTTATTACAACTTCCAGAATTAAAAAATAAAGAAAAAATTCTTGATGATTGGTTTTCTAAACATTTTGCTATGGGGATCTTAGAAAAGAATAAAGACCAGGATATTGAATGTAAGATTAAAGATTTTTTGGAATTAAAAAAGAAATTAATCAAATGAAAATTATAGAAATTGAAGGAAAAAAATATTTGCAACTTACTAAAGAACAATTCAAAAAGTTAGGCCAGGTTTTATTTGAGAATGAAGATTCCCAAAAAGATGGAAGCTTTGTTTATAATTTATGTTGTGTATTGGAGGATTATGTTGAATGAAAACTTTAAATAAATTATTGGATCTAAGCCACAACAGGGACGATAACTTAGTAACACCCCTGATCTTAGAATATTTTACATTACAAAATTATCTAACAGATTATCAAGCAATGAAATATTTAGAGGGGAAATATCAATGAGTGATTTAATTATTCAGGAAGCAAAAAGAACAATAAGAGTAATTAAATTTCTACAAGATAAAGTGACCCAATATGGAACTTTACTATCTGGTTTGATTGAAAAACATGATGTTACTAATGAAGAACTTGATAAGATTTTAAAGGATGCTATAATAGAAAAAGAAAATATGATTAAGGAGTGTGGAAAATGAAATTAATCGAGGCTGTTGAGGCAACACTGCAAGAGGATAAGAGGACCAGAGATAATAAATATTTGTGGCTCTACATGATAACAGTCTTAAGGAAATTAGGATTTAGTATTTTCATAGACTTTAATGGAAAGATGCCTTCGCCAGAATCAATACTTAAAGAGAGAAGAGATGTTTTACATAAAAAGAATAAATATTCAGAAGAATACGTTCCAGAAGAGGGAGTTACTTTTGAACCAAAAGAAGATGTCAATACATAAAGATTTAACTGATGAAGAGCAATATCAAAATCTTAAAAAAATAAAAATCCTAATGTGATGGAAGCTGATGAATGGAAAAAGTTAAGATTAGTTGAATTAAAAAGGATAGGTAAGAATTGGAGTTCTTAGAAAAGTGAGAATAAAATGTTTAAAGTAATATTAGAAATAAATAAGATATTTTTTGTAGCATCAGTATTATTAATCTTAAATTTTATTGTTGGATTTATTGTTGGACTTACAGGAGATAAATTATATTTAATTAAGATTGTATTAGTTTTTCTGAATGTTTCTGGAGCAATTATTATAGTATCTAAATTGTTTAAACAATTTGTAAAAAAAGATAAATAAAAAATAATATTCCCCAAATGTATTGCGAATCCAAACCACTGGGGCCTGTGATTATCAGGCCCTATAATAATCTCCTGCTTTCCACACGAAATCATGGTTAAGGATTATGGTCCTTCGATTGCAGCTGCAAGATCTCCAGGAGATCTCTGGCCACTTTTTCTTATCGACGATAAAAAATATTTTCAATAAAAGTTATTTTAATTTTTCATAAGTTCCATAGGAAAGTGAGGTTAGGGTTTTTAGGGATAAATCCCCCTTAGTAATATATCAACTCGATAGAAGAACATGCACTCACGGACTTCCTATGGCCTACTTTTCTCGTATAGCTTCCTCAATATCCGTTAACTTAAGCACCATCCCACACAGAGCAATAATAACAAATGCTTCATAGAACCCAAACCAATCTAAAAGCTGGCTTACAAACATTATTAAAATTATAAATAAGAAATAAAAACCTTGCCTTGTAGAACTTGTTACCATTATTAATCCTCACTAACTTCAAATTCACTTTTAAATTCCTTGGCCAATAAATTAAGTTTAATTTGTTCAAGACGATATAATATCAAAGAACATTCTTTCATTGTGGGGTTATCCTCATCATAACCATCATAAACCCTTTTTCCGTCTGTTGAGATTTCTATTTTTATCATTTCCTCATGTCCTCTTCATCTCCAATAAATTCTTGGCCACAATTTACACAAACAAAAAAAGCTTTTCTCTCCTGGGTTAATTCAGATCCGCATTTTAAACAGGGAATCCAGGAATCATTATCACTAACATCTAAAGCGTCCTCGGGCATTGTTGGATCTTCCCTTAATGCCCTGGTTATAGCTGCGGATCTAACTTCTCTTTCTATTTTTGTTTTCATTTCTTACTCCTATGATAATTTATAATGTTTTCTCAATTTCTCAAAGGCCCTATATCTCCTATAGAATGTAAAAATATCATAAATTATCGAGAAGAAAATAACATATTTAATTACAGTTACTAAAAGAGGGATCTTTTCAAACAAGTCCACATTCTCAAAAGCAACATAAATTAAAAGCAAAATAGTAAAAAAGTAAAAAAGTAAATAAATAAAAGTATATATTAAAGAGATAGTATGAAAAGTAAATCTTTCTTCAATAGTTCTGTACCAAAGATTATATTCAATTCTGTCTAACTGCGTTAACTTCCAAAATCTTTT